>JACQAA010000022.1 GCA_016195185.1 Pseudomonadota bacterium | reverse complement strand
AATATCTCGACACCATCCCCCTAACACCGGAAGCAAACAAGCGTATCAAGACAACGGCGCGGAAATTTGTCGAGACCGTCCGCGCTCATCGCAAGCGCTTTGGTGGTCTTGACAGTTTTTTACAGGAATTTGGGCTTTCAACCCGTGAAGGTATTGCCCTGATGTGTCTGGCCGAGGCACTGCTGCGCATTCCTGATGCCAAAACAGCAGACAAGCTGATCCGTGACAAAATCGGCGCCGCCGATTGGGACCAGCACCTAGGAAGCGGTCATGACCTATTCGTCAATGCCTCCACCTGGGCATTGATGCTGACCGGCAAGGTTATCAGCGATGTCGAGGAAATAAACGATGGCTCTGTTTCCGCCATCGCCGGAAAAATGGTATCAAAACTGGGTGAACCGATTGTCCGCCGCGCCATGCTGCAAGCGATGAAAATTATGGGGCAACAATTCGTCATGGGCCGTACAATTGACGAAGCCCTCACCCGTGCCGCAGGGTTTGAAAAGATCGGCTACCGCCATTCTTATGACATGCTGGGCGAGGGCGCACGCACAGCGGACGACGCCGACCACTACTTTGCAAGCTATGAGATGGCGATTAACGCCATCGGTCGTGCGGCAGCGGGGCGAGGCCCTATTTTATCTCCCGGTATATCGGTCAAGCTCTCCGCCCTCCATCCCCGCTTTGAATATGCACAACGGCAGCACTGTGTACCGGCTCTTTCCGACAAGCTCCTGGTGCTGGCGCAGAAATGCGCCCACTTCGGTATCGGCATGACGGTGGATGCGGAAGAAGCGTACCGCCTCGAAATATCCCTCGATATCATTAAAAACGTGTTCGCCGACCCCTCACTGAAAAGCTGGGACGGTTTCGGCCTGGCCGTGCAAGCATACCAGAAACGTTCGGGCCGCGTTCTGGATTGGCTGATCACCCTGGCAGAACAAAATAACCGCCGCATGATGATACGCCTTGTCAAAGGCGCTTACTGGGATAGTGAGATAAAATATGCGCAGGTGAACGGCCTACCTGGCTATCCTGTCTTCACGCGCAAAAATTCCACTGATGTGGCGTATCTCGCCAGTGCCGCCAAAATGATGAAGCGCCGTGATATTTTTTATCCGATGTTTGCCACGCACAATGCCCATACAGTTGCCGCCCTTATCGAACTGGCCGGAAAAAACCAGAGCGCCTTTGAATTCCAAAAACTGCACGGCATGGGTGAGGAAATGTATCACCAGATTGTCGGCTTTGATGCCGGGCAATACCCCTGCCGCATCTACGCCCCCGTCGGGAATCATCAGGATTTGTTACCTTACCTGGTACGGCGTCTGCTGGAAAACGGCGCGAATTCCAACTTTGTCAACCGCTTACAAAACGACAAAGTGCCCATCGATGACATTATTGCCGATCCGATCGAATATATCGCAAAACTGGACAGCAAGCCGCACCCAAAAATTCCCCTGCCCGTACATTTGTACGGTGCAGAGCGCGAGAATTCCTCTGGCATCGAATTTGCCAATACCAATGTCAGTGCTGAATTCCTGAAGAAAATTGCCTTATTCTCGAACCAGCGTTATGCCGCCGCGCCCGTTATCAACGGGGTCATAAAAATTGGTGCTGCCGAAAAGGTATTGAACCCCGCCGATCATCGCCAGGAAATCGGCACTGTCACAATTGCTAGCAAAGAGGACCTGGAGCTGGCGCTTAAAACGACCTCTGCCGCCTTTGCCGACTGGAACAATATTCCCGCTAATACCCGTGCCGATTGCCTTGAGCTGATGGCCGATGTGATGGAAGAAAATAGTGTCGAACTCATGTCACTCTGCGTGCGCGAGGGCGGCAAGACTCTGCCCGATGCCGTGGCGGAGGTGCGCGAAGCGGTGGATTTCTGCCGCTATTACGCCGCCGAGGGCCGCAAGCACTTTGGCGCCCCGCTGGTGATGCCGGGACCAACCGGTGAAGCCAATACCCTGTCATTGCAAGGGCGCGGTGTGTTTCTTTGTATTAGCCCGTGGAATTTCCCGCTGGCGATCTTTCTGGGGCAGGTCGCAGCAGCCTTGATGGCGGGAAATGCTGTTATCGCCAAACCTTCTGCACAAACTAATCTGATCGCCATGAAGGCAGTCGAGCTGCTGCATAAATCGGGTGTGCCGAAAGCTGCCCTCGCTCTCCTCCCCGCCTCGGGCAGAATGGTAGGGCAATATCTGGTGCCAGACGAGCGCATCGCCGGCATCTGCTTCACAGGCTCCACCGAAGTAGCACAACTGATCAATCGTACGCTGGCAGCCCGCAAGGGCGCAATTGTACCACTGATTGCCGAAACCGGCGGCCAGAACGCGATGATCGTTGATTCCAGCGCCCTGCCGGAGCAAATCGTTGACGACGTGATCACCAGCGCCTTCCGCTCAGCGGGGCAACGCTGTTCAGCGCTGCGTGTCTTGTTTGTGCAGGAAGGTATTGCCGATAAAGTGATCGAGATGCTGGATGGCGCTTGTGATGAACTGGTTCTCGGCGACCCATCACGGCTCTCCACCGACATCGGCCCGGTGATTGATCAGGCCTCTCTTTCCATGCTCGAGGAACACGCCACCCGGATGGAAAGGGAAGCTCGACGGTTGACGCAAGTGAGCATGACCAAGGAGTGCGAGCATGGCACTTTCTTCACCCCCCGCACTTATGAAATCAAGTCTCTCACGCAACTTCCGCAAGAAATATTTGGCCCCGTGTTGCATATCATCCGTTATCAAGCCTCTGAGCTGGACCAAGTGATCGCGCAGATCAATGCAACCGGTTACGGCCTGACCTTTGGCATCCATACACGCATTGATCACCAGATGCGCTCTGTTTGCGCCAGGGTGAATGCGGGTAATTGCTACGTCAACCGTTCAATGATCGGCGCTATTGTGGGCGTGCAACCCTTCGGCGGGCAGGGCCTGTCCGGAACTGGCCCCAAAGCAGGCGGTCCACATTACCTGATGCGCTTCGCCACCGAGCGCACCCTAAGCATCAACACGACCGCATCAGGCGGGAATACGACGCTGGTATCGCTCGCGGAGAATTAATGCCGACGACCATTTCCGCCTACCACACCAACCTCTGGGCCGGACGTACCGTCGGTTTGCTCGGAGGATCATTCAATCCGGCACATGCGGGACATCGCCATATCAGCCTTTATGCGTTAAAAAATCTTGGCCTGGACGCCGTATGGTGGATGGTCTCACCGCAAAACCCTCTCAAGTCACATCGGGATATGGCACCCCTCAAGGAGCGGGTGGCCAGCGCTGTTCAGGCCAGCCATCATCCTGATATCCTGGTCACGGATATCGAGCAACAACTGCATACACGTTACACCGCAGATACCCTCGTCGCCCTGCAACAACGCTACTCCCGCACGCAGTTTATCTGGCTGATGGGCTCAGATAACCTGCAACAAATCCACCGCTGGCAAGAATGGCAGAAGATTTTTGGTTTGATGCCAGTGGCCGTATTTGATCGCCCCCCACGCAGCATCAAGTCCTGCCCGGCTTTGGAGCGTTTTCGCTCCTGTCTGAAACCACAGGAAAAAGCCGCATTGATCAAATTCGAAAAACCGCCCGCTTGGACTATCTTGCACATCCCCCTCAATGAGCTATCCGCCACTAAGATTCGGGAAAAAAGAAAGTTGCAGCTTTAATATATCTGCGGTATAACTCAATTAATGAAGCGAACAAATACCATTGCCGTCAAAACCAAAAAGCCAGCCGCCCCTAAGAAGGCGCCGACGGCCAAGTCTCCCGCTACCAAAGAACAGATAAAACTTCAGGAATTCATCTCGGCATCCCTTGATGGTGATAAAGCGCAGGATATCGTCACCATCGATCTGAAAGGGAAAACGGCAATTGCTGATTTCATGTTGATCGCCACCGGCACATCCTCTCGGCATGTGATCGGCATGGCGCAAAAACTGCGAGATAAACTCAGCATTGAGCGGAGCATTAAAGCACGCGTTGAGGGGTTAGAGAGCGGTGACTGGGCAATTGTCGATGCCGGTGACGTGATCGTGCACCTGTTCCGCGAGGAAGTCCGCGCCTTTTATAACCTGGAAAAACTCTGGGGCGCTGATTTTTCGACCGTCAACTACACCCGCTATCAGTCGGTGTAACTTGTCGCATGAAAATTCGCATTATCGCCGTTGGGCGGCAAAAATCATCTCCGACGCAAGACCTGTGCACTGAATACCTGAAGCGGATGAAGTGGGCTGTCCGTGTCAAGGAGATTGATGCTCCCAAAGGCTCCACCCCCCTCCAAGAATTACCCCTCATTCTCAAAGAACTTCCCGGAGAATCTTTGATCATTGCCCTCGATGAACGGGGTACAACACTCAGCAGCCCCGAGTTCGCGCAAAAGCTTGACCAGTGGCAAAACCAGGCACCGGCCAACGAAATCACCTTTATCATCGGTGGCGCCGATGGTTTAGATAACGAAATACGTAAAAGAGCTACATTTCTTATGTCGTTTGGCAAACAAACATGGCCTCATATGCTCGTTCGCGTTATGCTGTTAGAGCAGATTTACCGTGCCCAGCAAATTACGGCGGGGCACCCGTATCACAGGCAATAGTTATGAACAGGACACTCCACAGCTTGATCCTTTTTCTGGGCGCTGCAGTCGTCTCGGCAGGGTGTCTCTTGGCGACGAAGCCAGCATGTGCAAGTGCGGATAAGATACAGGAAATCCAGCAAGCCCTTGCCAATAAGAAGGCAAGCCACGCACTGCTGACAGAGAAAGCTGCTGCGCTGAGTTCTGAAGTCACAACGCTTAAAAACAACCTCATTGACGTTTCAAGAAACTTGATCACCAGCGAGAATGGCCTGTCTGAAACAGAACAACGCCTGAAAGACCTGCAGCAGAAAAAAACCACTTATACTGAAAATTTGTCTAAGGATCAAAAAACGCTGAACGACCTCGTGTCTGCCGCGCGGCGTTATTCACAAACGTCGACTTCCCTGATGCTGGTTGAAACAAAGCCGGTTGATGCTGCCCGCGCCTCTATCGTGATGAAGTCCATCATTCCGGCTATTCACCAGCAATCCGTATACCTGCAATCACGGCTATCAGAGATCGCCCAGATCGAAGAAGACATCGCCGGTCAGCTGCAGCTTGAAACTCAGCAAAACCGGCAGCTCAACGCACAGAAGGCGGAACTGGCCAAGTTACTGGAAGAACGCAACAAGCTCTACCTGAGTACAGAAAGCCAAAGACGGGAACAGGAAAGAGAAGTCGTCCTCCTCACTAAAGAGTCCAAAACTCTGGAAGAGCTGATGGAGCATCTGAAATCCAAAAGCAAGGACAATACCGGCAAAACCGCAATGGCCAGGGGAGAATTGCCCGCCAATATCCTGCTGCCCGTGCATGGCAATATCCGCTCAGGATTTGGCGATAAGGACGAGCTTGGCGCGGAAAGCAAGGGCATCACCTTTATGACACGCGCCGGCGCCAGCGTCATAACGCCCCTTGCCGGAACGGTCAAATTTGCCGGCGCCTTTCAGAATTACAAGCAAATCTTGATTGTTGAACATCCGGGCGGTTATCATAGCCTTATCACTGGGCTGGGGCACATAGACACCGTGGTGGGCGCTGCTCTTGCCGCCGGTGAACCGGTCGGCATGGCGGAAACTTCCGGATCGCCACAAATTTATTACGAGCTCCGTCATAATGGGAAACCCGTCAACCCGCAAAAATTACTCATCGCACAAAGAAAACAGGAAAAAAGTTAACACATGCTCAATAAAAATAGCCTCACGCCCGTTCTAGCCCTCATCGCCCTCATTTCTTTTTCAACTATCCCCACCATGGCAGCGCAGGATGAGACACGCCCGGTAAAACCATCAAGCGCTTCAGATACCTACAAGGCGTTAAACCTGTTTGGCGACGTATTTGAACAGGTCCGCTCCAACTATGTGGAGCCCACGGAGGATAAAAAACTCATTGAATACGCACTAAACGGCATGTTATCGAGTCTCGACCCACACTCCGGGTACATGAACGAGGAAGAAGCCAAAACCATGAACATCCAGAACAAGGGTGAATATGGCGGCCTTGGCATCGAAGTCACCATGGAAAACAGCGTGATCAAAGTAGTCTCGCCAATTGACGACACCCCCGCCGCCCGCGCCGGCGTCCAGGCAGGAGACCTGATTGTTGAAATTGACGGCAAGCAGGTCATCGGCATGACACTGAACGAATCTGTAGACAAAATGCGCGGCAAGGTCGGATCGGAAATTCTTCTAACCATCGTACGGCAGGGCGCCAAGGCACCGATCAAATTAAAACTGATACGCGACACCATTCAGGTACAGTCCGTCAAGAATCATGTTGAAAACGGCAACATCGGATATATCCGCGTCACGACGTTCAATGCCCAGACATTTCCCGGCCTTAAGAAAGCTTTTGATGACATCAAAAAACAGACGGGCAGCAAGCTGATCGGCTACATCCTCGACCTGCGTAATAACCCGGGCGGCCTGCTGGATCAGGCTATAGCTGTGGCAGACGCTTTCCTTGATAAAGGGGAAATCGTTTCAACGCGCGGACGTAATCCTGATGACACCCGTCGCGATAATGCAACACCAGGCGATATGGCCAACGGCCTCCCGATGATTGTCCTGATTAATGGTGGGTCCGCCTCGGCTTCCGAGATTGTTGCCGGAGCCATACAGGACCACAGGCGCGGGATTGTCATGGGCACACAATCTTTCGGCAAAGGATCGGTTCAAACCCTGTTCAATGTGCCGGGCGGCGGCATGATCCGTTTGACAACGGCGCGCTATTTTACGCCGTCAGGCCGCTCCATTCAGGCTAAAGGCATCACGCCAGACATAATTATTGAACGCGCCAAAGTGGTGGAAGAAAAAGAGGCCTTCACCGAAGTGCATGAATCCGATCTGAAGGGTGCCCTGGTAAACCCGGACGGCGACACGACCGAGCCGACGCCGGCGGCGGATGACAAAAAGAATGACGACGCCAAGAAGCCGGAAGCGCCGAAGACAACTCCCACCGACAAAACAGATAAAACGTCGAAAGGGGGCAGCAAAGAGGACAAATCAAAGGCGGACTATCAGCTCATGCGTGCTGTTGACGTTCTGCAGGGGATCTCCATCTACTCCGGTCACGATACTAGAGAAAGTACGGCGCCAAAACCGGCAACCAAAAAAGATGTGCCTTCTGACACGAATCATTAAAGGCGGTATATGTTGAAAAGATGGACGGCAGTATGGTCATCTTTTCCTGCGGAGCACAGGAAGCGGTTCTATCAGGGGTTGGGTGGATATATTCTGTTGTGCGCCGCGGTCATGGCGTGGATCGGCGCCAAGAGTACCGAGACCGTTAAAGACTGGCGGGGCCGTATCCCCTCTGCCACCGCCACGATAGTGTCCGAACCGCCATCACACGAGCTCGTCGCCACGCTAGCCCCTGAACCTGTACCACAGCTCGCGCCTCCCCCTGCCCCCGCCTTTGATCATGGTGTCAGTCTGTTCTCAGATGGGCGCGTTTATATTGCTCTGGTCATGTCAAATCTCGGACTCTCCGCTACAACAACAGACCTGGCCCTGAATACGCTTCCCCCAGAGGTGTCCCTGGCTTTCTCCCCTTATGCATCGGATCTGCAGATATGGCTTCAGAAAGCCGCGGATACAAGGCGAGAAACCCTCATTGCCATGCCGATGGAGTCAGCTACCTATCCCCAGGAAGATCCAGGACCACGCGCCATGTCTTCCCGTCTCAGCAATGAAGAAAATAGCGATAATTTAAACTGGGTCTTGAGTCAGGGCAAAGGCACGGTCGGGGTCATTAACTTCATGGGCTCACGTTTCCTACTCGACAAAAAAAGGCTTGCTCCCGTCCTGGATGCCCTCATGAAAAACCATTCGATGTTTATTGAAACGACGGCCGTCGGAAAATCTGAAGCCGCCACCCTTGCCGGTCAAATTGGCCTTCCTTATCTGGCAACCGATCTGAAGATCGATAACGATACGACGGAGGAGGCAATCCGTCAGCAGCTATCCCAGTTGGAAAAAATCGCCAAGACACGCGGCTATGCCGTGGGAATTGCCGCCCCTTACCCTCTCACAATGGATGTGTTGAAATCATGGTCTGCCGGCCTCTCCAAACGCGGTATTACACTTGCGCCTTTGCAGGCAGTGTGGAAAAATAAACCCCATGACCAAAAACCAGCCACCACCGCCCCCTCCGAACAGGCACCAAAGTAATTACGATCAAGCCTATCGTGCCGGTGTCGGCATGGTCATTTTTAATCGCGATGGGCTTATCCTGGTTGCCGAACGCATTCATAATCCAGACTCATGGCAAATGCCGCAAGGCGGTATTGACGATGGCGAGGCACCGGAGATGGCCGTCTTCCGCGAAATGGAAGAAGAAATCGGCACACGTAATGCAGAGATCCTAGGCATGATGGACGAATGGATTTACTATGATTTTCCGCCACATACGGCACAGAAAGTGTGGGGAGGGAAATATCTAGGCCAGCGGCAAAAATGGATTGCCCTGCGTTTTCTGGGGAAGGACAAGGAGATCCGCCTGGATACCCACAGCGAACCCGAATTCAGCCGGTGGCAATGGGTGCCCATTCACAAGCTGCTGGACCACGTCGTCCATTTCAAGCGCACAGTGTACGAGAAAGTCATCAGTGAATTTTCTCAATATGCGCATCCATCACATGAAAAATAGCGCAGCAAAAAAGAAGAGAAAATAAAATGTTCAACGAGTTTAGAACTTTTATCATGCGCGGAAATGTTGTTGATCTCGCCGTAGGGGTTATCGTCGGCGCATCATTTGGGAAGATCGTTTCCTCTCTGGTGGATGACATCATCATGCCCCCACTGGGGCTGATCACGCGCCAGGAAGTCCTGCTTGAAGAAATACGTGACCTGCTCAAAAAGAGGTAGATAGATGTGGGGGTGGTATATCTTTGCCCATGCGTTTTAGGGCTTCGTTCGCGCGAGACAAAACGAAGGCTGTATCAGGTTCTTTGGCTGTTTCCAGCGCCTTCCTGTAACATTTCTTTGCCTCTTCAATATTTCCAAGGCTCTCATAAGATCTCCCCATGTTGAGGAAGGCAGGGCTGTAGCAAGGGTTCACTTCAAGGGCGGATTCCAAATATACCAAAGCCTCCTTATAACGATAGAGGCCGTTGAGGGCATATCCTCGACTATTTTGTAATTCAGCATTCCACGCATGGCCTGAATCCATGACCTCTGTGATGTGTACAAGAGCCTCTTCAAACAACCCCTGGCCATTCAGCGCGTAAGCCAGCTCTTTGGATAAAGAGGCGCTTTTTTCCTGACCCAGCTGTTGCTCCAGTTTTTTGAGCAGCGGCAGCGCTTCTTCATGCCGGTGCAAAATATTCAGAACGTGCCCCAGATTGACCTGAAACTCTGGATAATTTGGTTCTGCGGCCACAACTTTTTGCAGGCAGAGAAGGGCTGTTTCGTAATGATCTCTTTGCATGGAGAGTTTCTGAGAGTCAAGATAGACATCGGTGTAGGGGTCAATCTCTTTTGAAGAGCTTTCTCTTGCAGATAGTTTTTCTTGCGCGCACCGAAGATTGTGAAGGTGGATAATATTGTCCGGGTCATACGCTATCGCTTTTTCAATATAGGGGATAGCTCTGGCATTGGCACCACAGTGAATTAAAACATAGCCATAGCCGCCAAGGCTTGTGCCATTTTCCTCCACTTGTAAGGCTCTTTCGAGAACAGCAAGAGCTTCCGCGGGGCGATCTGCTTTGCTCAATACGTGCGCCAAAATTGCAAAATCATAGGCATCGACGTCACTTCCTGCCAGCTCTACGGCTTTTTCAAGGTGTGCTATCGATTCATCATACCTGCCGAAGTTCTCGTTGAGTGTCCAGCCCAGATTATGATGATTAGACTGGCTTCCAGGATCCAGCTGGAGTGCCTTCTCATGCAGATCAATTATTTTTTCAAAGTCCGCCTGATGTGCTGCAGCAAGATAAGTCCCTTGTCGCTTCTCTATATAGAGATTCTGGTATATGGCTATAGCCTGCCGATTCAGGCTGTCCGCAAGCGTTTTAGGGTCTTGGGGTATTTCGTCGGTCATTTTTTATACCTGTTTTCGCCAACGCACTAATAACCTTCTAAGGGCTCCAAGGATTGTCTCCGAATTTTTATTTTATGTCAATTAAATTTTTATAGAAAATAAAAAATGTTACTTTTTGTTATTTTTCAACAACTACACTGCAATTCTCAAGTACGCCACATCGTCGTAGTAGTCGGCGACAGAGCCGTTCATCTGTACAAAGCCACCCTTGTGCCCCATAAAACCGATCGGATTTTTCCCGATAAGGAAAGGGTCAGAGTCTTTCATGATGTTCAATAAGTTCTGTCCCGCAACGGCAGTCGGAACCGCCTCCGGAAAGCCATCGGTGCAGAGCACCACTTCCGCCGCATCATCCGGCAGGGGGTAGATATGGAGGTGATGCTGGGGTATCTCCGTTCCCGTCAACAGGCCAAACCCGAGCGCTTCACGCGGATCGGGGTGGTTCGCCAGTAGCAACTGCTTGCCGATGGCGGGACTGACACTATTCCAGGACGCCTGGGCAAGGGCAGCCCTTTCCTCTGTGATCTGCGGCTCTCCCCGCTCCAAAATTTCCTGAAGAACAACGATCTTCCTGTATGCCAGTGTTACTTCATCGTAAAGCTTGGTTTGCGGGTGACTGTTCCAGGCGCCATTCTGAAGCCGGTAGGAGTAATGGGAATCGCCAATGCTCCATACTTCCAGGGGCCGGCGCCGCGGCAGAATAACGGCCGTGCTGGCAAGACGATCCGCAGGCATGAGGTCAAACAGCTTTCTGATCACCACCAGTTTTTCAGTAGCACGCTTGGCAAAATCTTGAATTGTGGCATTAGCGTGCATCTCTTCAAGGGCTGCGCCCGCCAGAAAGGAAGCCCACTGCCCCATGGTTCTCCCATCTCTCAGCCAGTCAGGCTTTACACCGGTCACGCCATCAAAAACACCATAAAAGTCCGGCGTTTCCACAATCAGATCTTCCGTGCGGTCTCCTTTGGTGGAAGCTGTAAAACGCTCAATCACCCTCATGGACATTGCCTTTGATCCTAGTATCTAGCCGCAAACTTAAGGCCGATTTCCGTGGTGTTATTGTTGGGTTCAAACCCAAACACGCCAGTCGGGGCGCCATTGTAAGTTATTTGGGCAATATCCGAGGCCCTGATATTCCAATATCTGATGAAAGGCTCTATGACCAAATTGACTGTGGGTTCTTTCTTCATGAATTGTATCGAACCCCTCAGGCCATAGCCTGTGTTTTGAACGTTCCTGAGCGCATAAAAACCCGTCCCCAGACCAAAATCAAATCCGTTGGATGTACTCAGCTGCTTCCCGCCCCAGAATGCGTCATATTCCGCCGTCATCCCCATCGTCCAGCCGCTTTTGAGTTTCACAGTATCTTCAACGCCAATCGGGCTATAGAGATACCTGGATTCCCTTTTATAACCAAGATTACCGGTAGTGGTAACCTTGCCCTCCATATCATCAATCAAATGCCTGTATCCAAGCCCGATGTAGGGCGTTAACGCATCAGTACTGCTATCCCAGGAAGAACGCGTGGGAAAATCATAGCCAATCAATCCCCGAAATTCTGAATCACGATCGGTGATACCATGCAAAGAGCCCGTGCCATTGGACGAGTAATCGACCTGCCCCAGGCCAAATCTCCCTTCAGCCCGCAACATCACACTATTGTGGTAAGTATAGGAACCATCAAGCTCATACATCGTACCCCATTGTTTCATGAGGCCTGGCTCTTTATACGACCGGTATAATACCTCAGGTCCCAACTCCAGAGTATGCTTGGGAAATAGCGCCCGTGGTTCGTTTTTGGCCTCCGTCTTATTCACCCGTACCGCCGAATAGCCCTGAGGCCAGTCAGACTCTGGCATGGAGTCACGCGGATGCAGCACAATATCATTCTGTGGCGGCATCTCTTCCACCGTATCCGGTGCCAAGGCCGGCGCCGCAACCGGGGCCGGAGCAACCGCAATGACGGGAACGGAAGCCGGCATGGAGAGGGGAACAAACCCCGGTGATGCATGACTTTTGTCCTGCAGAAAGGACAGTGTCTCATTGGAGATGCGCTCAACCTCGAGAGATTTTTCACTGGGTGACTCAGCACGTGAGATCCCAGGAGAGCATGCAAGAAACACGATGAATGAAAGTACAGCTCTGCTGAACGGCCTATATGCCATGTCTCCACCCCATACCTGTATGTACCATGTTTACGTGCATACTAAAAGCAGAAAGCCATGACAGAAAAGTACAAAAATAGGCAAAATATAATGATGGATAATGCATGGTACGACATTGATTTTCCTGCTGTATTCTGTTCTAGTTGGCTATTCGTATTATCATGCGGCATGAGCAATAATGGGGGTAGCCTAAAGTCAGAAAATGGATATTCTTTCCCATGGTCTGTGGGGCGCCACCATACTGCGCAACCGCAAGGTGGTCTGGTGGGCATTCCTGTCCGGCATGGCCCCGGATATTCTGGGGAGCGGCGGCGCTTTCATCTATCTTCTCACCATTGGCAAGTTTTGGGGAACAGGGACCTGGCAACTTCTTCCACCCTGGGCAAAAGAGCTCTATCATTTTCACCACAGCTTGCTGGCGGCGCTGATCTATTTTCTGTTGTTACGCTGCATATCCCGGCGCCATGGCATCCTTATTCTGCCCTACCTGCTGCATATCCTGATGGATGCATTTACACACGCCACGGATGGCGGCGGCCGATTGCTTTACCCCCTGCATACCAGCCTCGGGATCAGCGGACTTAACTGGTGGGAACATTGGTGGATCATGGCGCTGAATATCGCCGGATTAGCTGTCGTCAATGGCTTCTTTTGGCTCAGAGGCAAGCAGTCAATCTCCTCAGAACATATAATCCGATGAAGGAAACTTCAATGCAACCTGGGGACAGTCGGAACGAGAAAACCTGGAATTTACTTATTGAATTGACTGACCTCTTTGCTCTTTATAGCCTGCTCATCATCTTCGTCTACGACATACGCTTAATATCATCCGCAAAAGAAACCGCATGGGTGGATTTATTTTTTGACGATGCCTATTACTACATGGGTATCACCAGGAATATCGTCGAAAGGCATTTAAGCTCATTCCTGCCCCCCTTTGAAACCAACGGCTATCAACCCCTCTGGCTGATCCTGTTGTCATTGTCAGCGAGCATCTTTGGCACGGGCCTGCACTCTATCCCCATCCAGATGCATTTAGTGGCCCTGTTTTTTATACTCTCCTTCTTTGCTCTGTCCAAAAAGGAAAACGGTTTCGGTTTTCCAACAATATTATGCGGATTATTTATGCCCATCATAATGATGACGGGATTAGAAACGGTTATGTTGCCAACGCTTTTCCTCCTGTTTATCAAATGTGACTATTGGAAAAAAAGAGGTATCTGCGGATCATTACTTTTTCTGGCCAGGCTCGATGCCCTGTCTGTCGTTATTGCTCGTGACCTGTTTATCTGGATACGGGGCCAAAAGAATGATTTTAAACACTATCTTTATATCCTGCCGGTCGTTTTCATCTATTTCGTTTTTAACTATATCTATTTCGGAACGCCGGTGCCCGTATCAGGGCTTGCTAAATTCATCGGAAACCATATTGGTGAAAATACAGTCTCGGTGGTGAACTGGCTTATGGTCTTTAAATATCCCCTCAGCGCCTTTTTACTCATGGTCTATGTATTACTGGCACTCCAGAAGAAAATTGCGGGGGCGCCCTTTTTTAATGAAATATCCATTCTTTTGATCGCAACACTGATCTGCATGATTTACTATGCGCTGTTTTCGGGCTGGCCCATCTGGCCCTGGTATCTCTGGGGACCATTCCTGATCGTATACTATCTTGTTTTGCAAGCATTCACACTATTCAGAGAAATGTTTATTGCTCACACCTTCTTTGGTCGAAAGATTTATTGCAAAAATTTTATTTTATTGCTTGGGCTACTTTTAGCTCCCGCGGCTCCCTTGGGCGCCACTTTTGTTTTCGTTCACAATAAAATATCCCATCCGTATCAGTTCGCTCATTTCAACGGTCAGGCCACAAGTCCTACCTGGGAAACAAAAAATGTGGAACTGGTGGAATGGATAAAAACACAGCACATCCCCGAGAACTCATTCTTTGCCATGGGGGACCGGTCGGGCGCGTTTGGATATTTTTTAGGCAATAAATATCGTTTTTTACAAACCGAGGGACTGGTCGGATCATACGAATATATCAGGGCCCTGAAGAATGACGACGCGGAAAATTATATTAAAAACCTGAAAATCGACTATTGGGTCGCAGACCGGGAAGAATTTTTAGAAGATGGAGATCAAATTGGCGTCATTGAACCTGTTCAGGGGGCCTCGGCGCACATAGGTCCCTACCTCATTTGCTTTTCCAGACGCGGTATCCTGTTAAACCAAAGTTATTCCCTCAAAGGGGCGGAGCCGCAGAAAAGATATTTGTTCAGCGGAAAATATCAGGTCCAATGCACGAATAAATTAAAAAATGAATTTAGAACGTTAAGGCAAAAATATAACGGAATCCGCAGCCAGGCATTTCCACTCCACCGCCCCATCCCATCACGAAAGCGATGTCCGAACCAACGCATTCAGCACAAAAAGGGCTAATTTGTAGGGCGGGTCATCTCAAAAACAACAGATGGATTAGGACTGCCATCGGCAAGTTTTCTATCTATTCTTCCCACCAAACGCGCTCCAATTTTTTCCATCGCCTTTCTGGATCTCATATTGTTTTCACCGACATGAAAAATTACGGATTCAACGTATTGAAAGGCGTGATCCAGCATAAGTCGTTTCATTTCTTGATTGTGCCCCTTCCCCCAACAACTTCGAGACAAAAAAGTATAGCCAATGGCAACGGATTGAGCAGGATTCAAGTCGTAATAACGGGAACTGCCTATCGCTTCTTTGGTTTTTGAATCCAGAACAAGCAAGGTGCCTTTAGACTTTATCGAATCGGCAAAAAAATTGTTAAACACATGGCGTTGATAACGATCTCTTTGCGGGTGTTGTTCCCAAATCAATGGATCAGAAGCAACTGCAAATAATTTATCCCGATCGCTTTCTTTCAAAGGCAGCAATTCTGTCATTTCACCTTCAAGTACAGGCTGCAGATCGAAGTGCATTCTATCAAAGCTCTTATGGGACAATTGACTACACATAAAAACCTTTGGTAATGTGGTGGGCCCGGAGGGACTTGAACCCCCGACCAGACCGTTATGAGCGGCCTGCTCTAACCAACTGAGCTACAGGCCCAAAATCACGTATCCAAAAAGCTCCTCAGCTGGCGGGAACGGCTTGGGTGCTTTAACTTGCGGAGCGCCTTGGCTTCGATCTGTCGGATGCGTTCGCGCGTGACGGAGAACTGCTGACCCACCTCTTCCAGCGTGTGATCAGTGTTCATGCCGATACCGAAGCGCATGCGCAACACACGCTCTTCGCGCGGCGTCAGCGTCGCCAGCACGCGCGTGGTTGTTTCGCGTAGATTCGCCTGAATGGCGGCATCCACCGGCAAAATGACATTCTTGTCTTCGATGAAATCGCCAAGCTGGCTGTCTTCCTCATCACCCACCGGCGTTTCGAGCGAGACCGGCTCCTTGGAAATCTTCATCACCTTGCGCACTTTATCGAGCGGCATACCCAGGCGCTCGGACAGTTCCTCCGGCGTCGGCTCGCGACCGATTTCATGCATCATCTGGCGCGAGGTGCGCACCAGCTTGTTGATTGTCTCGATCATATGAACGGGAATCCGGATGGTGCGCGCCTGATCGGCGATCGAACGCGTAATCGCCTGCCGTATCCACCATGTCGCATAGGTGGAGAACTTATAGCCGCGGCGGTATTCAAATTTATCCACCGCCTTCATCAGGCCGATATTCCCTTCCTGGATCAAGTCCAGGAACTGCAAGCCCCGGTTGGTGTATTTCTTGGCAATCGAGATGACGAGGCGCAGGTTGGCCTCCACCATTTCCTTTTTCGCCTTGGCCGCTTCGCGCTCACCCTTCTGAATGGTGTGAACGATGCGTTTGAATTCGCTCAAGGGTAGTCCAGCGGCGTGTGCAATTTGATCAATCTCGTCACGGATCGCCTTGACATCGGCCTTGTGCTTTTCGATGAATTTCTTCCAGCCCTTGCCGGTCAGCCTGGCGACTTTGCTCATCCAGCGAGCATCGCTTTCGCCGCCGCCCTGCCATTGCTCCAGAAAGGCCTCACGCCCGACGCCGCAGGCCACGGCCATCCGCATGATCTGACCTTCAAAACCGATCAGCTTGCGGTTCATGGAATACAGCTGATCAATCAATTGCTCGGAGCGGTAGGCGTTCAACCGCACAGACTGCATCAGGTCGACCAGCTCAATCTTGCAGCGCCGATAACTGTCATTAAGTTTCTTGGGAATCTCTTTGGTTTCCTCAAGCGCCAGACGGCGCTCCTCGAGCACCTTGGTCAGCTTTTTATGCACCTTGGTAATAGCCTTGAACGTCCCGATGACCTGCGGCTTCAGTTCCGCTTCCATTGCAGCCATTGACAGGCTGGTTTCATCCATCTCACCTTCTTCTTCGGCGGGCTTGGGCGGTTCATCATCGATAATAACGTCGTCTTCACTGCGCATTTTTTTGGCCAGCGCTTTCTTCCGCGCCTCTTCTTCTTTCTGAAGATCCTTTTCTTTTTTATCCAGTTTTTCAGCCACGGCGGCCTGCACCGCCTTATTCTTTTCATCAAAGCCGCCGGCGCCACCCGCATCGGGATCACCCTCGCCATAGGTGGCCTCAAGATCAATGATGTCGCGCAGCAGCATCTCGCCGTTTTCCAGCGCCTTGTGCCAGTTCATGATAGCCTGGATCGTCAGGGGACTCTCGCAAATCCCGCCAATCATCATCTCGCGGCCCGCCTCGATACGTTTTGCAATCGCAATCTCACCCTCACGGGACAGCAGCTCGACGGAGCCCATCTCACGCAGATACATCCGCACCGGATCGTCGGTACGTCCCATATCCGCCTTGGCCAGATTACCAGCGTCTTCTTCGCCTTCCGCAGCAGCCTCCGCTGCCGGCGCCGCCTCTTCCTCAACGTCGCCTTCTTCCTCCACCAGGTTGATGCCGATGTCTGAGAGCATCGCCATCGTTTCATCAATCTGTTCGGAAGTGAATTCACCTGGCGGCAACAACTTGTTCAACTCGTCATAGGTGATATAGCCGCTCTCTTTGCCCTTCGCGATAATCTTCTTAACGGTTTTCGCTAAAGCACCTTGTAGCGCGACATCATCCGCTTCTTCAGCGCCTTCTGTTTCAATTTCTTCGTTTGCTTTCGCGACCATCCGCGTTGTCTCCTGAATAAAACCCGCTGACCTGATTGATTTCAGGTCACTCCATCGCCTTCTTTTAAGACGCCCTGACGTTCATAAATCCCCGCTCCCATATCTCCCGCCACGCCTCGCGCACCACGTCAAATTGCTGGCCTGGTCTTGCAAAACCAGCATGAAGGTACAATGATCTATCAAATATCATTTCCAAGGCCTTACCGTGCCCCGAATCACTAAGATGTTGTTTAACCGCCTGATAGTCAAGGCTATTCTGTTCTCCCAGCAAATTAATTAACGTCTGCCTCAACTGGTCATATTCTGTATTGGTTATTTTGATCATGCCCAGAGACTCGCCAAATTCTTCATAGAGCTCAGGATAGTGAATCATCAAGGCCAGTAGTATCCGAACCCGCTCCATTTGCTGTGACCGATCCGATCTCACCTGCCCCGCTCTGACAGCCAGAGGCCGATAAGGGGTGTGGACATCCATTTGCGGCTTTTTGCCTTTGAAAAGGGGCTTGGCCAAACTTTGCTTTTTAGCTGAAGATTTTGTTAAAAAAATGTCATTAATATTTTGATTAATCTCATGAATAAAGAATTGTTGTACATTCATATCGGCAATCTGCCGTGCTCGTTTTTCTAAGGCAGACCTAAACCCAGCCTTCGCTTCCGGCTGGGACATCTGACGGCCCTTGAATTCCTCCATCCACAGCATTTCAAATAAGCCGACGGCATTCTTGAGTACCCGTTCCATGGCCGGGACTCCGGCCTCTTTGATTAAACTGTCAGGATCATGTTCTTTGGGCAGGAAGGCAAACTTGATGGAATGGTCTGGTTTGAGAATCGGTAACGCCCTTTCTAGCGCCCGCCCCGCGGCACGCTGTCCAGCTGCGTCGCCATCAAAGCATAAAAGGGGGGCTCGTTTACCTTCCGGCATCACTTTCCATAGCTCTAGCATCTGTGTCTCCGTCAGGGCGGTGCCGAGCGGTGCCACGGCGGCCTTGAACCCGGCCTGCGCCAAACTGATAACATCCATATAGCCTTCCACAACCACCACGACCTCGCCATCGCCAATAGCTTTGCGGGCGCGAGAAAGCCCATAGAGCAACCTTCCTTTATGGAAGATATTTGTCTCCGGCGAATTGATATATTTCGGCGCCTCTTTACCAGCTGGGCCGCCGTAATGCTCCGGCAGCACCCGCCCACCAAACGCCACCACCCGGCCTTGAAAATCTTGGACCGGAAACATCACTCTAGATCTGAAGAATTGGTAGATATCATTTTGATTTCTAGTTGAATTTTTAAATAGTCCAGCCTCAACCATAGCGCTTATTTTGAACCCGGCTTTCAAAAGAGCTTCCTGTAACCCTTTTTCATCCTGCGGCGAGAACCCTAACTTAAATCCTCGTATGGTATCTAAAGAAAGACCCCTTTCTAACAGATATCGAAGGATTTTTTTATTCTTTCCATCATGCAGCTGCTGCTCGTACCATCTGGCGGCAAAATCCATCAGACCGTAAAGTGATGCCTGCTCTTTGTACTTCTTTTCGTCTTCCGGGGTTGCCTTCGGCACCTGCATGCCGGCAAGGCTAGCTAACTGCGTGACTGCATCCATGAACGACAGGTTGTCATGCTTCATCAAAAAACCGATAGAATCACCATGCTCACCACAACCAAAGCAGTGGTAAAATCCCTTCACATCGTTCACAGTGAATGATGGTGATTTTTCTTTATGGAAGGGACAGCAGCCCTTGTACTCCCGGCCGGCACGGGTCAATTTCATCCGTTTGCCGACGATATCAGACAACGGGATACGGGCACGAAGCTCGTCCATAAAGGCCTTGGGTAAAGACATGGGCTGAAATTACTGGGAGAGCCCTCCAAAGGCAAGACGATTCCAAGTGCGGAATTTAAGACACCAATAAAGTTTTTTGTTTTCATATGGTTATGACATTAATAAATCGTTAATTAAACGCTTGAATTCTTATGACATTTAATATACTATCAACGATGGGACAATTTTGAATAGTAATTCAGACTCAGCAATAACGATGAAATGGCAGAACTTTCTGCTGAAACCGGAGGCATGAACAATAATGGCAAAGATAACAAAAACAAAAGCAGCGCCTAAAGCAAAAAAAGCCAGTGTAGTTAAAGCGACACTTGCAAAAAGAGCTGCACCGTCCGTTAAAGTCACGGTAAGAAGCAACAAAGAGACTGTGAAAATTACTCCGCAACAGAAGAAAGCGACAGTTGTGCCTAGCAAGGTGAAGGCAACGGCAGTTGTTGTTCAAGTTGCTCCAATTATCGCAAAAAAAGTTGAAAAACTCGATTTCGTGGCAGGTGACTTCGTGGTTTATCCGGCACATGGCGTCGGACAGGTAGAAGGCGTCGAAGTGCAGATAATCGCCGGTATGGAAGTTACCCTCTATACCATTTGTTTTGAAAAGGATCGCATGCGCCTCAAACTGCCCGTCTCTAAGGTAAAAGCTTCTGGCCTGCGTAAACTGTCCTCCAAAGACCGCCTGAAGGACGCTTTGGCAACCCTGCAGGGCCGCTCTCAAGTGCGCCGCATTATGTGGAGCCGCCGCGCACAGGAATATGAGGCAAAAATCAACTCCGGTGACCCCGTTTCCATTGCAGAAGTCCTCCGTGACCTCAAAAAAGAAGGTGAACAGGACGAGCAGTCCTACAGCGAGCGCCAGATTTATCAAGCCGCGCTAGCCCGGTTGGCCCGTGAGGTCGCAGCAATTGAAAAAATTGACGAAAAGAAGGCGGCGGAAAAACTGGAGGCTGTTTTAACCAATGTTGCCTGATCACGCTTGAATATCTCAAAAAACCCCGGCCTTTTCAGGGCCGGGGTTTTTATTTAAGCCCAGGCATTAGCTGAAATACAATTGACAATTCAATATCATATCCCTATTTTCCCCTTGTTCGCCTCCGCAACTTTGGGACACTCCCCTTCATGAGCCCCACGCCAGATTCTGCAGATCACAAGCCACCGACAAAGAACAAAGTCCCTCTTTCAGGCACCGGCCAGGCACTTAGGGCCGGCACTGACCTTGTCGCAGCTCTTGTCGTCGGTGGCTTTTTGGGGTATTGGATTGACCGTTGGCTCGGCAGCAAACCATGGGGAATGATCATCTTTTTCTTCCTGGGATTTGCGGCTGGTTTTTTGAACATTTACCGCTCCCAGATGGGGCAGGACTACAAGATCGGATTTAAGGATAAGGAATAAGAGCGGTGTTAGAAAGTCCACTGGAACAGTTTGTCATCAAACCGATCATACCCCTGCATCTCGGCAATATCGACATTTCATTCAGCCAGTCAGCGCTGTGGATGGGAATTTCCGTTATTCTGATTACCCTGTTGATGACGCTCAGCGTCCGCAGCAAGGCTCTTGTCCCCGGACGCTGGCAAAATGTATCGGAAATGCTGTACGAATTTATCCATGGCATGGTCAGCGAGAACCTCGGCGATGACAGCAAGAAATATTTTCCCTTCGTCTTCTCGGTATATATGATCGTTTTGATGGGTAATCTGCTCGGCATGGTTCCCTATTCCTTTACCTACACCAGCCATATTATCGTTACCGGTGCGCTGGCACTCGCCGTTTTCACTCTGGCTACAGGCGTCGGCATCGTCCGCCATGGCCTGCATTTCTTCTCGCTGTTTTTGCCCAAAGGCCTGCCCTGGGTACTGGCGCCGCTGATTGTCGTGATTGAGGTCATCTCCTACCTATCCCGCCCGATCAGCCTGTCAGTGCGACTTTTCGCCAATATGGTCGCCGGACATACGATGCTCAAGGTTTTTGCCGGGTTCAGCGTGATGCTGGGTGTGATGCTGGGCATTTTTCCGATGGTCGTCAACGTGGCACTTTATGGCCTCGAAATTATGATCGCCTTCATCCAGGCCTATGTGTTCGCGATTTTGACTTGCATCTACCTGAAAGACGCCATTGAATTACACTAAAACAACTACCCACATAAACTTAGACAAGAAAAAGGAAATAAAAAAATGGACGCACAAGCTGCAAAACTGATTGGTGCCGGTATCGCGGTTCTCCCCCTCCTCGGTGTCGGTATTGGCCTCGGGATGCTGTTCTCCAGCGTCATCAACGCAATGGCCCGCAACCCCTCCATTACAGACACTGTCAAGGGCACAGGCCTCTTCTACTTCGCGCTGATTGAAGCGATTGCTCTCTTTGCGTTGGTTATCGCACTGCTCCTGCTGTTCGTGTTCTAATGTCTGACAGCATTGGTTTTCCGCAGCTGAATGCCTCAAGCTATCCCAGCCAGTTGTTCTGGCTGGGCGTAGCGTTTGTCGTTCTCTACGCTCTGATGTCGCGGCTGGCCTTGCCGCGTGTAACAGAGGTGCTGGAAAAACGCAATGCGCAGAAAACGGGCGACCTTGATAAAGCCAGACAGATGAATGAAGAAGCAGAAAAAGTAAAAATCACCTATAAAAAATCGCTGGCCAAAGCACAAAAAGACGCCAGTGAGGTCGTGACTGCAGCAGAACAGGCGATCAGCGAGAAGCTGGCGGAAGCGCAATCTCGCTTTGCCGAAAACTCCCGCAAGCGGCTTGTCGTCATCGAGCAAAATATCGCCAAGGCAAAGGCCGAAGCGCTGCATTCTCTGGCCGATATTTCGGCGGATATTGCGGCAGACATGGTCCATAAAATTGCCGATATTCAGGTCAATAAGGCGGATGCCAAAAGAGTCGTCACATCTGTCCTGCAGGAAGGTTAGTCATGGCAGCTGAAGAACATACAGGCCTACTGGCTGATCCCCATACGTGGGTTTTGTTTTCAGCCCTCTTGTTTGCCGTCGTTGCATTCAAGAAAGGGAAGCAGCCCTTTCTGAACATGCTCGACAGCCGCACCGCGCGCATCAAGTCAGAGCTGGAAGAAGCGGAGCGCCTGAAAGCTGAAGCACAGGATTTACTAGCTGACTGCCAGAAAAAACACCGCGATGCCGTGCAGACCGTGCAAAAAATCATCGACAATGCCCATGAGGCCGCCACCCTCATACAGAAGGAGGCTGCGCAAAAACTGGAAGAAAACCTAGCGCGCCGCGAAACACTGCTGCTGGAACGTATTCACCGCGCCGAAGCCACTGCGGTCCGTGAACTGCACGAGCAGGCGGCTGATCTCGCGGCTTCCGCGGCTGAAAAGCTGCTTGCCGAAGCGATGGGCAAGCAAGGCGCTAAGCTGGTTGAAGAGGCAATTGAAGAACTTCCCAAACAATTGAACTAGCGCCCCCGCATTATCGCACATTTCTGCTTGCAGGCTTTCAGCCCGATACCCCCTTTTATTCGCTTGCGAACAAGAGTTCCTCTTTAGGATATTATTTGATTGAAGACAGCGATTTTGTAACTCATTTGCGCTACCAAGGAGAAGAGATCAATACGCAGTGACGACAAAGGATGCGTTTAATGAGCAAGCAGATAGATTCTCAGAAAGAAGCCACTGACAAGTCGCCGCTGAGGATTTTATTGATTGAAGACAGCGATGTAGATGCTTATATTATAGAAAAGTCGCTGCGTACGTATATGCCGCAGGCACAGTACTTGCGCGCGGCGACCCTGAAATCCGGAGAGGACATTTTGCAAGAAGGTGCGACGGATGTCGTTCTGCTTGATCTGGGATTACCGGACACGGCCAGTCCGGCGGACACCTATGCGCACATCAAAAAATGGACTGACCAAATACCCGTGGTCATCATGACCAACCTGAAAGATCACGCCCTCGCCAAAGTCATGGTACATGACGGAGCAGCCGACTTTATAAACAAAGACGTCATCGGAAAAAATCCCCGGCTTATTCAGAGCGCGATAGATTTTTCCGTTGAGCGCCACGCCTCACACAAACAATTAAAGTCAGAAAAGGAAAGAGCGGTCAAAGACTCGAAAGAAAAAGACTCTATTCTCAGCTGCTTTATGGGCGGATATTCCATCGGCGGCGGTGGGAAGTAGCTCAGGGTCGATGATGGTGTATCTGCACAGACAGATTGAGTTTGGTTAGTACATATAACTACTGGCACCATTCAACCTTGATAAAACCGGCTTTGCCGTCGCTGCCGTTGCATTGCCAGCCACTAGACATCCAGCACCCTTTGTCGCCATCGCCGCCATCGCCGCCCCAGCCATAGTTGAAGGGCGTTGTACCACCTCCCCCACCGCTGCTGTAAACACCATTGCCGACGATGCCACCGCTGCCACCATATATGCCACCACCGCTTCGTCCAAAACCGCTGAGTTTAAAATCACCGCCGTTCCCACCATTGCCGCCGTTACCGTCAGTGAGACCGTTGACGCCGCCAGTGCCGCCGATGCCCGCGTCGATGGGAGGGAAGCCGCTTGCTGTACCCAAGTGACCGCCCGGAGCCTGCAAAGCGCCAAAGGAGGAGACGCCCCCATCTTGGCCGTTAAAGCCATTATTGTTACCACCCCCACCGCTGCCACCCCCACCGCCCCTGCCGACTGTCACTGCTACTGTCGCGCCACTGACCTTAACAGGATATCTCTGATACCATGCGCCTGCACCACCACCACCGCCGCCAGCAGAGTTATTATCTTGCGGAAATGAGTTAAACCCTCCCCCTCCGCCACCACCGCCGCCGGCCATCGACACCCAGACGATAGTAGTGGAAGGAGGTCTGACCCAGGGAGGGTTGACACCAAGGTTTGTGAAAGTCTGTGTATTTGTGGGTAGTTCGCATTGGACAGTCGAGGCGGCGGAACCGTTGATAATTCTCGTACTATAGATGATTTTGTCATCAAAATATTGATTGATGCCAGCAATTAGATCTGTAGATAAGCTGTAGGGCGCCGACCGGAACGTAACATCATTGTTGCAATTCTCCTGATCCAGCCCCGCCGTGGGCAAGGCCAAGCCACAAGGACTATGCAGTTTTCCATCGGCCGTGTAAGCTCCCTTGCCGTTTTCACCCGGGTCCACCAGAACATAGATTGCCGGCGGATTTGGCGCGGGCAGGAGGGAGATATTATTTTCGTCCACGATATTGATCGTACCGGCGGTATTGACGTCATTGATGCTGCCAGTCTGATTGGTTGCCACACAGCCATTGGCATCTTTCGATCCCGGCGTGACCGGTGGATTGCTTGTATTGGGCTGATACCACTTGACGCCATTTTGGCAAACATCGACTTCGTTGACGATATTGGGTGTCGCCAGATGCTCTCTCACGGCGTAGATAAAATCAAAGCCCCAGCTATCAGCATAATAACTATCCGCTAGCCCGAGCGCACGCACCGGCACGCTGCCGATACGGGTCTTGGGAGTTCCAGGGGGCGCCACCGCCGGAGTGCTCGCCGTGCCAGCGGGCCCCGGGGTGACTGTACAATCTGTCTCTTGTGCGAAGTTTGCAGGATTGTCGGTGCGGTTCAGATTGGCGGCAGCGGGACAGGGCAATCGACCATTCTGAACCACGAAGTTGCCGAGCGCAATCTGGATGGCCTGCATTTTTGCCGTATCCGCCACCATCTTCTGATTGAACATGATCGGCTTGAAAACAGCCAAGAGCGCGGACATCATAGCGGCAGAAATACCGATAACAACCGCCATCTCGATTAATGAAAACCCGCGGGTTCGACGATGGTCTCTTCCACTCCTATGCACGGCCCATACTCCCTCTTTTGACCAAAAGAAAGGCCGCCAAGGGTTGTCCCTGGCGACTGGGTGTTTCAAACCGATAGCAATGCACCGGCGCGACAGTCTTTGGCTCGCGCTTGGACATCCAGTAAACCGTGCGAACACGGCATACCACTGCCGCCACCCAGTCATAAGGACTGAGTGGCACCCTTGATGCCTTCCTGAACGTCGGGAAAAGCACCAATCACGGTTGATGCCAACCGCATTGCTAAGGGGTTTGAACGCCCCAGAGTCGCATGGACAACCCATGCAACCCACCTGTGAGACTATGGGAATTTTAGGGGCGGGTCAAGAGGGCGCAGAGAGTTCTATTCAGGCTTCCTGCGCTCTGCTCTGCATCAGAACAGCCGTCCTCAGCTTGCCCAGCGCCCTCTGTTCCAATTGACGGATCCGCTCCTGACTCACCCCCAGATCACGCCCCAGAGCTCCAAGAGACGCCGCCGGTTCACTGAGATGGCGTTGCTCGATAATACGTCGCTCACGTTGATCCAGTGCGTTCAAAGCGCTGTTCAGCCATCGGAAACGCACGGCGTTGTCATTCGATCTCATCACCGCCTCTTCCGGCGTCGGACAGTGATCTGCCAGAATATCCTGCCACTCCTCTTCGCCTGTCCCGCCCACGGCACCATTCAGTGACCAATCCCCGCCCATCCGCACTTCCATCTCCAGCACATCTTCAGGAGTGACGTTCAGCTCCTGCGCGATGGTCTCTGCGGCATCTTTGTCCAGAGAATTTCTGCCGGACTGGCTGGCCATTTTTGCGCGCAACCGCCGCAAATTGAAGAACAAAGACTTCTGGCTGCTGGTAGTGCCGGTACGAACAATCGACCAATTGCGGAGCACATAATCCTGAATTTGCGCCTTTACCCACCAGGTGGCGTAAGTTGAGAACCGGTTCTCAAGAGCAGGATCAAAACGTGAAGCAGCTTCCATCAAGCCAATATTTCCCTCCTGAATCAGATCGCCCATCGGCAAATTATAATTTCTAAACTTTGCCGCGGCAGAAATAACCAGCCTTCTGTAGGCCCTGATGAGCTCATGCAACGCTTTTTCATCACCCCTGTCCTTCCAACGCCGCGCCAGCCCCAGTTCATGCTCCCGCTCCAGCATAGGCTCATGCATGGCTGAGTGGATGTAGCGTGTATTGGCCTGCTGAATGGCCGAATCTTCATAATAAGCCATAATGTGATCCCCCATCTCTCCTTTGTAAGTGCTCCATAACGGATAAGACTAGTCTCTATTATTTCAGCTCCACACTAGTAGTCATCGTGTTGAATTTTAACTCATCCGTCCATTTTTTATCCGTCACCTCTGCTGACGTACACAATAGTTGCGTGTAGGGATATTCCAGCTCGACTTTCTTGAGCCTTGTGTAACAATCCGATGGTGCCTTAAATACAGCCACGCTTTTTGTGTATCCTGCAGAGGGCGCTAAAGAAACAGCGACAAGCACGTAAACAATTTTCATCTTTCAAAATTCTTTCCCGCAGTTGTCGATTTCTATGTGCGGGATCAGCCTATACGCTGAGAAGTGTTTCATCTTTGATGGAAATCAAATGGAACGGCGATTTTTACTTCGTCGCAACAATAACCGGGATGCCCGTGCGCCACATGACGGCATCTTTTACGATGCTCCAGTTAATTTTTGCCTGTCCTCCTGCTGCTTGCAGAACGGCATTATAAACATCAGGAATATCTGCAAGTTCCGGCTGTTTATATTCCGCAATCTGGTCTGCCTGTTGTGGCGTCGTCATCACCTCCAACAGCAGCTTTCCATCCCGCCACCCCAGCATATAAGGCATATTGATAATCGTGACCGGAGTTCCCTCCTTGACGATGTCAAACAACAGCGCAATATCTTCGGGATAAAGGCGTATGCAGCCATGACTAGACCGCCTCCCGATGCCATAAGGTCTATTCGTGCCGTGCAGCAGGTATCCCGGCCAACCCAAATTCATCGCATAATCCCCCAGCGGATTGTCTGGTCCCGGCGGAACGACCTCTGGTAGTTCCGGATTTTCATGGCGGATTGAATCGGGCGGCGCCCACGAAGGATTTTTACGTTTTTTAGAAATCATTGTGGTGCCCGTCGGCGTCGACCACCCCTGCATACCAATACCGATGGGGAAAGTCATCACTGTCTGCGCATCAAAAAAATAGTACAGACGCAATGCAGAAAGATTGATCACGATGCCCTGACGGATTCCGCTGGGTAATATATGCGCGGCAGGGACAGTCAAATCTGTATCCACCTTCGGCGTCCACGGATCGACCCCCGGATTGGCCGCCAGCAATTCAACGATGCCAACATCAAATTGACGCGCTACATCATACAACGTCTGCTTTGGTTTAACCGCGTAATGAACCACCGTCCCGACAACATCACTATCCGCCACATAGGCCATCTGCGACTGACATCGCAAAGGCGACAACCAGAGAGAAAAGAACAACGCCAGGAAAAATATGTAACGCGTCGGCATATCCACCGTACTATAAGGTCACAGCTATTTATTATTGTTTGCTTTTGATCCGACGACAACGAAGAAGTAATGCTGGTTCACGGTTTTTGTTGGCTAGACTTCTGCCGATCCCTGGGTGTCAGGGCCAATGGCCTGATTTGCTTGTTGAACCTGCGGCAGCCAGCACCGTCCCCGTGATATTGCGCATCTATAATTATGCCATTCTCGGCGACAATCTCAACGCGGCAATGCCATATGTACTCCCTCTCGGTATAATATGCGCTGGTTCCCGGATAGACTGCGAATCCCCCTCCCCTGTCAGCACGTATGACATCAGGACCAGAAACTGTTTCGGGAACATAGTAACGGCTCGTCTCTTCCCGGCTCCAGGTATAGGTTGTTTGTCGTGCCTCTTGATGTTTTTCTGTCGGCGGACCAAAGTACTGGACGGCCACCGACAATGGCTGCCCCTCCAGTTGCGGTAGTCCCGCGGCCAGATAATCTTCCGCGCACCCCGACAGAAGAAGAAACATCAATATAAGAGATACCTTCTTCATCTAGACCTCCAATCCGTCATGATGATTTGTATCATATTTTTATCTTGTCAGTGCAGCTATTTCTGCAAAACATAAGTGCCAGGTGCCGGGCCAAGACTATTGGCCACGACCGGCGGTCGAATTCGCTTTTTGTCTGAATGGTGTTTTAACCAAACATCCCAGGCTTCCCACCATGATCCCTCTCTGCTTTGTGCCTCGACCAACCATCGTTCGGGGTCGGCATAGGGAGCGTTTTGTTTCCTTTCCTGGATGCGATAGGAGCGATCGGGATGACCTGGTTCGCTGACAATACCTGCGTTGTGCCCACCCACCGTCAGCACAAAAGTCACATTGCCATGCACCATCCAGTGAATTTTATACACGGACTGCCACGGCGCTACGTGGTCTTTTTCTGTGCCAACAGCAAAGACCGGCACCCGAATGTCCTCCGGCGATACGGCCCTGCCCTCTACCTTAAAACGCCCCTCCTCAAAATCATTATGCAGGAAGAGCTTATCCAAATATTCACCGTGCATCCTGCATGGCATCCGGGTGGCATCGGCATTCCACGCTGTCAGATCATACGTGTCGCGCCGTCGACCTTCCAGATAATCGCTCACCGCCTTTGACCAAATCAGGTCGTAAGAACGCAGCATCTGAAAAGCGCCGGCCATTTGCTTGGTGTCCAGATAACCCTGAACGGCCATCACGTTTTTGAGGAATGCCACTTCACTATGTGTGATAAACAATTCCAGCTCTCCAGCCTCAGTAAAATCGCCCTGTGCGGCGAACAGAGAGAGACTTTTGAGCCGGTCATCCTTGTTCTCCGCCATTGCCGCGGCGGTCAACAAAGCCAAGGTGCCGCCCAGACAATAACCGGTCAGGTGGATTTTGGTGGCCGGAAATTCCCGCTCAACCTCGTCAATGGCCGCCATCGCGCCCAGCCGGTAATAATCATCCATGCCAAGGTCACGGTCTTCCGCACCTGGATTCTTCCACGAAACCATAAATACCGTGTGTCCCTGCGCCATCAACCAGCGCACCAGGGAATTTTCCGGCGACAGATCCAGAATGTAATATTTCATGATCCAGGCTGGCAGAATCAAAACCGGTTCTTTGTTGACTACGTTAGTCTGCGCCGTATAGCGGATGAGCTCTATCAGGTTGTTGCGAAAAACCACTTCCCCGGGAGTGACGGCAAGATTTTTTCCGACAACAAACTTTCTCTCTTCTGCGGATTGCTCACCGTTCAGCATGTGCTGCAGATCATGGTAGACGTTTTGCGCGCCACGCCACAAATTCTGCCCGCCACTGTTCAGTGTAGCTCTGGCAAGATCAGGATTGGTCGCCGGAAAATTGGCTGGGCACAGCGCGTCCATCACCTGCCTCGCGGCAAAAGAAACAATACGTTCTTGATGTTCACTCAGGCCGGGAATATCGGTCGTCGCCAGCTTCCACCAGTCTTCCATGTGTAAAAAGCCTTCGGCGTAAAGGCGCCACGGCCATGAATCCCAGCTTACCGATTTAAAGCGCGGGTCTGCCGCACAGGATTCCCCCCGTACACAACTCATGCGATGCACAAAATTTTGCGTGTGGAGGGCGGGATAAAGAGCAATCTCCATCATCTTTCCCGGGGCTTGTGCCAGATGACTGGCCCAGGCGTAAAACGCCCCGCTTGCCCCTGCAGGACTGATCCCTAACGTCCATCGTGCCAACGACGCTTGCCACAGCGTGTCCATGCTCCTGAAATAGGACGCAAAATCTTTGTGATCCATACTCTCTTTCCCGTCATTGACAACAAGGCCACAGACACGGCGGAGAGTCCTTGATTTTTATCAAGTACGCCAACGCCATTTTATGTTCCAATCGCTCTCATCTGAGTCTTATAACCCTAACCTTAAGGAGAAAAAAATGACCATACGTGATCTGATCAACTGGGAACGCCCATTTAATATTCCCATCAGCCGCAGCAATGATCTGCTGCCTTCGTTTGCCTCGCTACAGGAAGACATGAATCGCCTTTTCGAACGTTTTTACAGGGGTTCGGAAGTATACCTGACCAACTGGGACAAAGCCACCACGATACCGGCGGTCAATATTGCGGAAAACGGCAATTCTTTCCGCATAGAGGCGGAACTGCCCGGCATGCCGCCTGAATCCATTGATGTCTCCGTCAGCGGCAACATGCTGACGATCAAAGGTGAAAAAAAGGAAGAGAAAGAAGAAAAAGACGAGAACTATATCCGCCGCGAATCATCTTACGGTTCCGTCTACCGCCAAATCATCCTGCCAGAAGCGGCAAACGGGGAGAAAGCTGATGCTTCCTTTAAGAACGGCGTCCTGACCGTGACGGTGCCCAAAAAAGCCGAAGCGGTTCAGCAGTCCAAAAAGCTGCAGATTAAAAAAGCCGCCTGAGTACAGGCAGAGCGCAAAGAAAAAGCCGGGACTGCCTCACAGGGCGATCCCGGCTTTTTCTTTGCTGACGAAGACCGAGCAGATACCTTGACTGCCTCTCCTAATCACTCTTCCTTAATATAATGCGATCTTTGGCACCTTTTGTGTCTTCACACGGGAGGTTTGAGAAATGCCAGAGGTACGGGAGAAGGACCTTTCTTCAGAGTGTAGATATGGCTTTTGAAGGGCTGCTTGGAGCTTGCTCCGTATCCTTCTTTTTCCCATTGTTTTTCCAAAGACTGAAGCACTTCAATCGCCTCATCACGACTGAATATCGTCTTTTTTTGTCCCTCGAAGGTACCGTAGATGCCGCTTTGGTAAAATCTGGACTTACCTTCGACAGCAAATG
>JACQAA010000128.1 GCA_016195185.1 Pseudomonadota bacterium | reverse complement strand
TTGGCTTCCTTAAAATTTGTCGAGCCCGCCCAGTCGAATACCGGTGCCAGTCCTGCCTCACCGGGAGTACGCCAGTAGGTCTTCCACCCTGGCTCCAGCTTTACTTCAACGGCGGCTTGAATGGTTTTTAACTGATCAACGCCGCTTACTGCCGAAAACAGGCGCGCCTGGGTATGATGATGAGGATCCGCTGCCTCTGCAACCGGGGCGAGCAGCAGAAATCCGGAGATCAGAATCGAGAGAAAACGCAAAGCCATGGGGAACCGCCTCTATCTGCCAATATTAGCGTATTTTTCAGGCAAGTTCCAAGCAGAGGATAGAATTACCCGCCAATGGCGCGTTTGAGCAGATCAACTTCTTCTTTTAAGCTGCGGTCGGTCAGGAGAAATTCTTCAATTCTGCGAACGCCATGCATAATGGTGGTGTGATCGCGCCCCCCGAATTTCCGGCCAATTTCTGGCAGGGAGTGTTCTGTCAGCGCCTTTGCCAGATACATGGCAATCTGCCGTGGACGGGCTACCATGCGGGCACGGCGAGGAGAATGCATGTCGCTGATACGGATATTATAGTGTTCAGCTACTTTGCGCTGAATATCTTCCACAGAGGCGCGGCGGTCATTCGCACGGAGCAGGTCCTGCAAGAGGTCTTGTGCGCCGTCAATGGTGACCGGACGGCCAGTTAGCTCGGAATGGGCGATGATGCGATTGAGCGCCCCTTCGAGTTCGCGGATGTTAGAGGATATTTTATGTGCAAGAAACTCTAATACATTTTGCGGAATCTCACGTTTGAGCATGTCGCGTTTCTGCTCGAGGATGCCGAGGCGCAGTTCGTAGGTTGTTGGATGAATATCCGCGACCAGCCCCCAGCCCAGGCGTGAGCGCAGACGTTCTTCCAAACCATCCAGATCGGAAGGGGATTTATCGGCGGAGATGATGATTTGCTTGTTTTGGTCGATCAGGGCGTTGAAGGTATGAAAGAATTCCTCCTGCGTTGATTCCTTGCCGCAGATAAACTGTATGTCATCGATCATCAGGACATCAACAGAACGAAACTGCTCCTTGAAAGACATCGTATCTTTGAAGCGCAGGGCGCGGACAAACTGATACATGAATTTTTCGGCAGACATATAGACTACTTTGCGCCGGGGTGTGCGGGCACGGATTGTCCAGGCAATGGCGTGCATCAGGTGGGTCTTACCCAAACCAACGCCGCCATAGAGGAAGAGCGGGTTAAAGGCAACAGTATCGCTGTCTGCGACGCGGCGGGCAGCGGCATGAGCCAGTTCATTGGGTTTCCCAACGACAAAGTTGTCAAAGGTGAAGCGAACATCCAGAGGGGAGGAGATATTATCCGGGGTGGGCAGCGTTTCAACTGCAGATTCGGAGGTGAATGGAGCAGTTTTCTCTGCCGATGGTGCGGCAATCACGACATCGACACGGGCTACGACACCATGGTATTGCGCCCACAGTTGGCGAATCCGGTCAGCATAATGCGTTTTGACCCAGTCGCGCATAAAACGGGTGGCGACAGCCAGCTCCAGCACACCATTGTTAAAGCTTTGCGGCTTGATGGGGGCGATCCAGCTTTTGAAGGCGGCGCCGCCAAATTCTTTGTGCAGGAGGGATCTGATTTCTTGCCAACTGGCATCGATGTTAGCGTGAGAGGAAATACCCACCGCAGAATTTTTTTGGATGGCGGCGATATTTCCTTTTTCTAACATGAACAGGCCTCATTGTGGTGGGGCAGTCTTGTATGACTGGTATCGGTTTTTGTGAAGTTTTGTGTTAAGAAGAAGAGGAACATTATAGTCGGTCGACATGAGTCGCAAGTGAAAATTGGCGCAAAAATAAAAAAGAAATAAACGTATAAAATTAATCATTCTTATTTTTCGTCATCATCATTTACGTCAGAAAATTTCTGTGTCGCGGCACATGCGGATTTTATTTTATTAAACTCCCGGACGCATATTTTTTCAAGAAATGACAGATGCATAGATGACGTGCTTAAAAATTAATTCAAGCAGTGAGAGGCAACTCGTTATTGGAGCGCAACAAAAACAAAACAAACCCTGCCTGTGGCTCTGGCAGGGTTTAATTGCTCAGCCATATGGGTGATATTATTTCTTTTTCAGGGCTTTGATGCGAGCTGAAAGGCGCGACAGCTTACGTGCTGCGGTTTTTTTGTGCACGAGGCTCTTGTCTGCGCTGCGGTGAAGCTGGGGCTGCGCTTCTTTGAGGGCTTTACGTGCTGCGTCGTAGTTGCCGCCGGCAATCGCCTCTTCTACTTTACGAAGGCTGGTGCGGGTGGCAGAGATACGCTTTGTATTGATGACATTGCGGCGCGCATTGCGGCGAATTCTGATCTTGGCGGACTTATGTTGAGCCATTGTATAGTTTACCCTTTTTGCACGTTAACAATTTTCCCCTTGCCGAGAATCAACTCTTTCGAGGCGATTCCACAAGGAAGGGGAATTTTTAAAGACATTTAGGGCCAAAGTCAAGCATCCTGTGGACAAAACAGAAAGGGCAAAAACTCCTTGAATTACCTATCTTTAAACGAGGCTTTACGCTTGTCGATAAAGGCAGCCATGCCCTCTTTCTGGTCTTCGGTCGCAAAGGTGGCCTGGAGCAGGCGGCGTTCGAATCTGAGGCCTTCGCTCAAGGTGGTTTCATAGGAACGGTTGACCGATTCTTTGATCATCATCACGGCTGGTACCGGAAATTCAGCGATCTTTTCGGCCATCTTGAAGGTTTCAGCCATCAGCTCGGCTGCAGGGAACACTTGGGCCACCAAGCCGGTGCTTAAAGCCTCCTGGGCGCCCATCATGCGGCCAGTCAGGCAGAGTTCCATGGCCTTGGACTTGCCGACCACGCGGGTCAGACGCTGGGTGCCCCCGGCGCCGGGTATGGTGCCGATAGTGATTTCCGGCTGGCTGAATTTGGCGGTGTCAGAGGCAACGATAATATCGCACATCATGGCCAGTTCGCAGCCGCCGCCGAGGCAGTAACCGGACACGGCGGCAATGACGGGTTTACGGCAGCGCGCCACACGCTCCCAGTTTTTGGTCACAAAGTCTTCCTTATAGGCCTCTGCAAAGGTTTTAGTCGCCATTTCCTTGATATCTGCTCCTGCAGCAAAGACTTTTTCGCTGCCGGTGATCACGAGAACGCGGATGGCCGCATTGCTTTCAAACTGGTCAACGGCAAGAGTGATTTCGTCCATCAGCGCCCCGCATAAGGCGTTCATGGCTTTGGGACGGTTGAGGGTGATCAGGCCGATGTTGCCGCGTTTTTCGACGAGGATGTTTTCAAAAGTCATGTGTTTATTTTCCCTTACTGCTTGGAGCGAGATTGAAGTGGACAATGGTCACCTTGCCTTTCTTTTCCATGTTGAGTTGTAAAGATTCATTCTCACGGACAAAAACGGAGTGAGGAAGTGGTTCCCAACCCAGCGGCGGCAGTGTGTCCGTGTAAAATTTATTGATTTCTGCAGGAGTAGCGGCAATTTCAGAGATGGTCTCTATAATACGTCCGCCAGGCTTGTCGAATACGACCGCATCGTCTGCTTTTTCGACCATGCCCGGCATCAGGGGCAGGTCTTCAATGACGCTGGAATAGCCGGCTTCAGCCGCGAGGGCCGGCAGGTTGAGCAGAAGCAGGAAGCCGCCGATCATGTAAAGGTTTTTCAGCATAGGTAGTTGTAGCTCAAACCTGTTTTACAGGGCAATAGAATGTTGAGCGCCCGCCCTGAGTTATGCGGTGCACGCCGTGGGTTTTTTGGATATTGCAGGTGCATCTTTTGCACTTTTGCCCCTCCTTACCATAGACAGCCCAATGATGCTGGAAGTATCCGAGCTCGCCGTCTGCCTGCACATAGTCTCGCAGTGACGAACCGCCAGCCTTGATCGCGCTCTTCAGGGTTTTCTGGATGGAGCTGACCAATTTTTTGGTTTCTGCCGGGGTGAGGGATTTGGCGGCACGTCGTGGGTCGATACCGGCCATAAAGAGCGCCTCGGCTGCGTAAATATTGCCTACTCCCACGACAACGGCCTGATCCATGATGGCGAGTTTAATGGCGACCTTCTTGCCGGCTAACTTTTTGGCAAGGGTGGCAGCGCTAAACTTTTTATCAAAAGGTTCGGGTCCCAAATGGGCGAAGAAACGGTGGTGAGGCAGTTCCACGGTTTTGGCCAGATCTACCAGCCCGAAGCGGCGTGGATCGTTAAAGACGATTCTCGTACCATTATCGAGAGTCAGAACAAAATGATCATGTTTCTCAGGAAGATATTTTTTATTTTTAGTGTAAAAGATGAGACTACCAGACATGCCGAGGTGAAGGATCAGCACGTGCTGATTGGCAAGATGCACCAGAATATATTTAGCCCGTCGTTTGATCGATGTGATGTTTTCCCCTGTCATGCTCTTGAGGGCGGCTGGAAAGGGGATGCGCAGGTCATGGCGGTTCTGTCGTATTTCCTTGATACGGTGGCCAGGGAGGGCTTTGGCCAGCCCACGGCAAACGGTTTCAACTTCAGGAAGTTCTGGCATGAAAGAGGCCTAGCTTGAGGTTCATATAAAGAATCATTTGTAAGAATTATCATATTGATAAATCAAGATAAAACAAACAAGAGAAAATAGTTGTTGACATTTTACAAAATAATTTGTATTAACGTAATGCAACATTAAATAGAAACTTCATTTTTAGGAGCCAGACACAATGAAAATTTTTCGTAAGATAAGCGATAAGTTCAACAGCGCGGTGAGCAGGACTAAAAAAGTTGGTGCCGGCATAGCAATTGGAGCGGGCACCGGTTTTGGTATCGGTCTTTTCTGTCCGCCCCTTCTCCCATTTCTGGTAGTGGGTACAGCTGTTGCAGGAGGCATCGTAGGCGCTAAAGTAGATTAATGGATTTTAGAATCATTATTCTGTTGACATTTTCCAAAACAAGCACTATTAACGTAATACAAAACTAAAAAACTGTTGATCAACATAACCCCTTAAGGAGAACAAAGATGAGCTTTAAATCATTAACTGAGGCCTTCAACAAGCAGTCCCCTGTCGCAAAAGGCATAGAAATCGGCATCGCTTCTGTTGTTGCCTTGCCGTTTGTGCACATCGGTGCAATCACCCTGGCAGCTGGCGGTGTTATTGGCGGTATTATTGGTAACACCTTTAAGAAGGGTAAGTAACTTACTTTAATCTTTAGAACGCAAAAAGACCCGGTCTTCTGACCGGGTCTTTTTTATTATCTAGGCGATAGGCTGCTCATCGATTGCTTCTCTCAATCGATTACATCATATCTCCCATGCCGCCGCCATGTCCGCCGCCGTGAACGTGCGGTTCTTCTTTCTTCGGCAGTTCGGCGATGGTGGCTTCAGTGGTGATCAACAGGCCGGCGATGGAAGCGGCGTCCTGCAGAGCGCAGCGCACTACTTTCACAGGGTCGATGATGCCGGCCTTAACCATATCGGTATATTCGTCCTTCTGGGCATCGTAGCCGAAGTTTGGGCTTTTCTGCTCCAGCAGCTTGCCGACCACGATCGAGCCTTCAACGCCTGCATTATAAGCGATCTGGCGGATCGGGGATTCGATAGCGCGGCCAATGATCTCGATACCGACTTCTTCGTCACGATTGGAGCCTTTCAGCTTATTCAGGACGTTTTTCGCATAAAGCAGCGCAACACCGCCTCCGGCGATGACCCCTTCCTGAACGGCCGCCTTCGTCGCATGGTAGGCATCTTCAACGCGGTCCTTCTTCTCTTTCACTTCGACTTCGGTCGCACCACCGACGCGGATAATCGCCACACCGCCGGAAAGCTTGGCGAGGCGCTCCTGCAGTTTTTCCTTGTCGTAGTCGGAGGTAGTTTCCTCGATCTGCGCCTTGATCTGGCCAATGCGCGCCTCAATGTCTTTCTTCACACCGCTGCCGTCGATGATGGTGGTGTCATCTTTGGTGATGCGGACGCGCTTGGCTTTGCCGAGCATGTCAAGTGTCTTGACGTTTTCCAGTTTGATCCCCAGTTCTTCGGAGATGACTTCGCCTTTCGTCAGGATCGCCATGTCTTCCATCATTGCTTTGCGACGGTCGCCGAAGCCGGGCGCTTTCACGGCGGCGACTTTGAGTCCGCCGCGTAGCTTGTTGACGACGAGAGTCGCCAGTGCCTCGCCTTCAACATCTTCCGCGACGATCAGGAGGGGCTTGCCGGTCTGGACTATGGCTTCGAGGATCGGCAGCATGACCTGCAGGTTGGAGAGTTTCTTGTCAAAGAACAGGATGTAAGGACTGTCCATTTCGCAGATCATCTTGTCGGCGTTGGTGATGAAGTAGGGCGACAGGTAACCGCGGTCGAACGGCATGCCTTCGAGGACGTCCAGTTCGGTTTCCAGGCTCTTGGCCTCTTCAACCGTGATGACGCCTTCGTTGCCGACCTTCTGCATTGCTTTCGCGAGGAAGTCGCCGATTTCCTTGTCGCCGTTGGCCGAGATGGTGCCGACCTGTGCGATTTCGTCGTTCGAGGTGACCTTCTTGGAGTTCTTCTTCAGGTCCTCGACAACAGCCTCGACCGCGAGGTCGATGCCGCGCTTCAGATCCATCGGGTTCATGCCGGCCGCAACCGACTTGGCGCC
>JACQAA010000150.1 GCA_016195185.1 Pseudomonadota bacterium | reverse complement strand
CCATATTCGTCAGGACAGCGGTGAGAAGCCAATAGGATTATCCAGCCGATTTGTTCTTCTTGTTACCTTTTTCATCAACCTCGGTAAACTCGGCATCGACGATCTCAGGTTCTTCCGGCTTGTTTTCTGCGCCGGCCCCAGAAGATCCCCCCGTACCGTCAGCAGCGGCGCTGGCTTTTGCAGAAGCCTCTTGTTCGGCACGATACAGGTGCTCCCCTAGTTTCATAGAGGCCTCCTGCAGCGCTTCTGTTCTTTTCTTGATCGTGGCCAGATCTTCGCCGGTGAGGGCGCTCTTCACAGCCTCAACCGCCTCTTCGACAGTCTTTTTGTCGGCAGCTGGAATTTTATCTCCGGCCTCTTTGAGGGTCTTTTCGGCAGCGTGGACAAGAGCTTCGGCACGGTTTTTTGTTTCCACAGTTTCACGCCGTTTTTTATCTTCCGCCGCGTTTTCCTCCGCGTCCTTGACCATTTTCTTGATATCGGCATCAGATAAGCCGCCCGAGGCCTGGATACGGATCTGCTGTTCTTTACCGGTCGCCTTGTCTTTGGCAGAGACCTGCACAATGCCGTTAGCGTCGATATCAAAGGTGACCTCTACCTGCGGTATGCCGCGCGGTGCCGGCGGCAAGCCGACCAGATCGAACTGACCGAGCGGCTTGTTGTCCGCAGCCATCTCACGTTCGCCCTGGAAGACACGGATTGTCACGGCGTTTTGGTTATCTTCCGCCGTAGAGAAAACCTGTGACTTTTTAGTCGGAATCGTTGTGTTACGATCAATCAGGCGGGTAAAGACGCCACCCAGCGTTTCGATACCGAGTGACAAGGGTGTCACATCGAGGAGCAGGACATCCTTCACATTGCCGGAAAGAACACCACCCTGAATGGCAGCACCGTCTGCGACAACTTCATCCGGATTGACGCCACGGTGGGGGTCTTTGCCTTTCAGGGCTGCTTTGCAGGGATCCATTGTCTTTTGAATCAAATCGGCCACCAGCTGTTCCAGTTTAGCACGTGTTAACTTGACATTCAGGTGTTTCGGGCCATTCTGATCCGCCGTGATGAACGGCAGATTGACTTCTGTCTGAGGCGCCGAGGACAGCTCGATTTTAGCTTTCTCTGCCGCTTCTTTCAGGCGCTGTAGGGCGAGTTTATCCTTGCGCAGATCAACGGTATTTTCTTTTTTAAACTCATCTGCCAGATAATCGATAATGCGAGAATCAAAGTCCTCACCACCGAGGAAGGTATCTCCATTGGTGGATTTTACCTCGAACACGCCATCCCCGATCTCAAGAATGGAAACGTCGAAAGTGCCACCCCCCAGGTCATAGACGGCGATAGTGCCGCTATTTTTCTTATCGAGGCCATAGGCTAACGCCGCGGCCGTTGGCTCGTTGATGATACGCAGCACCTCAAGACCGGCAATTTTTCCCGCGTCTTTAGTTGCCTGACGCTGACTATCGTTAAAATAAGCCGGAACGGTGATAACCGCCTTAGTTACTTTTTCGCCAAGAAAATTTTCAGCAGTCTCTTTCATCTTTTGCAGGATCATGGCGCTGATTTGCGAAGGCGCGTATTTTTCTCCGTCGATTTCGACCCATGCATCGCCATTGTCACCTTCAATGATCTTGAAAGGCGCCTTTTCGCGCATTTTCTTTACCTCGGGATCCGTGAAGCGGCGACCCATCAGACGCTTGATGGCATAGAGGGTCTTGTCCGGATTAGTGACAGCCTGACGTTTGGCTGGCTGCCCTACGACGCGTTCGCCGTCTTTGGTAAACGCGACCATGGAAGGGGTTGTGCGGGCGCCTTCAGAGTTTTCGATAACCCTGGTCTTGTCACCCTCCATGATCGAAACACAGGAATTGGTCGTTCCCAAGTCTATACCGATGATTTTGCTCATGACAATTCTCCTTGCTTTAACTCTTAAATTTGAGTCCAGAAATTACACGCTCTTTGCTTTAAAAGAAAGCTATTATTGGTCATCTTACCACCTTAAAATAGGGCTCTTTTAGATCGTGCTATTTTTATTTTTATTTTTTACAAAAACAGCCCCTAAATTGAGGGGTAATCCTCAAGATTTTCCAACTCTTTATTTTCTATAATATAAAAAGCTATTTTTTGCGGGGGCTATTTGGCCCGGCTTGCAAACTCGTAAGTTCATCCAGGATCGGACGTAGTGCTTGCAGAAACACGTTGGCCCAGTGGGCCGCCTTCTCTTTGGTGTCGATCAAGTCTTGTCGAAATTCCACGAAAACGTAGGGGAGGTCGCGCTCCTCGGCGTGTCGGTACATGGTGGACCCCGTAAATCTTTCGTCTTTCAGTGTATAAGGCTCATTGCTGCCGACGAGCAGGCTGGGATCCCGTCTCCTGATCTCCGCGATTAGTCTTTTGGCAATTTTTTCCTGCTTATTCCAGAGAACCGACATGTGCCACGGGCGTTTTACATCGTTCAGCTCTGGTGTAAAACTGTGCACGGCCAGTAAAAAGGGGCGGCCCTTCCTGAGTAACCGGTTGATTTGTTTTTCCAGTTGCTTTTGATAGGGCCAAAAAATTTCCCGCAGCCTTTGTTCTTTAGCCTTTTTGGAGAGATCATTATTCGCGATGATAATAGTCTTATCGCTGACTTCTGGTATACACTCACTGTGATGTGGCGCACGGTTAAGATCCACAACCAATCGGGAATAGTTTGCCAGCACTATGGGCATATCCAGCTCTTTGCCAATACGCTTTCCCACGTCTTCGGTACCGATGTCCCAACCGATATGCCGGTTCAAGTCATGTTTTTGAAGGCCCAATCCTTTCAGTGCACGCGGTACTCTGTTGCTGGCATGATCGCAAATCACCAGTCCCATACCGTTACCCCGCTGGTTCAGAACCTGGAATGGCGGAGGGTCAGTATCTGATAATACCTTTTTCAGGGCGCGCATCTTCGGAATCTTGACTGCTGGGGAAATGGTTGCCCTTTTTCTTTTGGTCAGGCTCATACGACCTCAAGGCCCCGTCGTGTGAATCTGACATCGCGATGCACGTGAGCAGACATGAGAAGACCAAACCCAAATAGCACTGACAGCATAGCGGTGCCCCCATAAGAAATCATCGGTAAGGGAACACCTACCACAGGAAGAAGGCCCATGACCATCCCCATATTGATGAAAACGTAAACAAAAAAGTTCACGACAATGCCAAGAGAGAGCAGCCGCGCAAATTGGTTGTGGCAGCGCATAGCAACAAAATAACCATAGGCGATAATCATGGCAAAGAGCAGCATCAGTGAAATGCCGCCGATCAGGCCCCATTCTTCGGTAAATAGGGTGAAAATAAAGTCAGTATGCTTTTCTGGTAAAAAATTCAGGTGACTCTGGCTGCCCTGCAGAAACCCTTTGCCCGTGATTCCTCCGGAACCCAAGGCAATTTTGGACTGAGCGATGTGATATCCGGCACCCAGGGGATCGCTGTCAGGATCCAAGAACACCAAGACGCGTTTTTTTTGGTAATCATGCAGAAAATGCCAGGCAATTGGTAAGCACAATAAACCACCCGCAATAACAATTCCAAAGATCCAGTAGCTGACGCCTGCCAAAAAAAACATCGCGGCCGCCACGATCACAATCGTCATGGCCGTTCCCAGATCTGGCTGGATGAGGACCAGAGCGGTTGGTATCAGAACGAGGACTACCGGAATCGCTAAAAACAAGGGGTTGCGCACATCTTCCCAGGTGCTTCCATGAAAAAACCGCGCTAGCACCAGAACAGAGGAGATTTTCATGACTTCAGAGGGCTGCAGCTGCAAGAACCCCAGGCTGATCCAGCGTTGTGCCCCCATCCCGATATGGCCGCGAATATCCACGTAGATGAGAAGAAAAATACACAACATATAAATCGGGTAGGCCAGTTTCATCCAGACTCTGATATCAACCAAGGCAATGACCACCAACCCCGTTAAACCTATAACAAACCGTATGGCCTGCTTTTCAGCCCAGGGCTCGATATTGCCGCTAGCGGCAGAATATAGCGACAGAAAACCGATGGTTGCCACCATGATGAGCAGGAGTAGAAAGGGCCAACTGATGAGCATCAGTTTTTCTTTAATTGTTAGTCGATCTGATCCGGCTATCATAGTGCGGGCCCTTTTTGGCTCGTCTCTGCATCATCCACAGTACGAATCTTGCGCGGGTCGCGCTTTTGGGTGGCGATGAGAATATCCCTGGCAATGGGAGCCGCTGCCACGGCACCGCCCACGCCGTGTTCAACAATCACTGCGGTTGCATACTTTGGATCTTCAATCGGCCCATAACCGACGAATAAGGCGTGGTGCCTGAATTGCCAGGGCAGATCCTGATTTTTGACGCCAGCCTCGCGCTGGGACAGCGTAATCCTTCTTACCTGTGATGTGCCGGTTTTTCCTGCCATGGAAAACGGGGCTACCTTGATTTGGGCTCCATGCGCGGTGCCACGCGGATCATTGACGACTGCAATCATGCCTTTCTGAACCAAGTCAAGATACGGCTTACGAAAGCCGGTCAAGGACCACTCTGGTATTTTGTTTCCCTCCTGTTCCACAGAGCGGACCAGAATTGGCTTCACGGCCTTGCCGCCGCTGACGAGTCTTGCCGTCATCGTTGCGAGTTGCAATGGTGTGGCCAGCATGTATCCCTGTCCAATCGCCGCGCTAATCGTATCTCCCTGTTGCCACTTCTGCTTATAGCGTTTTTGTTTCCAGGCACGGTCTGGAATCAGTCCGGAACCCTCCCCGGGGACGTCAAAATCCAGCTTATCACCCATTCCCAGACGACGGGCCATTTTGGCAATGCCGTCAATGCCGACACGCCGCCCCACCTCATAGAAGAAACTATCACAGGATTCGCGGAGCGCCCCTATAATGTCGACACTGCCATGCCCCTGTGGCTTCCAGCAGTGAAATTTGGTGTCGCCGAGCATGTAATAGCCGGGGCAGTAAAGGTGCGTTGAGGCGTCGATTGCTCCGCTCTCCAGACCTGCCATGGCCGTGACCATTTTGAAGGTGGAGCCGGGGGGGTATTGGCCGGAAGTAACTTTATTGGTAAGCGGATCGGTCGGGTTGGCCAGCAGCTCTTCCCATGTATCTGCGGGTATACCGCTTGAAAACATATTGGGATCGAAACCGGGGTGAGAACACAGCGCATATACTTCGCCATTGTGCACGTCCATGACAACGGCGGCGGAACTGGCTTCTCGGGCAATATATTCCTGGCACTGCATCTGTAAATCTGCATCAAGAGTAAGGGTCATGCGCTGGCCCTTTTTGCCTTCGGTGCGACTTAGTTCGCGGATTTCACGCCCGACCACGTTGACCTCGGCCTGAATTTGTCCGGCCTCGCCGCGCAGTGTCGCATCGTATTTCTTCTCTATGCCGGTTTTGCCGATACGGAACCCGGGAATGCTCATCACCGGGTCGTCCGTCATTTCTGCTTCGCTGACACGGCCAACATAGCCGATCACATGTGCAGTGGCAGTTCCCAACGGATAGGAGCGCATCTGGCCCTCTTCCACGGAGACCCCTGGCAGGTCCGGCAGGTTCAACTCTACCTTGGCCATATCGCCCCATATCAAGCCTTCTTTGACCAGAATCGGAGTAAAA
>JACQAA010000133.1 GCA_016195185.1 Pseudomonadota bacterium | reverse complement strand
GCCCGCCTCTCTTTTTCAAGAACAAGCCCGCTTTTGAGATGCATGTTTTCAGCTGGGGCCTGCCACAGATAGAACAGGCTCTGGCCCTGCTCAACAGCGCGGAGGCCAGATGCAAACAAACAGCCAACGACCCCTATATCATGTGTAGCCGGGCTATCCTGGCTCTGTCACAGACGGGCGCTCGGGCGGCGCGCCGAGCCTAAAGTTCCGGAGATTGAGGTGGCGCCGTATTCGGTGCCTTTGGTGATGGCGCAGTTGCAAGCGGCAGGGATTTTTCTACCAATTTCACCCAGTAGCTTGCGCCAATTGGCAGGGCGGCGTCATTGAAATCATATTTCGAACTATACAAGGCGGGAGACGGCTTGCCGTCTGCCCGGCCCGTGCCCATGAGCATCAGGTTGCCTGGCTTGCCCTGCAAATAACACGCAAAATCATCCGCATCGAGGGCGCGTGGGACGACAGATCCCACCTTGTTATCACCGACGATGTCCTTGGCAATGTCAGAAGCCAAATTCGTTTCCGCCTGGCTGTTGACCAGTACCGGACAAGCATTGCTGAATTCCGTGGTCTGGTCGACATTATGTTTGGCAGCAATTTCTGGCACCAGATTCTCTAAACCTTGCCGTAACTTCTCATGCAAAGAAGAATCCTGGGTACGAATGGTACCGCACACATCGACTCTTCCCGGGAGCGCATTACCGATCTGGCCCTCTGTATGCACCGAAGAGATGGCCAGCAAAGCGGCGGCTCCCAGCTGAATTTCCGTCTCCGCCAATGCCCGAATGGCCGCCATAACTTCTGTCATGGCGCTCATGACGCCGGTTTCCGTGTCAGGCTGCGAGGGATGGCTTGCCGCCCCCTTCAGGACGATATGAAACTCCTCGGCAGAAGCCAACAACGATCCGGGCCCTGTTACCATGGCACCGAGAGGCAATTCAGGATAGCTATGCAGACCATATATCTCATCACAAGGAAACTTCTGGAAGATTCCATCCTTGATCATTTCCTGAGCGCCGGACTTCTCTTCAGCGGGCTGAAAGGCAAAATAGACGGTTCCATTAAAATTTTTACTTTGCGCCAGATACTTCGCGGCACCGAGCAACATCGCTACATGCCCGTCATGACCGCTGGCGTGGTGCACTCCGGCAGTATGCGACGCATGGACGGCACCACTCTCTTCCTTGATAGGCAAAGCATCCATGTCAGCACGGAGCATGATCGCTTTACCGCCGACGGTGGCACCATCCTTACCGTGCAACACACCAATAACCCCGGTCTTGGCGAGGGCATGAACTTCAATGCCGCAAGATTGCAATTGGCGCGTGATAAAGCGGGAGGTGCCCCTCTCTTCAAAGGCCAGCTCCGGCTCAGCGTGCAGCTTTTGCCGCCACCGAGTCATTTCATACTTCATATCCTGGATTTTTTTTATCAGTCCCATGGCACACCTTGATTTAGGAGATACTAATGATCTTGCTGCTCGAAATGACTATGCGATGTTTAAACATAATTCAGATTCTCTCGGGCGTCAATATCGCTGTTTATTATATTATGTAAATTAATGGGGCGCGTAATGGGCCGATAAACAAGCGCTCGGGCAGAACGAGGGTTTGCCAAGAGAAAATTAGTATGGTACTGGTTTTCCTCTTGCGACGAAATATCAGAGTTTAAACGCAACTGAATGAGGATACACGCATGAGTACTGTCAATGAACGGGTCAAGAAAATTGTCGTCGAACACTTGGGTGTCGATGGCGCCAAAGTAACAGACAACGCCAGCTTTATTGACGACTTGGGCGCTGACAGCCTGGACACCGTGGAACTGGTGATGGCATTCGAGGAAGAATTTGGCATCGAGATTCCAGACGATGCGGCTGAAAAAATCCAGACGGTGAAGGATGCAATTGCCTTCATTCAGCAAACCGCGAAAGCCGCGTGATATAAACTGATGCGATTACTGAAAAGACCCCTGGTTCTTTTACGAGAACAGGGGTCTTTTTCATCTGTGTAAGCGAGAAAGCGTGAATGAAACGTGTCGTTGTTACAGGAATGGGCATTATCAGCCCTCTCGGCGTGGGTGTGGATCACAACTGGTCTGCTATCACTCAGGGAAAATCCGGTCTGCGCAAGATCCGCTCCTTTGACGCTTCCGACCTTCCCTCACAAGTGGCAGGTGAAGTTCCTCTCGTATCAGAAACGGATGGTACATCCGGTGCCTTTGACATCAACAAATACATAGAACACAAAGAACAGAAAAAAATGGATCGCTTTATCCATTTTGGTTACGCCGCCGCTGTCGATGCTGTTGAAGACAGCGGATGGAAACCGCAGGACTACGAACAACAATGCCGTACTGGCGTGCTTATTGGTTCCGGCATCGGCGGCTTGCTCAATATTCAGGATACGTCGATCATGATGCAGGAAAGAGGGCCGCGGCGAATTTCTCCGTTCTTCATCCCCTCCTCGCTGATCAACCTGATTTCCGGCAATGTCTCGATTAAATATGGTTTCAAAGGCCCCAATCATGCCGTCGTAACCGCCTGTGCAACCGGTTCGCACGCCATTGGCGATGCCGCCCGCCTCATCATGATGGATGATGCCGACGTCATGGTGGCAGGAGGAGCCGAAGCCGCCATTTGTCGTGTCGGTGTTGGAGGATTTTCCGCCTGTCGCGCATTATCGACCAGCTATAATGATACACCGAAACGCTCCTCACGGCCCTTTGACAAAGGGCGTGACGGTTTTGTCATCGGCGAGGGCGCGGGCTGCCTTGTTCTTGAAGAATATGAACACGCCAGAAAACGTGGCGCCAAAATCTATGCCGAAGTGAGGGGGTATGGCCTGTCCGGAGACGCCTATCATGTCACATCACCATCAGAAGACGGCGACGGCGGATTCCGCGCGATGAAAGCCGCCATCAAACGCGCCGGCATTTCTCCCGATCAGATCGACTATATCAATGCCCATGGAACCTCCACGCCCCTGGGCGACGACATCGAACTAACGGCAATCAAGAGGTTATTTGGTGATGCCGTCAAAAAGCTGAGTATCTCCTCCACCAAATCTGCCATTGGCCATCTATTAGGTGCGGCTGGAGCGGTGGAGGCCATTTTCAGCATCAAGGCGCTGCAAACCGGGTCTCTGCCGCCAACGCTGAACCTGGAAGATCCTTCCGATGTCGCCGCCGGCATCGACCTCGTTCCCCTCAAAACCAAGGAGCGTAAGGTGAGACTTGCGCTATCTAATTCTTTCGGATTTGGGGGCACCAATGCCTGTCTGATTCTGGGGAAGATATAATTGGTCCGCCTCGGAAACATTTTTCTTACACTTCTCTTCCTGGGCGCATTGGCCGCAGTTATCGCCACCGGATGGCTGGCACATGAAGTGACATCTCCGGGCCCTCTTGTCGCCGAAAAACTGGTATATATAGAGCCCGGGCGTTCCATTAAATCCATCTCCGCAAAGCTCCTGGAGTCAGGGGTTATTCGTGACGATGTCCCGTTTATGCTTGATGCCCGCTGGCGCAACCGGGAAAAAGAATTGAAGGCAGGTGAATACCTGTTTCCAGCCCACATCAATATCAGCGATGTTATCTCGCTTCTTCAGGGGGGAAAAACCTATCAGCATAAAATCACCATCCCGGAAGGGTTGACAGCCATAGAAATCG
>JACQAA010000001.1 GCA_016195185.1 Pseudomonadota bacterium | reverse complement strand
GCTGCAGCAGGCGATCAAGCTGCTACAACTGTCTAATCTTGAACTCGCTGAATTCATTGAAGCCGAACTGGAAAAAAACCCCCTGCTGGAGCGCGAGGAGGGCCCAGCTCCGGAGGGGCTCAGTGATGAAAAACCAGAGAATACGGAATCTCCTGCCGATATGCCGGAGGATACGAGCGAAAGTGATAGCGGGAATTTCGATCGTGAGCGTGGCGAATTGGACAGCGGCGAAAATCTCCCGGAAAAAGCGGCCGGGGAAGGCAGTGACGAAGGTTACGATTATTCGCGTTCAACCCTTTCTGGCGTGGGCGCCGGCGGCAATCTGAAGTTTGATGATTCAGAATATAGTCTTGAAAATAGTATGGTGGCCTCGACCACGTTGCGTGATCATTTGCTGGAACAGATCAAAGTTGACTTCAGTGACAATCGGGACCGCGCTATTGCCACGTTAATGGTCGACTATCTTGATGAAGCGGGATATTTTCGTACCCCACTGCAGCCGCTGGCCGACCGGTTGGGCTGCGATGTCAAACGCATCGAAGACATCCTCAGCCGGCTACAGCAATTGGACCCGGCAGGTATTTTTGCGCGAAGCCTGAGTGAGTGCTTGGCCTTGCAACTGCATGAGCTAAACCGGCTTGACCCCGCCATGGAAAAATTGTTGCAAAATCTGGAGCTTCTGGCGGGGCATGATCTGAAGAAACTGAAAACCATTTGTGGCGTCGATGAGGAAGATTTGCGGGACATGATCGGCGAAGTCAAATCGCTCGACCCGAAGCCGGCGCTGCACTTTGATCATTTTGTTTCGCAGACTGTCATTCCCGATGTGTTTATGAAGCCTTTACCCAAAAGCAAGGGGGGCGGATGGGCAGTCGAGCTCAATAACGATACCTTGCCGCGTGTTTTGCTTAATAAAACTTACTATGCGGAAATCAGTAAGAGCGCCAAGGCCAAGCAGGATAAGGAATACTTGAGCGAACAGATGAATACCGCCAATTGGCTAATCAAAGCCATGGATCAGCGGGCGCAAACGATTCTGAAAGTGGCGGGTGAGCTCCTCCTGCAGCAGGAGGCGTTTTTCAACTATGGCGTGGAGTACCTGAAACCGTTGGTTCTAAAAGACATCGCTACGGCCGTCGGCATGCATGAAAGCACCATAAGCCGCGTGACGACCAATAAATACATCGGCACGCCGCGGGGCGTGTTCGAACTGAAGTACTTTTTTACCAGTGGCGTGTCGAATACCGAAGGCTCCGCCGAATTCTCCTCAGAAGCGATCAAGGCGCGGTTGAAGGGCCTGATCGATGCCGAGAGCCCGGCGGCGATCCTCTCTGATGATGATCTGGTCGAGTCGTTACAAAAGGCGGGCATTGCCATTGCACGGCGTACCGTCGCCAAATACCGCGAAGCTATGAAAATCCCCTCCTCCGTCCAGCGCCGGCGCCTGAAAAATCAGGACAAATAGTTTCAAAACCGGCGTTATTAACTTGGTATTAAGGCCAAATGACGTATATATAAGGGGAAAGCATCATCAACGAAGAGGCAACACCATGCAATTGACGGTTAAAGGCAAACATCTGGATGTGGGCGACTCTTTGCGTGAGCATGTTAAAGAACAGCTCACCCATGCCGCCCAAAAATACTTCCGGAACCCGATTGAGGCGACGGTTATTTTCTCCAAAGAAAAAAACCACCTTTTCAAGGCGGACATCTCCGTTCATGTTGGCGGTGGTATAGTGCTGCAGACCCATCATGAGGCGGATGATCCATATCCCGCCTTTGATATTGCGGCCAAGCTGGTGTCGAAACGCCTGAGCCGTTATAAGGATAGGCTCCGCGATCACCGCAAATATGAAGTGAGTAGTGATACCTCTGCCACCTATACAACAATAAAGGGTGATGAAAGCGAGGCGGAGGGGGGCGACGAGCCCGTTGTTATTGCCGAAATGACCACGCAGATACAAACGCTGGCCGTGTCGGATGCGGTGATGCGTCTGGAATTGGGCGGCATGCCTGCCCTGCTGTTTAAAAATCCCAAGCACGGGGGCCTGAATATGGTCTACCGGCGCAAGGATGGCAATATCGGTTGGGTCGATCCGGATGGAGTGAAGCGCCAAATGTTCAGCGCCACGGTTGTGCCGATGAAAAAACCAAGCGCAGCCAAAAAGACGGCCGCCGCTAAGAAGAAGACGAAAACAAAGAGCATTAAAAAAAGAAAATAGGCCCGGCGGTCAGTGAACCGTCACGAGATCCAGTTCCTGAAAACTGGCGTCGTGCCTCAGGCTGTCTTCGTTATTCTGCATAGCCAGTGCGCCACCGTCGGCGGCGTGCAGTACAAAAATCCTGTGACCGTTCATGGCGTGGCGCCGTATATATGCCACATCACCGAGGCCCAAGCCCTTTAGATCACTCTTGGAGACGGTGGAGAGAAGGTCAAGCATTGACAGGTTTTGCCGCTCGCTCATGGCTGACTTCCTTCTTTAAACGCTTTTTCTGTTGCCTCAAACGGCAGGAGTATTGAATCGTGCCGCGATTTATATTCTATCACAGGTATCAGGATTTTCAAGCCAGCCCAATCTCCGGTGGGGGGAGGGCCCCCCTCCAACATTCCGCGCAGTTCGTCGCCGGCCTGTGCAATATCTTGCCGGGTTTTTCCCACGATAGCCTTTTTCATCACGGCTACCACCAATCTCGTTAAGGCACAAGCCTCTACTTCATAGCCAAAACTGGCTACCCGGCCATTCTTTAGTGTTAACTCTACAGTTACTTCGCTGCCGCAGATCGGGCTGACGGCTCTGGCCATCACATCTGGTTCGGCAAGATGGATCGGTTTTTCGGCCTGCGCTGACAGGGCCAGGAGTTCTTGATTATAAACCCGCAACAGCGCGTCATCATCGGTTGTCAAGCGGCGCCTTTCAGCGGGGTTGCGCCAGCGGTCGGTTTTTTGGTGAAGAGCCGGTTGCAATAACCACAGGTAACCTCATCTTCACCGTCAAAGGTATAATAAACCTTGGGGTGTCCCAGCGCCCCTCCGTCATCACAGGACACTTGTTGCCGGTCTTTCGGCACTTGAATGATTTCCGGATGTTTGAGAGTCATGATTCTTTCCTCCATGTAATACCCGTGGGCGAAGCAGAAACGCTTACAGAATACTCCTGCCGTAACAGATCACGTAGCGCATCCGCTGTCTTGTAATCTTTAGCCTGCCGTGCCGCTTGCATCTCCGCCACCTTCTTCTCGATAGCGGCTGTATTTTGTCCATCGCCTTTGAACCAGGTTTCGGCATCTTGCTGTAGCAGACCCAATATCTTTCCTGCCATTAGTAGTTTAATTTTTTGTATTTTTTGCTCCGAAGGTATTCCTGCTGCTGCTTTGAGTCGATTGGCTATGATCGACAAAGACGCAAAGGCCAAGGGGGTGTTCAGATCGTTCTCAAGTGCGTCAACAATCTCTCTTGATCTCCCAATTTGTTGTTCCACATCGCTTATGTGAATGTCTTTGGCGTCTCGTAGCAGACCGTAGTAGCGGTCCAGTGTGCGTGCTGATTGTTGCAGAAGCTCTTTCGTCCAGTCGAAGGGTTGGCGGTAATGCGCACTCAATAACGCATAGCGGATGACCTCGCCCGGTACTTGCTGGATTAAATCATGCACCAGCAGGACATTTCCGACTGATTTTGACATCTTCTGACCTTCTACCATTAAATGCCCGTTATGCATCCAGTAGTTGACGTATGGCTCCCCCCCATGTGCGCAGACACTCTGGGCAATTTCATTCTCGTGGTGGGGGAAGATAAGGTCTTCGCCACCCGCATGAATATCGAAGTGGTTTCCATTCAAGGCTTCATTCATTGCCGAGCACTCCAGATGCCAGCCGGGTCGTCCGCGCCCGTAGGGACTGTCCCAGCCAGGTTGATCGGGTGTGGAAGGTTTCCACAAAACGAAATCTGCCGGGTCCTTTTTGTAGGGCGCTACTTCAACGCGCGCCCCGGCAATCATATCGTCACGATTACGGCGTGACAGGCGGCCATAGTCTGGCCAGGAGGGCACATCGAACAGCACGTGTCCCTCAGCTTCATAAGCATGGCCAGCCTTAATCAGCTTGTCGATCATGGCCAGCATTTGCGGGATATATTCTGTGGCTCGCGGTTGATAGTCTGGACCGCTGACGCCGAGCGCCGCCATATCTTCATTGTAAATTGCAGAAAATTTTTTGGTGATAACGTCAATCTTCTCGCTGGTTTGTTTGGCGGCATCAATAATGCGATCATCGATGTCGGTGATATTAGAAACGTATCGCACATGCGGTTTGCCATACGTATAGCGCATTACACGCACTAGTAAATCAAAAACAACGGCAGCACGGGCATTGCCAATATGGGCGTAGTTGTACACGGTGGGTCCGCAGAAATAAACCCGCACATTCTTCGCATCGATAGGCCTGAATTCTTCCTTCTGCCGCGATAGTGTATTGTGAATATAGATCGTCATAATTTAAACACCACAAAAACACCGCCCTTGTCTTCCGTCATCAGGGGCAGGGCATGGCTGACATAGCCATTGAATTTTTCAACTTTGAAAAAGCGCATGACGGGCTGGAATAAGGTCTCACCGCCCCCCGGCCGCGGCGGAGGAAAGCTGACGTAAAGCGATGCGGCAGAGCTTTTTTTGCAATATCTGACAATCGTTTCTAGTTTCTGCAAGGCTTCCGGCTTTTCCATACCGGAGAGATCGACCTTGACCTCGGCTTCCTCTGCCTTGGGCATGGATTTTCCGGCTATTTGTTCAAAAAAACTCATGAAGTCCGCCTTCTTTGCATGGTAAAATATAGCATCTTTTCAAGGAAAGTGAATGTCTGAAATATTTGATCTGATCCTGAAAAACGGCACTGTCGTCACTCCCGGCGGTGTCATAGACACGGATATTGCCGTTAAAAACGGGCGTATCGCCGATCTTGGTGGTTTTGCGACGGCCGCGGCAAGAGAGGTGACCGACTGCAAGCACTTGCACATTCTCCCGGGAGTGATCGACACGCAGGTGCATTTTCGCGAGCCGGGGTTGACCCATAAGGAAGATATATCGACGGGCACTCTTTCAGCTATTGCAGGCGGCGTCACGACTATTTTTGAAATGCCCAATACCGACCCATTGACGATCACTTTGGATACGTTGCATGACAAATTGCATCGAGCGCAGGGGCGGGCATGGTGCGACTATGCCTTTTTTATCGGCGGTTGCGTAGAAAATGCGGCAGATATAGACGCTTTGGAAATGCTGCCGGGTTGTTGTGGTATAAAAATTTTCATGGGTTCCAGCACCGGCGCCTTATTGGCGGCGCAAGATGAGATTATTTTATCTATCCTCAAAAATGGGTGCCGGCGTGTGGCGCTGCATGCCGAAGATGAGGCGCGTTTGAAGGCACGAAAATATATTGCTGAAGCCACGCATGATGTCAAAGATCATCCAAACTGGCGGGATGCCGAAACGGCGCTTAAGGCCACTCAGCGCGCTGTTCGATTAGCGCGTGAAGCGGGGCGTCGTATCCATCTCTTGCATGTGACCAGCGCGGAGGAAGTGGAGTTTCTTAGCGAGCATAAGGATATTGCCACAATTGAGGTCACGCCGCAGCACCTCACTTTATCTGCGCCGGAATGTTATGAACGGCTCGGAACTTTGGCGCAGATGAATCCGCCCATTCGTGACCGGCGCCATCAGGCCGCGCTTTGGCATGCTGTCCGAATTGGCAGTGTCGATGTCCTGGGTTCAGATCATGCACCTCATACCCGCCCAGAAAAGTCACGGCAGTATCCCGCCTCTCCCAGTGGCATGCCCGGCGTGCAGACCATGCTGCCGCTGATGCTGGATCATGTGAATGCGGGACGATTGAGTCTGGAACGGCTGGTTGATCTGTTGTCTCATGGTCCACAGCGGATCTATCAGATTGCCAGCAAGGGGCGTATCGCCGTTGGCTATGATGCTGATTTTGCCATTGTTGACCTCCGCAAGTCGCGCGCGATTACCAACCAATGGATTCAGAGCAAATGTGGCTGGACACCCTTTGATGGCAGAACAGTAACGGGTTGGGTGCAGGGAACGGTGCTGCGTGGCCAGGCGGTGATGTGGGAGGACGAGATTCTTGGCTCCCCCCAAGGGCAGGTTGTAAACTTCATGGAATCACTTAAACCTGGTATTAAGATGCCCCATTCCGCTGCCAACACAAAACGGATCGAGTGTTGCTAATTTTACAAAATATCACAGTACGTTAGCTTTGGAATCTCACCTTTATTACTTATCATAATATGCAAATAAAATAGTATAAATGTAATTTTAAGTAAATTGGCATAAAATCAATATAGGGTTGAATTACAAGTTTTTGTAGAATACTCGGGGGGTTTGGTTTGGATAGTTTTGGCCAAAATAAGGCGGCATTGACACAGTCCGAGGATGGACTGGAGCCCGTGGCGGAGAAGCGGTGGCTGAATCTTGCCTATTCTCCGTCGCGTATTTGGCAGAGCCGTATCAGCTGGCGTATCACGACTACGGTGTTCGTTACCATTTTGTTGATACAAACGGTGGTGTTGATTTTTACCGTCCGCGTCTACGAAGGTGAACACCTGGAGCGGTTGCGTGAAATTGCTCATACAGCGCTGGCGCCCGCGTTGAACAATACGAAGGAACAAACAATATCTCCGCTGACAAGGGAAGCGGCGGCGCGGTTGTTTACTGATACGATGGTTGAGGGAATTGCCATTTATGGTTTGGATTACAGCGTGATTCAGACCTATGGGGCTCCCACGCTCTTGCAACCGAAGATGAGCGCGGATATGCCAGCCAGCTATCGTTCGGTCGATAACAAGCATTATGAGGTGCTGTTTGCCCCCGGTGAGATTGGTCATCCTTATAATATCGTCGCCCGGATGAATGCCGCTGATGTAGAGCCGCATGTCATAGGACACATTCATCAGACTCTCTGGATTCTGTTCTTCATGTCCGGATTGGTTACAAGTATTTTGATGCTCATATTGAGCCTGTGGCTGCTGGAGCCGATGATCCTGCTGCGCAACAATTTGCTCAGTGCCGCTAAAAACCCGGAAGCGCCTGACATTAAAAATCTCAAAAAAGATATGCAAGATGAAATCGGTATAGCGATACGCATTGCCAATGACTTGATCCGCCAGAATGCCAATAACCTGAAACGGCTGCGCACCCAGGCCGAGGATAGAATTCACAGGCTGGCTTATTTTGACGGGCTGACCGGCCTGCCCAACCGCACTTTCTTTCTTGAGAAACTGAACGAGAGCATCAAGCAGAAGGTTGTCGAACAGGATGGAAAGATTGCCGTTATCTCGGTGGACATCGATCACTTTAAAGACATCAACGATACCATGGGTCATGAAATTGGCGACAAGCTGCTAGAAGCCGTCGGAAAGCGTATTGTTAAGTCCCTACCTGAAGATGCGGTGGTCGCACGCGCCAGTGCAGACGAGTTTTCCATTATGGTTCATCTCAAGCCCGAACAACCGGACAGTGCGGTGCTCGTGGAAAGGATTTTTACCGCTATGGTTGAGCCAGTCAGCATTCTGCAAGAACGTTTTCAGGTGCGCGTTTCTGTCGGTGTTGCGCACTGCCCTGACGATGGCTTGGAGGCGCGGCAGATACTGAAGAATGCGGATATTGCCGTTAACCGCGCCAAAGAAGAGGGTCGCGACACGGTGCGTTATTATTCGCAGGATTTCGACAGGGCCATCCAGCAGCGGTTCCAGTTGTTGCGTGACCTGCGCATTGCCATGGATCAGAAACAGCTGAGACTCCACTATCACCCGCAGTTTGACCTCAAGACTGGTCAAGTGATCGGTGTTGAGGCTCTCCTGAGATGGTGGCGTCCGGATAACAGCAAGGAGGGCGGGAAATTTATCCCCCCCGTGGAGTTCATTCCGGTCGCCGAACAATCCGGTCTCATTGTTCCGATCGGGGAGTATGTCATGAGAGAGGCTTGCGAAGCCAACAAAAGATGGCAGCAACGAGGTCTTCCCCCATTCCGGATGGCGGTGAATATCTCGGGAGTTCAGTTCCACCGCGGCGATATTGTGAGCATTGTCGATACCGTATTGAAAGAGACGCAGCTGGATCCGCGCTGGCTGGAGCTGGAAGTGACGGAGAGCGTGTTCATGGAAAACATGCAGATTGCCATTGATATTCTGGGCAAGCTGCACCAGTTGGGCGTTGAATTGGCGGTTGACGACTTCGGCACCGGCTATTCTTCTCTCAGCTATTTACGTCAGTTCCCGATCGATCGTCTTAAAATTGACCAGTCCTTTATCCGCAGCGCGTTGACCAATATTGACGACCGGATGATCGTCAGAATCATTATCACGCTTGGCCATAACCTGGGCCTGAAGGTGATCGCTGAAGGGGTTGAAACCAGCGATCACGAAAACTTCCTGAAAGAAGAGGGGTGCGACGAGGTACAGGGCTTTAAGTATACAAAGCCAATACCTGAAGAAGAGCTTCTGGAATTTCTTGTTGCCCACAACCGGGCCATCGCCAAAAATAGCAAGCTGTCCGTCATTGAATAAGTAGTCCGTGGTGCTTATATCTGTTAGCATCCGGCATGTCTCGCTTACGTGCTGATCTTCTGCTGCTGTTGGCTGCCCTGATATGGGGCGTGGCTTTTGTTGCTCAAAAATTTTCTTTTGCCTACATTGGCCCCTTTACCTTTATAGCGGCACGATTTTTTATCTCGGCGTTGTTGGTTCTGCCATTGGCAGTGCGGGAGCATCGCCGCCAATCTGTTATTTTATTTGGGCCGTCGCAGATTTTGGAACTGGTGCTGTTGTGTGTTACCTTCTCCGCGGCTGTCATAGTGCAGCAGATGGGGATAGCTGAAACGTCTGTAACCAACGCAGGGTTTCTGACCGGACTGTATGTTGTGTTTGTCCCCGTTATTGGCAGTGTCGTGTACCGGCAAAGGCTGTCTGTATTTATTGTTCCAGCTGCTGCTTTGTCTATTCTGGGTGATTGGTTGCTATCGGATGAGACCATCCAGCGTCATATTGAGATGAACCGGGGGGATCTTCTGGTCGTGTTGTGTGCCGTCGGCTTTGCCTGGCAAATCACCCTTATTGGCCGTATCATGCGCCGGAGCCCTGCTCCGTTCCGCCTGTCGTGTCTGCAGTACGCCGCTGTTGCCACAATATCACTGGTGACAACTGTGCTGACGGAACATCCGGCACTCAAAAGTATTCTGGCCGCCGCCGGACCCATCCTTTATGCGGGCATCCTGTCGGGAGGGGTTGCCTATACCCTGCAGATGATTGCCCAGCAGCATACGCCCCCGGCAGATTCTGCGGTTATTCTCAGTGCCGAGGCCGTTTTTGCGGCGCTGGCCGGGGCTGTGCTCACGGGCGACCGGCTAACCCTCTCTGGCTGGGCCGGGTGCAGTCTTATCTTCACCGCTATTCTGTTGGTGGAGTTCGGGCCCTGTGTATTGAAAGCGCTGTTATCCCGAAGCGAAAAAAAATAGAAAAATCAACCGGACATCAGGAAGGTTTTTGGCCGAACATTTCGATACGCATCAGATATGGTGGTTTCACAACTGATTTTAGCTTGCCAATCAACCCCACCGCTTTGAGCATGTTGCCTTCAGGCGTTTCATGACTGGTCAAAATAACCGGCACCGGCTGCCCAGGAGAACGGCCGCGTTGCAGGACTGATTCCAGAGAAACGGTGCAGTCACGCAGAATAGCCGATACATCGGCGATCACACCGGGCTGGTCCAACACAATCAGGCGGAGGAAATAAGAGCCGATCCGTTCGTTAATATTGGCGGATTTCAGGGGCTGCGGATTTTGTGTTCCCAGCAGTGGCAGCGTTCGTCCGCGTGCGACATCAATAAGGTCAGAGACAACGGCAGAGGCTGTTGGATTGCCCCCGGCGCCGGCACCCATCATGAGCACTTTGCCAACATAATCACCATCGACATAGACGGCATTCAGCGCACCCTCCACATGGGCGATAGGACTGGTTTTGGGCACTAGGCATGGTTCAATTGATTGTTCTATCCCCCTGTCCGTCTGCTGTGCAATGCCCAACAGTTTGATGCGGAACCCCAGTTCGCGCGCGAATTCAATATCCAGCGATGAAATATTACGAATACCCTTGGTCTGCACCGTGGAAAAATCCGGCACGCAGCCAAAGGCAAGCCCTGATAAAATTGCCAGCTTATGCCCGGCATCAATCCCGTCGATATCAAAAGATGGATCGGCTTCGGCGTAGCCCTTGGCCTGCGCTTCCACCAGCACGTCCGCAAAGTCCCGTCCGCTGGATGACATCTCGGACAGAATAAAATTGCAGGTGCCATTGAGGATGCCGTAGACGGCCCGCACCTGATTGGCGGCGAGACCTTCCCGCAGCCCTTTGATGATCGGGATGCCTCCCGCTACGGCTGCTTCATAGGAGATGGTGCCTTTGCTGTTTTTGAGAAGTGCCAACACTTCTCCCCCGCGCAAGGCGAGGAGGGCTTTGTTGGCTGTGACGACCGGCTTGTTGTTTCCGAGGGCTTGTTTGATCAGGTCGAATGCTGCCCCGCCGGAGCCGCCCATCAGTTCCACTACGACATCGACATCTTTGTCGTTGGCCAGGTCAACTGGATTGTCGTGCCATTTGACCTTGGTCAGATCCAGACCACGGTCTTTGCCCTGGGTGCGGGCAGAAACGGCTGTCACCGTCATTGGCCGTTGGGTACGGTCAGCGACAAGGGTGGCATGTTGTTTCAACAATTGGAATACGCTGGTTCCAACATTTCCTAACCCTGCAATACCTATCTTTAATGGAGTGCCCACGGGAATACCTTTATTGTGTGCAAGATACTGATGACCGACTTGGCCGTGTCATCGTTAATTCATCACATCTACGTAGATTTCAGCCCGACGATCGGCGGCTTCCTGAGTCCGGTTGCCGGGGGTAGGGTTGGGTTCCTCATCTCCCCGGGATATCGATGTCACTTGTCGTGGTTGTACGCCAGCCGCATTCAGTTCATGTGTCACCGCTGTTGCACGTTTTTGGGCCATGGCAAAGTTGATCAACTTTTTTTGGGCTGGGTCCCTTACATGATCCACCCGTTTGCTGGCATGGCCCACGACGCTCACGTTGTAGTCTTCAGAGGCATCCAGGAGATTGGCTGCAAGGCGCTGTATAGCCTTGCGATCGGGCGCACCAATGCGGGATGACCCGTAGCCAAAAAATACCTGCTGGGCAAAATCGTCAGATGTTGCGTCGACCTTGCCACCGGCATTGCTGGTGTGCACCATGGGATAGGGCGCGATGTCTCCATCAACGGGGAAGACGGTGACATCCTCGTTATAGTTGACGGAACGTCCTGCCCGTGGCTGCTGGTGGTGGGAAGGCTGTGGTGCAGCAGTTTTTGATAGGCTGATCGGGAAATTATCGTTACTGAATTCGCTGTTGGTTCTCCAGGCGCTGGATGGTTGAGGGGTGATCATTCCCTGTGGTTGTGTACCCTCTACAGTGTCACCCGCCACGACGGTGGTGTCGGAATCAAGCTGATTCCAGACGAGCCCATTCTCCGAGCGCATCGATGATGGTGGTTTCAGGACAAGCGGTTGATCTTTTTTGAGATAGGCGGTGGGCATGGGGCCAAACCGGTCCCCAAAAGCTGAAGGCTCGCCGTGCGACCATGCTTGTGCATCCTGTACCGTTTCCTTGGTGGCTTTTATATTTTCCCGCGTGTCCTGCTTGATTCCATGCCAGGTCTTGGTAATGGGGGGGTCTGCAGGATTCGGGCCCTGTGCAATCGCTTTGACTCCCTCCCAGGTATTGGAACAGGCGGAGAGAGCTAAAACGCCCAGAACGCAAATGCCAATCCGTAAAACTTTCATGGATCAAGGACCTTAGATGAATTGTGTCGGGCATCCTGTCACTGCGAACAGCAATCACAGATACCCAAGCCATATTGCCGGATAAGTGTTTAGATTCTTTTAAATATAAATACTTTTGGCATTTATTCACTGAAAAAATGGTTCTGTGTATCCAGAAACCTATTTTCTTTGTATCCGCGCTGCGCAAGCAATGGTTTCCATACTATCAAAAGGAATTTCTTGCACAACGGTCTAATATGCCGCAGTTTTACGGGGTAAAAGTGCTGGAGAACAGGCCCATGACTATCGATTACGGACAAACCATCCATCTGCCCAAAACGGATTTTCCGCGTCGTGCGGGGTTGGCTCAGAAAGAGCCGGAGATCCGCCGTAGCTACCAGATGCTGGGGTATGACGCGCCGCGAGTACCCGGCTGGGACTGCCATGGCCTGCCGATCGAGTGGAAGGTTGAAGAAGAGTTCCGCGCCAAGGGCAAAAATGGCACCAAGGACACTGACCCGGTCGGTTTCCGCGCCGAGTGCCGTGCTTTTGCCCAGAAATGGGCGGACATCCAGAACGCCGAATTCCAGCGTATCGGCATTTTCGGCGACTGGAAAAACCCTTACAGCACCATGCATAAAAAATCCGAAGCGCTGATCGCGTCGGAAATCCACAAGTTTCTGCTGAACGGGTCTCTCTATCGCGGCTCCAAACCGGTGATGTGGTCGATCCCCGAGCAGACGGCGCTGGCGGAAGCCGAGGTGGAATATAAGGATATTACTTCGGATACGTGCTGGGTGAAGTTTCCGATCAATAAAGAAAAATCAAAGAATCTTCCGGGCCTAGAAAATGCATCGGTAGTCATCTGGACGACCACGCCATGGACGCTGCCCGGCAACCGCGCGATCGCGTACGGGGAAAAGTTTCAATATGGAAGTTTTAACGTTCTTCCAGAAAATAAAGAGAGACTTATTATACTTATCCCCGGTAGTGAAGGTTTGCAGGATAAACAGCCTAAAGATGTAATAGATAAGTTTTTCAAGGATACTGGGATTCAGTTAGGTGACTACATAATCATAAAGGGTGACCTTTTTGGTCAAAATGAAGAAGGTAAGGGAATCATCTGCCACCATCCCCTCTACGGCAAAGGCTACGACTTTGATGTGCCGCTGCTAGCAGGCGACTTTGTAACAACGGATGCAGGAACTGGCTTCGTACATATTGCCCCCGGTCATGGCGAGGATGATTACCATCTCGGTCTCAAACATCATATCGAGGTGCCGCACACAGTTAATGGCGAGGGGAAATATTTTGATCATGTGCCATTGTTCGCTGGAGTTGCAGTCTATAACCATCTCGGAAAAAAAGGCCCCGCCAACAAGTTCGTCATGAACGCCATTGACGAAGCGGGCAATCTTGTCGCCAAATCGCAGATCCAGCACAGCTATCCGCATTCCTGGCGGTCCAAAGCGCCGGTGATCTTCCGCAATACGCCGCAATGGTTTATCTCGATGGAGAAGAATGACCTGCGCAAGAAGGCCCTGGCAGAAATCAAGAAAACGCGCTGGGTGCCCGCCCGCGGTGAAAACCGTATTGGGGCGATGGTCGAGCAACGGGGTGACTGGTGCATCAGCCGTCAGCGTGCCTGGGGCGTGCCGATTGCCATTTTTGTGAATAAAAAGACCGCCGAGCCTCTGTGTGATGAAAAAGTCCTCCAGCGTATCTATGATATTTTTGAAAAGGAAGGCTCGGACGCCTGGTTCAGCCGCCCTGCGCAGGACTTTCTGGGCAGCTCTTATAAAGCTGACGATTTCGAGCAGGTAAGGGACATTATTGACGTCTGGTTCGAGTCGGGCTCGACGCAGGGTTTCGTTCTGGAACAAAGACCGGAATTGCGCTGGCCGGCAGACTTGTATCTGGAAGGTTCCGACCAGCATCGCGGCTGGTTCCAGTCCTCCCTGCTGGTCGGGTGTGGCACGCGCGGTCATGCTCCTTATAAAGCCGTGCTCACTCATGGATTTATCCTCGACGAAAAGGGTTACAAGATGTCGAAGTCGGAGGGTAATGTTACTTCACCGATGAAATTGACCGACATGCACGGCGCGGATGTTTTACGGCTGTGGGTGACGGGCTCTGATTACACTGAAGACACCAAATTCGGTGAAAATATTCTCAAGGGTCATG
>JACQAA010000134.1 GCA_016195185.1 Pseudomonadota bacterium | reverse complement strand
CCCCCCCCCACTCTCCAGAACCTGGGTGTAGGAAAACGCGGTGTGCCGGATAATCTCTTGCCACGCCTGCGGCGTGTCCGGCCAGCGCGGCGCGGCCCGCCCGACCGCGTAGAACGGCCGGTCAGGCAATAACTCGTCAAACAGATACAGCGTCGCCCGTTCCGGCTGCACGCCTGCATCCGAAATGACGCCATAGATCTGGTTGATATTGACCAGACCGACCAGATAACCGCTCACTTTTTGATGGACCTGACGGGCGGCCACCATCAGCACATAACGCTGCTGACCATCCCTTGGGGGATAAGGGAACGGACGGCTGACCACGACGGGGTGGTATCCGTTAGCGGCCCGCAGCAAAGCGGCACGCACCGGCGGTTGGGCGATAATATCCCTGAGAGCCACGGGCGTTGCGAAGTCCGGAGAGGTCACATAATATGCGCTGCCGGACGCGCCCTGCGGCAACCAGCCCAGCAAAGAAATACCCACGCGCGGCAGCATGGGGCCAGAAATTTTTTTGAGAACCCGGGCATCCGCCTGCGGCAGCACCTCCAGCAGAGACAATGTCCCCAGCATCTTTTCCTGGAACAGGCGCAACCGGCTGTCAACCAGAGTGGCCTCTTGCGCCGCATACAGGACAAAACGGTTCTGCAAAAGATGAATTTGCCAGTTCAGGGTGACGATAAATCCGACGATGGACAAAAATACGCCCGCCGTAACAATCGCCATCGGAATACGGTACTGGTTGAGCGTATGGCGAAGATCATCGCCGGGAGGTGATAGCGCAACTATTCCGAATGATCCCGCGACTCCGGTCTTTTCTTCTGCCACGGGTTGATTCCCTTTTGTTCAAGCTGTTGGAACTGTTCAAGCAACGTTGGCACCAGCGGGAAAATCAGCAGCGCCGTGGCGATCGAGACCGCGGCGGTCAGCACCTTGATCAGACCCTGCAGGTAATACACTGGATACCATAGAGTGATGATCCCCATCAAATGGGTTGTGCCGCACAGGAAAATAAATATCGCAAACATTAGGAAAACCCAGCGGTAAGGGATGCGCTCCCGGCGCTTGACCACCAGATAGAGGATGGTCAGCGGAATTGAATAGTAGGCAATGGTAATGGTCAGGTCGGAGATGACATGCATCCACACCAGCACCGGCTCCCAGATCAGGCAATAGCCATGCGGCATAAACCGGTCATAGCTAAAAATTGTTTCCATCAGTCCCATATTGTCACTCATGTTACCTTCTTCCTTTCAACAGGGGGGTTGATCATGGCAGAAACTCTCTGCGCCATCTCCGGTACCGGCAATTGCACTGTAAAATGCGCCACCACGCGGCCGGCAGGGTTGGTCAGATAAATAAAACCGCTATGGTCGGAGAGGCGGCTCTTGCCAAACTGTCCGGCATAGACACTGAAATCTTTGTAGAGCGCGGCCAGCTCCATTTTGGTTCCGGTCAGCCCGATGATAGAAGCGTCAAAATGAGACAGGTACTGCTTCAGCGCCGCCGGCGTGTCATGTACCAGGTCGGTGGTGATAAACAATATGCCCACCTCTTTCTTTTTCTGCCGCAGCACCCGCTGTACACTACCCAGCTGCGTCAACGTGGCGGGACAAAGGCTTGAGCAGCCGGTATAGCCGAAAAACACCATCTGATAGCGCCCCGCAAAGTTCTTTTCAGAAACCCGCTGCCCGAACTGGTTGGCCAATTGAAAGTGCATGGCCGGCGTCGGCGCTGAAAAACGGCTCAAGACCAGCGCCCCGCCCAGGATCAGCAACGGGAAGGAAAGACCGGCTATAATAGCATATTTATAAATAACCCTGCCCTCAGACCCAAAGGGGAATCTTATCACCACAGCAAAAGTGATGCCTATACCCAAACGGGTATAGGCGGAAACTTTATGATAAAAACCCCGGACAAATTCACAGGGGGTGTCAACACCCCTAGCACAACAACCAAATATTTTGCATACTCGGAGCTAAGCGGATTGGGGACGCTGCCAAGATGGATCTGATCGGGAGCATGGTGAGTTTGGACAAGTCTAAAGCCATACTTGTTGTCGAGGACAGCACGCCGGACTACGAGTCGATCCTGCGCGCTTTCAAAAAGATGGGTATTAACAACCCGGTCTACCGCTGCGAGTGCGGGGAGGATGCCCTGGATTACCTGCGCCAGACCAATAAATACCAGGACGCCGAGAAAGCGCCGCGGCCGGGCATTGTTTTGCTGGACCTGAACCTGCCCGGCCTCGACGGGCGCAGCGTGCTGAAGCAAATCAAAAACGACTCCAAGCTGAGGGCCATCCCGGTGATTGTGCTCACTACCTCCACCTCCGATAAAGACATTGAAGAGTGTTATAACAACGGCGCCAACAGTTACATGGTCAAGCCGGTGGACTGGGAAAAGTTTCTCGAGTCGATGCGCAGCCTGAAAGAGTTCTGGCTGCAGACTGCCGTGCTGCCGAACAAGGAGGCCTTTATTTAATAAGGACGGCTGGTACGCCCTCAAACGCGCCGGCTTAAGAGGTCCTGCGCTATTTTTAAACAGGAGATACCGAGCAGGTGGCACACGGGTCAGGGACAATTTTTCTGGTAGAGGACAGCCCGGAAGACTTTGAGGCCACACGGCGCGCTTTCAAAAAAATCGGCCTGCAAAACCCCCTGGTGCACGTGTCTTCCGGCGAGGCCGCGCTGGAATACCTGCGCGCTAACCCGCGCCCTTCGCTGATTTTGCTCGACCTCAACATGCCGGGCATTGGCGGCCATGAGGTGCTGAAGATCATCAAACAGGATGAAAAACTCCGTGAAATACCGGTAGTCATGCTGACCAGCTCGAAAAGCAAGCTGGCCATACAGCTGTGCTACCAGCTGGGGGCCAATGCCTATATTCTCAAGTCAGCGGATTTTGAGGTGCTGGCGGCCAATATCAAACGGCTCAAGGAACACTGGCTGGATACCGTCGAACTGCCGCAGATTTTCGACGAAGATCACCCCCGGAGCACGGCTTCTTTTTCTGTTCTGGAGGAGAAAGACCTGCCGGAGAGCCTGCACCGCGCCAGTCCCGAGGTGTATCTGCTGCCCCGGGAGGTGTACCACAAAATCATGGGGCCCGGTCCGCATAAGCCGCTCAGCGAAACTCCGCCGCTGACGCCGCCGGAGATCGAAACCCTGACCTGGATCGCCCGCGGCAAGAGCCGCTGGGAAACCGGCGTGATCCTCGGCGTCAGCGAAGACGCGGTCAAGGCCCGCCTCGAAAAAAGCCGTCAGAAACTCGGTGCCACCAACACCACCCACGCCATCGCTATCGCTTTACTGCACGGCCTGCTGCTGACTTAGGGATTTGTGGCGCTGACCCCGCAAGTCTGGGAGCCCGGCGGGAGTCATACTCAGGCTGTAATTGATTGAATTTAAATGATGTTTTCAACAAGCCGCATCTGATATGCCCCTAAAAATGCCCCCGAAGTACCGAAATAGGAATGTTTTCTTCACACATGACCGCTGCTGTTCATTGCTGGAATTTTATAGGTGCGGCAAACAAACGCAAGTCGAGGTTCACCCGTATTACTGAAATACCCTACCTGCACAACCCCAGAGCCTCCACTGCTTTTTGTCCCAAGAATGCTCTTAGACTTCCTGCTGTTTCCGGGGAGGATGCATCAAGCCCTGCTATCGCCTGACCTACAGCAACCTCCCATGGTTTTGCGCTGCCAGCTATGTGCATAAAAAAGTTTTTTAGTTCTTTTACGCGCTCACTATCACGATTAAAGCCATTATTAACGAACGTTTGAACTTCTGCGTATTTTGGATTTTCTCTGCTACCTTCGCTTTGAAGCCATGTGCGTATTCCGCTTTGCATCGTAGTCCAGTCCGTACCTAATAACGATAGCGTTTCATCTGCCAGAATGAGGTTTTCTGCGGCATAGCACTGAAGCCTGAAGCGAATTACATTTTGTTTATTGTCGATTTCATAGATGCCATTATCCCGATCTCGCAAAGAAAATGCGCAAGCATTGTCGTATACCTCCACGTTCTGGGCTTAAATATTTCAGAAGGCCAACTGGCGGATTGATATTGTCTCTATTCGAGTCAATATGACGCAGAAGGCTACTTTTGCCACATTCGGAAATACTTTGAACCATTTGGCATGACTTCCAGATATAAGCCGCCGCCAGCAGCTATTTTATAGGGTTTCTGCTTTGGTTTAGCGTTCTTGCATCTCAGATTCGTTAAGGACATTTGGGGGCATCTCCTATGGGGGCATTTTGCCTTATGCCGCCAAAAGTGCCCCCAAAATTTGCGGCTGTGGATGAATGAAATAAATCTAACATGAATACAGACAAACAGAAAGTCCTTATTTTATAAGGGTTTTATGAACTTCAGTGAACATGAATGAATGTCAGTGAAGGGGTAAATGGTGCGCCCGGCGGGAGTCGAACCCACAACCTCTGGCTTCGGAGGCCAACACTCTATCCAGTTGAGCTACGGGCGCTTGATCTTGAAATCTCAGCCACTTGACGAGATTTTGCAAGACATAATATCAGAATCACGGCGTTTGGCAAGCTGATCCACGGGCCTCCCGCGCATAGCGCCCCAACAGCAGCATGATGTTGCCTTTAATGCCGGATAGGTTATACAGTCGGGGTCTCTCTTGCGGGTGTAGCTCAATGGTAGAGTTCTAGCCTTCCAAGCTAGCTATGCGGGTTCGATTCCCGTCACCCGCTCCAGCCATTCATTCATAGACATTCACTGACATTCGCGTACGTTCATAAAACCATTGCAAACAAAGGTATTTACTGTACGTCTATGTTCTGCTATACTTTATGGTATACGCCAACAGCCGCCTATTTTGGGGGTGTCGTTGGGGGTACTTCTGAAACCATGGGGGTGTTATAATGCTTACGAACACAGCTTGCCAAAGTGCCAAACCAAAGAAAAGGCCCTATAAGCTATCAGATAGTGGGGGCCTGTATCTCTTGGTAAACTCAAATAGTAATAAGCTATGGCGCTTGAAATACCGCTATCTTGGTATAGAGAAGATGTTAAGTTTTGGTCTCTATCCCATTATTTCTCTTGCAGAAGCCCGCGAAAAGCGCGATGCGGCTAAGAAGCTGCTCAGTCAAGGCATTGATCCATCAACCGCTAAAAAAGCTGAAAAACAGCAAGCTATCCGTAACGCCAGCAATACCTTCAAGGCGATAGCCCTTGAATGGCATGCAAATCAGATTGGGAAATGGAGTCCAAATCATGCCCTAACCGTTATGCGTAGATTTGATGTAGACATATTCCCTCATATTGGCTCCCGTCCTATTGCCGATATTGATGCCCCAGAACTTCTTGAACTTCTTAGAATAATTGAAAAACGCGGTGCTCTTGACGTTGCCATGAGGGTAAAACAGATATGTGGACAGGTTTTTCGATATGGTATTGCTACCGGTATGTGCAAGCGGGATCATGCTGCCGACCTAAAGGGTGCATTGAGAACCGGCAAGGTACAACACTTTGCGGCTTTGGATATAAAGGAAATGCCAGCATTTTTGCAGGCATTGGAGCGTAACGATGTAAGGCTTTTTTCTCAGACCCGCCGCGCTATTCGCCTATTGATGTTGCTATTCACGCGCACGATAGAATTGATACATGCGAAATGGGCCGAGTTTGATCTTGAAAACGCGCAGTGGGAGATACCCGCTGAGCGCATGAAGATGGGCAAAGCTCATATTGTTCCGCTTTCTAAACAGGCCGTTGATCTTCTGAAGGCGCAGCAGGAAGAAACGAGACATTTGAAAACAGATTTTGTATTTCCAAGTCAGATACGTCCCAAAGACCCCATGAGCAATAATACCATACTCTTCGCAATCGGTCGGCTGGGGTACAAGTACCGCATGACTGGACATGGTTTTCGTGCTTTGGCCAGAACCGCAATCCGTGAGAAGCTCGGCTATGATGGCGATGTTATCGAACGCCAGCTTGCCCATGCCGTGGCTAATAAGGTTGTCAGAGCATATGACCGCACCCAATTCCTACCAGAGCGTAAAAAGATGATGCAGCAGTGGAGCGATTATCTGGATGCTATCGCCT
>JACQAA010000017.1 GCA_016195185.1 Pseudomonadota bacterium | reverse complement strand
AGCCTTGTCGCGAATAAAAAAATTCCTGATTTTGGCCCTGGCGATACCGTCCGTGTCAATGTGAAGATTATCGAAGGTGTGGGCAAGGAAGCTAAGACCCGTATTCAGGCCTATGAAGGCGTTTGTATCGCTCGTGGTGGTAAAGGCCTCAATTTGAATTTCACCGTGCGAAAAATCAGCTATGGCGAAGGTGTCGAACGTATTTTCCCTCTCTATAGTCCGAGCATCGACTCAATTGAGCTCGTCCGTCGTGGCACGATCCGTCGCTCCAAGCTTTACTATCTTCGTGATCGCAGTGGTAGATCGGCTCGTATTACTGAACGCACTGACGTCATTGATGGTAGCGATATGTCGGCGTCCAGTGAAAAGACAACTGTGCCTGAGAAAAAGGCGGCGGTTGGTTGAGCATAACGGGATAAAATTGTTTCAAACAGCCTCTCGCAAGAGAGGCTGTTTTGTTTTATCATGAAGCTATTATTATGCCGCAAAAAGGCGGGCTCTCTATGTCAAAGCCGCGTACCACTTTTGAAAAAATCTGGGATAGCCACATTGTTCAGAAGAATGATGACGGCACTTGCATCTTGTATATCGACCGTCACCTCGTGCATGAGGTAACCAGCCCGCAGGCTTTTGAGGGATTACGGATGGCTGGGCGCCGCGTTCGCCGCCCGGATGCTACTCTGGCCGTTGCTGACCACAATGTGCCGACTTCGAACCGCTCTCACGGTATTGAAGACGCCGAAAGCCGCCTGCAGGTTGATACACTGACAAAAAACTGCCAGGAATTTGGCGTCACTTTATTCGGTATGAATGACAAAAGGCAGGGGATTGTTCATGTCATCGGACCGGAACAGGGCATGACCCAGCCAGGTATGACCATCGTGTGTGGTGACAGCCATACATCCACACATGGCGCTTTTGGCGCGCTGGCCTTTGGTATTGGCACCTCTGAGGTCGAACACGTCCTGGCGACGCAGACCTTGATGCAAAAGCCTGCCAAGAATATGCGTATTACTGTCGAAGGAGTGCTTCCGGCGGGAGTTACATCAAAAGACGTTATTCTGGCCATTATCGGCAAAATTGGCATTGCGGGTGGCACCGGATACGTTATCGAGTTTGCTGGCAGCGTCATTCGTGGCTTGAGCATGGAAGGGCGCATGACTATTTGCAACATGACGATTGAAGCCGGCGCGCGTGCGGGACTGATTGCTCCCGATGAAACCACTTTCAATTATCTCAAGGGCAGACCAATGGCGCCCAAGGGGCAGGACTGGGAAAGGGCTGTCGCGTTTTGGCGCACGCTCGTGTCTGATGCGGGAGCGGCCTATGATAAAGAGATCGCGCTTAGGGCCGCTGATATCGCGCCGCAGGTGACATGGGGCACTAACCCCGAGGCGATAGCGCCCATCACGGGTTTTGTGCCGGATCCCGCCCAGGTGTTCGACGAGGCCAAGAAGGTTGCCATGCTGCACGCCCTTGACTATATGGGGTTGACCGCTGGTATGAAACTCACGGATATAAGAATTGATAAAGTATTTATTGGTTCCTGCACAAATGCGCGCATTGAAGATTTGCGCGCTGTCGCCGCTGTTGTCAAAGGCCGTAAGGTGGCCTCTGGTGTTTATGCCATGATTGTGCCCGGTTCCGGGCTTGTCAAGGAACAGGCAGAAAAAGAAGGGTTGGATAAAATTTTTATCGCGTCAGGTTTTGACTGGCGGGAAGCGGGCTGTTCGATGTGCCTGGCCATGAATGCCGACAAATTGGAACCGGGCGAGCGTTGCGCGTACCGGTCTTGGGCAGTAGCTGTTCGATGACCTGCGTTTTACGCCGGAGCGCAGGGAGCGTCCGGAATTCGTGCTTAATCAGCTCGCTTACCGCCAGGCGGTGATATTGGTTACTGGAGAAAATTTTGGCTGCGGCTCATCTCGCGAACATGCCCCGTGGGCACTGCTGGATTTTGGATTTCGTTCCATCATTGCCCCTAGCTTTGCCGATATTTTTTACAACAACTGCTTTAAGAACGGTGTTTTGCCGGTGATGTTACCCAGAGACAAAGTGAGTGTTCTGGTCAAGGATGCTGAAGACAGAAAATCGATGACCGTTGATTTACCAAACCAAAAGGTCATACGTGAAAATGGGGAAGTGTTCTCTTTTGATATCGACCCTTTCCGCAAACGGTGTCTGTTGGATAGTCTGGATGACATTGGTTTGACCTTGGAACATGAAGCAAAGATCACAATGTTTGAAAATAAGCAAAGGGAAGGTCAGCCATGGCTCTATCGGTAAAGGCTGGCTTTCGTATTGCCACAGCTCTTCGTGCCAGCCTCAGGCACTATAACCGTCATACTTTTAAGAGTGACCTGATTGCGGGTCTGATCGTGTCGCTGATCGCATTGCCGCTCTCGATGGCGCTGGCGATAGCAATAGGTTTACCACCGCAGCACGGTCTTTACACGGCTATTATCGCCGGTATTGCCGCTGCGCTTCTCGGTGGTTCCATGACTCAAGTGAGCGGCCCCACTGCCGCTTTCGTCGTTATCCTAGCACCGATTGTCTCTAGTCTCGGCTTGCATGGTATCATCTGGTGCCAGATTTTATCTGGGATTATGCTGCTTGCGCTGGGCACTGCACGGCTTGGTAAACTCATCACTTACGTTCCTTATGCAGTCACTACGGGGTTTACCGCCGGCATCGCGATTGTCATTGGCACACTGTCGCTGAATGATTTCTTCGGTTTGGGTATTGCACACTTGACCGGGGATTATATCCACAAGGTGACAGTTCTGGCCGCGCACCTTTCTGACACTCAATTGCCGGAACTGACCATTGGTCTTCTGGCCTTGTTGACGATCATTTTCTTCGGTAAAATCACGCATAAAATTCCCTCGCCAGTGGCCGGGATTGTGCTGGGGGCGCTGTTGGGATTGGTATTCAGCCATAGTGGCGTTCAGATTGATACGCTGGGCACGCGCTTTTCCTACCAGACTGCCGAGGGCTTGCGGCAAGGCATTCCACCCTATGCCCCTATATTTCGTTGGCCAACTTTTGAGCCGGGTACGCTTTTCAGCATCCCAGATGCAGTTGAGCTTAAAACCCTGCTGGGACCATCCATGATTATTGCGGCGCTGGCAGCTTTGGAATCCCTCCTCTCTGCTACCGTTTCTGACGGCATGGCAGGAACCAAGCATGATCCAAACGCTGAGCTTAATGGCCTGGGCATTGCCAATATCCTCACCGGCCTTGCCTCGGGCATTCCGGCGACGGGGGCTATCGCTCGGACAGCGACCAATATCCATGCCGGGGCGAAGACGCCGATTGCTTCGGTTATCCATGCGCTTTTCATTTTGCTTTACGTGCTGACTCTGGCGCCGCTGATTGACTATATTCCCATGTCGGCGCTGGCAGCATTGCTACTCACGGTTGCTTACCGCATGTCACACGCCAAACAATTCATACATCATATCCGTACCGCAGCCAGAAACGATGTGATCGTTCTGGTCGGATGTTTCCTGCCGACTGTTTTTGTAGACATGGTTGCGGGTGTATCAACCGGAGTAGGTCTCGCCATCTTTTTTCACTTAATGAACAAAGCCAAGCTACCACGCCGCGATGTCAAGAAAATGGCGCGTGATGAGAAGAACATTCTCAAAGAGACCCTGAAATGACCCGCAGAATTGTCATGTTGCCCGGCGACGGCCTCGGTCCCGAAGTGATGGCCGAGGCGATGAAGGTCATTGACTGGTTTAATGGTCATTTTTCTGCGAATTTGGAAATGGCCCCGGATGATATAGGCGGCTGTTCTATCGACAGGCATGGTGTGCCTTTGAGCGAGACCACGTTACAACGCTGTCGTAGTGCAGATGCCGTCCTACTGGCTGCCGTCGGTGGGCCAAAGTGGGATAAGGTCGATTACGCCGTCCGCCCCGAAGCTGGCTTGCTCAAACTTCGCAAGGAGCTTGATCTCTTCGCCAACCTTCGTCCTGCAAAAGTATTCGATGCGCTGGTGGATGCGTCCTCGCTTAAGCCTCACATTGTCAGGGGACTTGATATCATGATCGTGCGGGAACTGACGAGCGGTGTCTACTTTGGTGAGCCGCGTGGCATAGAAAAATTGGCCAATGGTGAGCGGCGTGGTGTGAATACACAAGTCTATACCACCCGTGAGATCCACCGCGTTGCGCGCGTGGCGTTTGAACTTGCTCGCAAGCGTAAAAACAGAGTTACCTCCTGCGAAAAGGCCAACGTCATGGAATCCGGCAAGCTATGGCGTGAAGAAGTAAGCGCACTGCATCAGGCAGAATACAAGGACGTAGAACTGTCACACATGTATGCCGATAACTGTGCCATGCAGCTGCTACGCAACCCTTCCCAGTTTGACGTGATTGTGACTGACAACCTGTTCGGGGATATTCTTTCGGACGAAGCGGCCATGCTGACGGGATCGCTTGGCATGCTGCCCTCAGCCTCGCTCGGCGGAATTAAAGCAGATGGCCGCCGCGCGGCGCTCTACGAGCCGATCCACGGTTCCGCCCCTGACATTGCCGGAAAAGGCATTGCCAACCCGCTGGCTATGATTCTCAGTGTTGCCATGATGTTCCGCTATTCCTTTGATATGATGAAAGAGGCAGAGTTGCTGGAAAAGGCAGTGGAGAATGTTCTCGGTAAGGGCCTGCGCACGGCGGATATAATGTCAGACGGGTGCCAAAAATTGTCGACTTTAGATATGGGCCACGCCATCATTCTTGAATTAAGTGCCTTAAAGCAATCAAAGATGGCTGTACGCGCATGATGGAATTTTTAATCAGCCCAGACTTCACCTTCCTGTTGATGTGTATTGGCCTGTATGGGCTCATTTATGAATTGGTCAGTCCCGGTGCTTTCTTGCCAGGTATTACTGGTGCGTTGTGCCTCTTGTTGGGGATGTTTGCCATCAACGAAATGCATGTCAATTATTTTGGCCTTTTGTTGATGATCATTGGGATTAGCTGCATGACGGCGGAGGCTTTCTTTCGCACCTTTGGCGCACTGGGCGGCCTTGGCGCTATCAGCTTCGCCATCGGAGGCATATTGTTTGTTAACCGAGGGGTTTCGCCATGGTTAATCGGTAGTATGACGCTGATCAGCCTTGGCGTTCTTTCTTTTGGGCTTAAGCGCGTTCTCCGCACCAGAAAACGCTCTGTTTCGACGGGGGTGGAGGGGTTGCGAAACACGCAGGGTGAAGTCATTCACTGGTCCCGCTCAAAAGGCGAGGTGCTGGCTGCGGGCGCTGTCTGGAAAGCCAGGAGTTCAGATGACCATGTCATGAAAAAGGGTGACAAAGTAAAAATTATCGATATCAATGGGCTTTGCCTCATTATCGAACCTTCCCACCAAACCTCATAAGGAGTGTCTGTCATGGATAATATCGGCCTGTTTGCTTTTCCTCTTGTCTTCGCTCTCATTCTTGTTCCGTATATCTTCAGAATTCTTGCTGAATATGAGCGCGCCGTCATTTACACGCTCGGCAGGTCATCACCGGTCAAGGGGCCGAATGTTCCCAGTCAGGATGTGATTTCAAGAGACAATATCTCCGTCAAGGTCAATGCTGTGGTTTATTACCGCGTTGTCGATGCCGACAAATCCATCAATCAGGTCATGGACTTTAACCGGGCGACCTCCGAGCTTTCACAGACCACCCTGCGCGCTGTCCTTGGCAAGCATGAGCTGGATGAAATGCTTAGCGAGCGTGACAAGCTGAGCGCCGACATCCGCAATATCCTCGATGAAAAAACCGAGCACTGGGGCATTAAGGTCGACAGCGTCGAGTTGAAAAATATCGATATTGATCCCAGCATGGTCCATGCCATTGGGCGCCAGGCCGAAGCGGAGCGCGAACGGCGCGCCAAGGTCATTAGCGCGGAGGGGGAACTGCAGGCCGCTGATAAACTGGTGGAGGCGGCCCGCAAGCTGACTGCAGAGACGGGTGCCATGCAGCTTCGCTACCTTTCGGCCCTTCAGGATATAGCTGACGATAAAACCAACACGATCATCCTGCCGATGCCGATGGAAATCCTGAAAAACCTGATGTAGCGATGCGGGTTAGGTCACCCTTACATCAATAGCGTCATAACGATGCCTGCGGCCAATGGGACAGACAAATTGTCATCCATGCGCAGCTTGCTCGACGCCAGCTCGGCTATTGCCGCCGTCAACGCTGCCCCTGTCACCGCCAGGACATAGTGGTTTCCTACCGGCGCACATGCCGCAATCACGGCTGCTGTTGCCAGAGCTGCCGCAAAGAAAGCGAATGCCCCCTCAAGAGATTTATCGAATGCCTTGGTTTTTCCGAATTTTCGTCCCGCCAGAGCTGCAGCGGCATCTCCGGTTAACACCATAGCCATTGCTGTTGTTGCTATAAGCTTTGAAAAAAACAGCGTGCATAAAAATGCCGCCGCGAGAACATAAACAGCACCGCTGGGTTTAAAATGTTTTTGCTTCTCGTTCGGGCGT
>JACQAA010000123.1 GCA_016195185.1 Pseudomonadota bacterium | reverse complement strand
TCAACGCTGGTCCAGCGAATATCAGCCTGGGAAACTCCGGGGGTGCGGGAAACCGTATCTCCGGTTTTTCCATTTCCGGATCGCGCTTGCTGATATTTTTAAGGACGGGCGCTCTCCTCCACGAATTCATGTTAAATTAACCTTTATATGAGACCATGGGAGGTGTCCCGTAACCTGTGCTGATATTTGGAGAGGCCATCCTTTCAAGGCTTTTGTGGGGGTAACATGTCCGTCTCGTCCGTTCTCTCTGGTTCTGCCGTTACAGCCTTGCAAAGGGGGCACATATCTCCGCCCAAACAACAGACAGCACCGTCAAAAGATCCCGTGCAAACTGTTGAAAGCGGCCGTGGACGGCCGACGGCGCGGGGCACTCATGTAGACATAAAGGCTTAAGGAAGTCATGTGGGGTGCCTATGTGCTGTGGTGGTGCGGCCCGCGTGAGGCCAGTTTGTCGAATTTTATTCATGTCATTTTATAAAAAAACCTTTACTCTTAAAGTTCGAGAGATTGTACTGTGCAGAGTGAGTGGATGCAGGACATTGGCCTTGATAGCATATTGAAATACACTCCCCTGTTTCCGTGGGTTGCCGTGCTGGTTGGCGGGGTTCCATTGGAAGGGGTTTTGCCGCACGGCAGAGAGCAGCCACATCGGCGCAGTACCGTCCCCAATCTCATCAATGGCATGGTTGTGACTGTGATGGCATTTTTTCTCTTGCCCGTCATTTTTTCGCTAACAGCAGAGACTGTGCACTGTTTGGGAGGTGGGCTGATTGATTTGCAGGTGCCCATGCATAATGAGATGTTGTCTCAGATCATCCCTATTTTGTTATTACTGGTTATTTCAGATTTCTTTTTCTATTGGTGGCATCGCGCTGAACACTGCTTTTTATTTCTGTGGCATATTCATGCTGTCCATCATAGTGATACTGATTTTAACATTACGACTTATGCGCGGCAGCATTGGCTTGAGACGAACTTACAAGCGGTGTTTATTGGTTTGCCCATGGCGGTGCTGTTCAAATTTTCTTCGGTCAACTTTTTTGCAGTCTTGCTCATCATGGCAAGCTGGGATTTTTTTAGCCATATGAATATCAGGTTCGATATGGGGCGTTTTACCGGCGTGTTTGTGGGGCCACAATATCACAGGATCCATCACTCTTTGGAGCGGGCACATCAGGATGTTAATTTTTCCCAGTTTTTTCCCGTTTTCGACATGATGTTTTCAACATATTGTCCGCCAAAAAAATATGAATATCCCCTGACGGGACTCTATTCAGGGGAGATATTGGAGAGGCCCATGGATCTGTTCCTATGGCCATTTCGAAAGTACTGGGAAGCAATTTGTGGGTTTATAGACAGATTGCGTAGCATGTCCTAAAAAGATGGGGCTCGGTGCTATTATTCTGTAAATTTAGCCCCTCACCATGGGTCTAGCCCTAGTTTTCGGTTGACTTCATTCTGGTGACTGTTTACTGAATACTGGCGATTGCGAGCGGGTGTAGCTCAGTTGGTTAGAGCGCTTCCCTGTCACGGAAGAGGCCGAGGGTTCAAGTCCCTTCACTCGCGCCATTACTCCTTAGTTTATCGCCGTTCTGTGTATTTGGGATGAGGGTGTTGCGTTTCACAAAATCGTTATATTTCAACCAATAAAGACCTTTGACGCGTCGCCGCAAAAGAGTAATCTTATTGCGCGGCTTCGCGCTAACTGATTCACGAAGGAAGTCTCTCGTTGGTAATGGCTACGACACTTTTGACAGAGTATCTCCCGATCATCATCTTTCTCGGCATTGCCGTTGGTTTGGCGATCGCGATGGTGTTGGGTTCTTTTCTTGTGGCGAAACAAAGGCCGGACGTGGAAAAGAACTCTGCCTATGAGTGTGGTTTTGAACCTTTCGGCGATGCGCGCTCTAAGTTTGATGTGCGGTTCTATCTTGTCTCCATTCTTTTTATTATCTTCGATCTGGAAGTGGCTTTCCTGTTCCCGTGGGCAATTACCTTGGGAAAAATCGGTGTTTACGGCTTTTGGTCGATGATGGTGTTTCTTGGTGTGCTGACGGTTGGGTTTGTTTATGAATGGCGCAAAGGCGCGCTTGATTGGGAGTAGACATGACGGGTGACAAGTCACATACCATGCGACTTATCCCTCCGGGACCGATGCAAAGCGCCATCCTCAAAGCAGCGACGGATGAGCTGCAGGATAAAGGTTTTATCGTTGCCCAAGTGGATAAGCTCCTTGATTGGGGAAGGACGGGATCAATGTGGCCGATGACATTTGGTCTGGCCTGCTGTGCCGTCGAAATGATCCACGCTTACATGAGTCGTTATGATCTTGATCGGTTTGGCGTTATCCCGCGCCCGTCGCCGCGCCAGTCGGATGTGATGATTGTGGCGGGGACGCTGACCAACAAGATGGCGCCTGCGCTGCGCAAGGTCTATGACCAGATGGCGGAGCCGCGCTGGGTGATTTCGATGGGGTCTTGCGCCAATGGCGGCGGATACTATCATTACTCCTATTCTGTGGTGCGTGGCTGCGACAGCATCCTGCCCGTGGACATTTATGTGCCGG
>JACQAA010000122.1 GCA_016195185.1 Pseudomonadota bacterium | reverse complement strand
GCCCAGAATAGATATGGCTTGTTTGCTGCTTTCAAAAATGCGTGCGCTCTCTCGAGATATCATCTCACCAATAACCTCATGCATCGTACATTTTGACATGGGCTGATCCGCCGTAACAGTTTCAGCAGACTGCGCTCCATCGCAAAATAAGAAAAGACACACAATCGTAGTTAAAAAATATTTCTGCATTTTTTCTCCATTGCCGAGCACAAAAAAAGTCACCAGAGATGTCCTCTCTGGTGACCGGGGATTTGATAGCCGTCCAATGAACGACGCAGCGTATTCACGCAAGCGTTATTGTATTCCGCCGCATCCCCGACCCTAGAAGGTCGAGAAGGCGCATCGGATTTAACGGCCTGATGCTAGTTGGCCGCATTGGAGAGGGGCTATCAGACCCCGGCCTGCCTAAGAGGACAAACCTGCACCATCTTAAAGATGTGTCGGATGATTTCAATAAGAATACGGCGTGAGGCTATGATAAAGGCACTTTTTCTGCCATATTGAACCCTCTTTTTAATGGAATCCCCCAAGGAAAAATAATGGGACGATACGAATGAAAAAAGTGCTGGTTTTGTGTACTGGAAATTCCTGCCGCTCAGTCATAGCTGAAGCTCTTATCAATCACATGGGCAAAGGCCGTTATAGTGCCTTTAGCGCCGGAAGTAAGCCTGCTGGATATGTGCATCCTAAATCCATCGAAACACTGAAACGGCATGGCATTGATCCGGGTGCTCCGCGCAGTAAATCATGGAATGAATTTTCAGACCAATCTTTCGATCTGGTTATTACGGTTTGCGATCAGGCGGCAGGCGAAAGTTGCCCGCTCTTTCCCGGCAAACCAAAGAAGCTGCATTGGAGTACGCCCGATCCCGCCAAGGCAACGGGGACGGATGCTGAAATTGAAGCTGCCTTTGACAAAGCGTTTTTTATGCTCAAAAAGAATATCGAGGATGTAACCAATGACCGCGCCTAAATTTGATCTAACCCGAAGGCTCTTTGCAGAAACTCTTGGAACCGCGCTTCTGGTTTCTGTTGTTATCGGCTCTGGCATTATGGGGGAGCAGCTCGCGGGAGGAAATGCAGCTATCGCGCTTCTTGGCAACACCTTGGCAACAGGCGCGGCATTAGTTGTGCTGATCCTTATTTTTGCCCCCATATCCGGGGCGCATTTTAACCCGGTTGTGAGCTTATCCTTTTCTCTACAGCGTAAACTACCATGGAGCGAATGCCTCGCTTATGTTGTCGCGCAGATCATAGGTGCAGTGGCTGGCGCTCTACTAGCCCACGCCATGTTTAGCTTGTCGCTTATCGAGGCATCAACACATATCCGTACAGGCGCTGGGGTATGGACAGGTGAGGTTGTGGCTTCTTTCGGGCTGTTGGCGACGATCCTAGGCTGTCTACGCACCCGGCCAGACGCAGTGCCTTATGCTGTAGGCTTATTTATAACTGCCGGTTACTGGTTTACGTCATCAACATCTTTTGCAAACCCAGCAGTAACAATTGCCCGCTCCCTGACAGACACCTTCTCAGGCATTAGGCCTGATGATGTCTTGGGGTTTATTGCTGCACAGATAGTCGGGTGCCTGCTTGCTACGGGTGTATTTCACTGGCTTTGGGCAAATGATAGCCGCCATAAGAAATAGGGCGAAAGGCCACTGAGTGTAACCCCGGCGTAACCCCAGTATATTTTTAATTTTGCGATATGTAGCTAAGTCATTGATTTAAATGGTGCTGTTGAGTGGGATTGAACCGCCGACCTCCCCCTTACCAAGGGGGTGCTCTACCACTGAGCTACAACAGCATTTACTTCCTCATTCTACAAACCATCTTCAGGTGCAAAAAGTTCGTGCTCACTCATCATTCTTACGAAACGTGCCCAGCGGAGATAAACCTAGTCACGTTTCTCGGGATAAAGAGATAGGGTATGCCCCCCTCTTTGTCAATCAAGCAAATTGGCAGGCAATTGACGGACCGTTGAAGTGGTGTGAGGCGAATGAGGGGACTATTTAGCAAAAACCCCCGCGCGGGGATTACCGGCAGGGGTTTTGTAATTTCGGGTAATCAAGTGGGGTTTGGGGGGTTCAGGGGAGTTTAGTTGCCTGCTTGATTACCCTGGCAGGCCAATGAAGGCCTGACCAATTTGAATCCGTTTAACTGTTCACTTGGCAATAAAGACCTATACGATTCAAAAATCAAGTAAATTCGACTCTTTAATAGCCATCTACAAGGTAGATATTACATAATATAAAAAACCAAAGGAGAGGAAGAGGTCATTCTATTACGTGACTATTCAAGAAAAAAATTAATCTCTAACAAATAACTTGATGATTTTTATAATTTTTTTACTTCAGATAGCACGTCTTCGGCATGACCATCAACTTTTACCGGGCGCCAAATATTCCTGATGATACCGTTTTTATCTATTAAGTATGTTGCACGCTCTATCCCCATGTATTTCTTGCCATACATGGATTTTTCAACCCATACACCAAACGAATCGCAGAGGTTCCCGTTTTCATCGCTGATGAGTGTAAAGGGTAGCTCGTACTTCTGGGCAAATTTTTCGTGTGACGTGATGTCATCTTTTGAAACACCAAAAATTTTGGCATTCATTTTTTTGAACCGGGGTAGGCTGTCGCGGAAGGCGCAGGCTTCTTTTGTACAGCCCGGCGTATCATCTTTTGGATAGAAATAAAGCACGATATGGGATCCCCTTAAATCGCCCAGAGACAGGGTGCCACCGGCAGTCATGCCTTTAAAGGAGGGGGACTGATCGCCGATTTTTAACGCCATATTCAATTCCTTTCTATAATTTTGGGAAAAGGACCATCTGGTCGCTTTTTTTGGGGGGATGGGTATGAGCGTCCAGGGTGGACCATGATCCCCCAAAAGTATCGATTTTTTCCAGTGCCCTTGTCTCGTTATCGGAGGGGACCTCTGTCCCTGGCAGTTTTAGCTGAAACCGATCTCCAAAATGGGCGAATGCTTGGAGCAGAGCGGGTGGAAGGGGTAGGGATGGTATTTCAAAAAGAAACATTCCAATATTGTCCTCCAGAAGCTTACAAGTTTTTTGAGAGTTATCCAGCCAGGATGTGTCTGCTACAGCTATCATAGCGCGTGGGGTTCCAGCCAACCTAAGATGTTTTGCTAGTCCCGTGATAAACGTCGAATAAGCCTTAAAGTCAATCTTTTTAGGATGATAGTCCAGAACAAGGCTGCTGACAGATGTGCCCTGATGCGCCCAGTCTTGCAGTAGGGCGTCTATTTGTACAAAAGTCTTCTCAGGATTCTTCGGGAGCCTCTCCAGTTTTAGCAGAAGACGGATATCACGCTGAGCGAAGAGTGTCGGAGGTATCCCTTGGTGGGTAAATCTGGTTTCACCGCGCGGGCCATACTTGAATTCCCCTTGAGCAATGGTGAGGGGTCGATCGTCATCCGGAACAGCTGCAGCGGACCCCCTGTCGTCGAGATAATATCCGACTATGGTATGTGCAGCATCACCATGAGAATCGAGGTTGATTGGCTGCGGATGCATGTTGCGCCAGCTCATACCGCCGATCAGTACGATAAAGAACAGAATAAAAAACGCTGTCTGGATTTTATTGCTCATGTTTTTTTCCTTACGCTGCTCCATTCAATCATCAGGCTGTAGGCGACGGCGAGGATGGTGGGGCCGAGAAAGATGCCGATGAAACCGAAGGCCAGCATGCCTCCCAGCACGCCAAGCAACACCAGAAGAAGCGGCAGGTTGCTGCCGTAAACCACGCCGATCAGGGTATTTTTAGAGACCTGCAGGAGATGCTGCCCGCGGCTGCCACCGAATTTGTCGATCAGATTGCCCAGCCTGACAGCTACGCGCGGTCCATGACGGAAAAAGAAATAGGAGATGAGCACGCCCAAGCTGACATCCAGCAGCCCGCGGCCGACGATACCGGCCAATGCGATCAGTTTTTGCGAGGTGGGCGCCGCATATTCCTCCAACATGGTGCTGAGATGTCCTTTATCCGCAGCAACCACAACCCACGACTTTTCTAGATATTTTCCGATATAGGGAACTGAATGCAGCTTCCTCGCAGTATCTTCGGTGCGATTTTGCAAAGAGTCCTGCACTGCGCTATACACCTTTGTAAAGTTATCAGTGATGCTTGTGCCGATAATGACGAGAGGAAAGATAAACAAGCAGGCCATCAGGGTGGTCATTAGGCTGGCGGCAAGTGTTGTGCGGTTTCGTAGCTTCCGGTTGAGCCAGCTAAAGGCTGGCCAGGTGGCCAGCGTGAGGATTGTCGCCAGCAAAATCGCCGGGAAGAAGGGTGCCATAATGATTAGACAGCTGATGAAGATGACAGAGAAGCCAGATATGCCGGCGACCAGGCGATAAATCTGGTTTTTATTTTTGATGTCAAAATCGATCACGAGTGTGTTTCCTTCATGAGAACATCTCCCTTAGTGTCTTCCCATTGCTGTTTCATTACACTATAATAACAGTTCGTTGCTTTGCCAACACAGGAGTTTTTACTATGCGACTGATACGGCAGATGACCCGGAAAAAATTGCCGACTGCTTATTCGACACATGGTCTTATGAAGTGCCTGACGGCGTTCGATCTCACCTTTTTGGGGATTGGAGCGATCATCGGTACAGGAATCTTTGTCCTGACCGGAATTGCGGCGGCAACACAGGCAGGGCCGGCGGTTGTTTTGTCTTTTGTTGTTGCGGGGATTGCCTGCGCTTTTGCGGCTCTCAGTTATGCGGAGCTATCCGCCAGTGTGGGCGGCTGCGGTAGCGCTTATGGCTACTCCTATGCGGCATTTGGCGAGTTTATCGCCTGGATCATCGGCTGGGATCTGATCCTGGAATATGGTGTCAGTGTTGCAGCTGTGGCCAATGGCTGGTCAGGATATTTCAACAATGCTTTGACAGCAATTGGTTTTGGCTTGCCGGATGCCCTGACAAAGGGGCCGCATGTGGGAGGTATTGTTAATTTGCCGGCCGTGGTAATTATTCTCATTCTTATGGGTCTGCTGATTGCGGGAATCAAGCAGAGTGCGCGTCTGAACATGGCGATGGTTTTCGTGAAGCTGCTGACGATTGCTGTTTTTATCGGCGTGGCGCTGTTTCATGTTCATCCCGCCAACTGGACTCCGTTTGCGCCTTTCGGCTGGTTTTCGACAGCAGAGGATGGCAAGACCGTCGGTATTCTGGCGGGCGCCTCACTGGTGTTTTTTGCTTATGTCGGATTTGATGCTGTGTCCACGGCGGTGGAAGAAGCAGAAAACCCCCAGCGCGATGCGCCAATTGGTATCCTCGTATCGCTGGCTTTCTGTACGGTGATTTACATTGTGGTCTCTGGTCTTTTGACGGGGATCGTTCCCTATACCAAGCTTAACGTCTCGTCCCCCGTAGCGCATGCGCTGGAGCTGATCGGGGTGAATTGGGCGTCAGCTCTCGTGGCCACCGGGGTTATCACCGGTCTGACCACGGTCATGCTGGTTCTCTACTATGGTCTCACGCGCATTATTCTGGCGATGGCCAGCGATGGACTGTTGCCAAAGTTCTTTTCCAAAGTTGACCAAAAAAGACATACCCCAGTCAGAAACACGGTGATCTGCGGGGTCATCATGGCCATTATGGCGGGGGCTCTGCCACTGGGAATCTTGGCCGAATTGGTCAATATTGGCACATTGGTTGCATTTGTACTTGTCTGTGGCGGCGTCATTGTGTTGCGTAAAACGCAGCCCCAGATGAAACGGCCTTTTAAGATGCCTTTCGGTCTGGTTTTGCCGGTTTTGGGAGTGTTATCCTGTGCGGCCTTGATCGTGTTTTTGCCTCTGACAACGCATCTGCGCTTCGTTGTTTGGTTGGCGGTGGGCTTGGTCATTTACTTCCTGTATTCGCGAAAACATAGCAAATTGGTGTCTTTAAACTAGGTAGCATTGTCTACTTTATTAACGTAAGCTTAATGGCCTGAGGGGGACAATAGGGGGTATGGTCAAGGACTACTGTGGGTGACATAATGGGCCGGATAGTTTTCTTTTTGTCAGTCATTTGTTTTCTGGCGGTACTGGTACCGCGTACTTATGCTGCAGAGAGTGAGACGAAGGGTGAAAGTGGCCCGCCCCCCGAGTTCGCCTATATTCAGCTTGATCCTATCAATCTCCCCATTATCACCGCGAAAGGCTTGACACAGCAGGTCAGTCTGCTGGTGTCACTGGAGATTGAGTTTGCAGACAAAGAAAAAGTAAGCGTCTATAAACCGCGCCTGACGGATGCCTATATTCAGGATCTTTACGGCGCCATTGGCGCTGGTTATGCCATGATGAAAGGCAATGTCGTGGATGTGCAACAGATCAAGCAACGCTTGACGTCCGTGACTGATAAGGTTCTGGGGCCTGATCTCAAAGCCCATGATGTGCTGCTGCAGGTAATACAGCAGAGAGCCCTCTAGTCCTGTTACCCCGACCTCAGATATTTAATCGCCGTATCCCGTTCGAATAAATACAGTAATGTGCGCAGCGCCAGGCCGCGCGGGGACAGCAGATGGGGGTCGCGGTCCAGAATGAGGCGTGCGTCAGCGAAGGCGATTTTAACCAGCGCGCTGTGAAGTTCGAGATGAGCAAGATGAAATTCAGGCAGCCCGCTTTGCCGCGTGCCAAGGACCTCACCGGCGCCACGCAATTTCAAATCCTCATCAGCGATAATAAAACCGTCTTCGGTGTCGCGGATGGTGGTCAACCGTTTTTTGGCGATAGCGCCGGTGTGTGGATGATACAATAAGATGCAGACAGATTTTTCTGACCCACGTCCGATACGTCCGCGTAATTGATGCAGCTGTGACAGGCCAAAACGTTCCGCATGTTCTATCACCATCACTGTGGCCTCGGGTACATCCATCCCCACTTCGATCACGGTGGTAGAAACCAGGATATCCAAATCGCCGCGCGCAAAGGCGCTCATCACAGCATCCTTGTCGTGCGGTTTCATCCGCCCATGCAGCAGGCCAACACGCGGTCCGAAACGCTGTTGCATCAGCAAAAAGCGTTCTTCGGCCGCTGCCAGATCCAGTTTTTCCGATTCTTCCACCAGCGGGCAGACCCAGTAAACGCGTGCATTGGCGTTGATCTTGCGCTGAAGTGCTTCCATTACTTCTTCCACGCGTTCGCTGGTGACGAGGCGGGTATCCACCGGTTGTCGGCCAGCGGGTTTTTCAGTCAGGCGACTGATATCCATGTCGCCGTAGACAGTCAGCGTCAGCGTGCGGGGGATGGGCGTTGCCGTCATGACCAGCACATCACACATATTGCCCTTTTCGGAAAGCTGCAGACGTTGGTGCACGCCGAAGCGGTGTTGTTCGTCGATAATCACCAGTGCGAGGCCTTTGAAAGCAACATCCTCCTGAAAAAGGGCATGAGTGCCGATGACAATATGTGCCTCGCCGTTGGCGATCATGCTCAAGATTCTTTCGCGCTGTTTTCCCTTATCCCGTCCGGTCAGGGTGACGACGTTAAGGCCGATGCGGGAAGCAAACGTTGACAGAGTGCCCTCGTGCTGGCGGGCAAGGATTTCTGTAGGCGCCATCAGAACGCTTTGTCCGCCGCTGCCCGCCGCGTGAACCATAGCCATGAAGGCGACTGCCGTTTTTCCGCTACCAACATCTCCCTGCAGCAGCCGTAGCATGCGCGAGGGTAGACGCATATCGCTTCTGATTTCATCAATTGCCTGTTTTTGTGATTGTGTCAGTTCAAAGGGCAGGGCGGCGAGCGCCTTTTGATGGAGAGCTTCGTCACCCTCCAGTACCCGGCCCTTGTCTTTTTTCTGCTGCAGGCGAACCAGCGCAATAGTGAGCTGGTTGGACAGCAGTTCGTCGTAAGCCAACCGTTGTCGTGCAGGGTGCTGGGGCGACAGATCTTCTTCTGACTGTGGATGATGTGCAATTTTGAGCGCTTCGTGCCAGCGGGACCATTTTTGCTGCTTGAGGAAGGTGGCATCCTGCCATTCCTCCAGTTCCGGGATTCTTGTCAAGGCGCCGCGAATGATTTTAGAGGCTACTTTATGCGTGAGCCCAGCCGTCAGTGGATATATCGGTCCAATTATTTCAACGCTGTCACGGTCAGCAAGGGAAGCAATCATATCCGGATGCGGCATCTGCATGGTGCCGCCATAGGTTTCCAGCTTGCCGCTGACAAGGCGCTGTTCTCCCGGAGGCAATTGCTGCTCGAGATAATCCCCTTTGACATTGAAAAAGATCAGATCTACAGCGCCTGTCTCATCGTGGCAGCGTATTTTATAGGGCAGGGACTGCCTTTTCGGGGGCAGATGCTCGTCAATGGTGACGGTAAGCGTGGCAATTTGGCCTGTTTGTGCCTCAGCGATCCTGGGTGCATAGCGGCGGTCGATGATGCCCGAGGGCAGGTGCCAGAGCAAATCCACCACCCGCGCCCCTGCTACCCTTTCCAGTAGTTTTGTCAATCGCGGGCCGACGCCCGGAATAACCTTTGTGGATTGAAAGAGGGGATCGAGAATAAAGGGCCGTGTCACGCCTTTCTCCTTGTTGCAAGCGGAAAAAGTTTTCCTAGATGAACTTTTTGAGTGACATATGGTGTACTCTCAAGGGATAAGGAGAAGGTACTGTGCCACAGGAAACACCCGAGGGCAACATATCCATAAAGCGCAAACAGCTTATTTTTCGTAGCTGGCACCGTGGCACACGTGAAATTGATTTATTGCTGGGGACTTTTGCTGAAGTACATGTACCAAAGTTTGATGGCCAGCAATTGACGATTTACGACCGGTTTCTCAACAATAGCGACCCGGATATTTTTAACTGGCTAACCGGGCAGGAACCGGTGCCACCCGCCGAAGATAATGATGTGATGCGGCTGATGTTGAGATTTTTTAAAACGGCATCGTGATTTTATCGGTGTTGCCCATGGCCCAGAGGAGCTCCAGGGCGATACTGTTAAGGCAGAGATACGACTTGAGAAAAATCTTTTTTTCCCAAAGGATGGCAACGTAGATAAGAAGACCGGCGGTGACAACTGGCACGCTCAGAAACGCATACCCGAGGTGCTCGAAGAATCGGTTAAGAGATTCTGTCACCATATACAAAAAGATGACTGCGATCGAGCTGAGCAACGTGGGTATTGTGAGAATGCTCAGACTGCGACGAAAGGGTTCAATTGCAATGATTATTATAAAATCTAGAACCGCCAGGAACACGACGGCGGAGGCTGTCAGGAAAGCATATTGTGCCGGGACGCCGTGGTTTTTCAGGTACATTTCCGACAGAACAGAGGGCAATATAATAGCGATGCCAAATAATATTGATTTGAGCATGGGCGTTATCTCTGGATGGGCTGCGGCGCGAATGGAGGCGTGACTCTTCTGCACGGCGGTTGCATTCCTGTTCTGTTTGATTGTTGCCTATCATTCCATTGTAATACGATACGATGAACAAAGAGCTAAAAAACCTTGAGAATTCAGCTATATTCACTGAAAATTTTAGGTGAATTATATGATGGCTTTATATCACCAGCGGCCGATGGCCCCGTAGATAGAGCTCTGCCAGTAAGAAGATTTTTAGATAATATTTGGTCAATTTGCACCTGTCATGTTCGCCGCACATATCGGAAGTGCTGATGGTTCGCTGCGTTGGTTGGTAAGTCTGGCCGTCTTTGGCGACGCCGGTGATTTCAATGCTCTGTTGTTCCCCAGAAAACAGTTTGATCCCCTCTGAAATATTTATTTCAAAAAGCCCATCCACTTCACTGGCCTGTGGCTTGTAGTTTGAAAGGCGGTGGGTCGTTTCATAGAAATAGGTGTGGCAAAAGTTCCGCGCATAATATCCGGGACGATCCGTCGCCTCCTTGACCATCCCGACATAGTAAAGGTCTGTTGGATCCACTGTGATGCCTAACTCTTCCTCTACTTCACGTATGCCGTCCACCTCGTGTCGTTCGCCAGATTGCAGCCAGCCTGCAGCAGAAATGTCAAGAGTATTTGGATTATTAATTTTTTGCTTGCTGCGCAGTTGCAGCAAAATTTTATCTCCCGAAGGATCACGCCTGACAATCCAGCAATCAAAAGTATGGTGCCAATGCATTGTCTTGACCACCTCTTTCCTCTCCATCTTGTATGGGGGGACAGGTGACATATTGGCGTCGAATATGTCGATATATTCCGGCATTATTTCCGGTTTAGTTCATATAGAGACACTGTTGCTGCGTTTGAGACGTTCAGGCTACCGATGGGCCCCTGTGTGGGCAATTGGGCCAACTCATCGCAGTTTTCTGCGACAAGGCGGCGGAGACCGGCGCCTTCGGCACCGAGTACCAGTGCTATTTTTCCTGTGAGTTTCAGTTGCGCGAGAGTTTGTTTTCCTTCTTCGGCAAGACCAATGCAGAAAAATCCAGCTTTCTTGAGTTGCTCCAGAGCGCGGCTCAGGTTCACCTCGCGTACCATTGGCACGTGCTCAAGAGCGCCAGACGCTGATTTTGCCAGCACGCCGGTGATTTCCGGCGCATGGAGAGTCTGCACGACCACGGCTTTGGCGCCGAAGGCGGCAGCGGAGCGTAGGATAGCGCCAACATTATGCGGGTCCGTTACTTGGTCCAGCACCAGAATCTTGGCATCCTCTGGTATGGTGAGTAAAAGTTCGTGGAGAGAAGTTTCTTCCAGCGGCTGACAGTCCAGCAGGATGTCTTGGTGGACGGCATCGCGGGGCAGCAGGCGTTCAATATCTTCTTTCTCTACGGTGATCACTTCCGGCAGGGCAATACCATCCTCTTGCGCTTCTGCCCATGTCTCCTGAATGGATTCATGGGCTTTTTGTGTGCAGAGAAGGCGTTTATGCACGCGTTGTGGATTGAGCAGCGCTTGCGTCACGGTGTGAATGCCATAGAGATAGGCGGATGAGGGTGGGCCATAAGTTGGCCGCGATGATTTCAGTTTTTGCAGCGTTTCTACATTGGCCGGAGAACGGTTCTCGTTAGGGCCGGAGGGTGAGGGGTGGCCGCTGAATCCCCTGTGTGCCGGACGTTCATCATAGCGTTTGAATCTCTTTTGTGGACGGTTATCGCGTTTATCTTTACCAAATGGTTTACGATCACCAAAGGTCCGGCGCTTGTCACCAGACTGGCGATCACGCGGGGGGCGGGAACCATGGTTAGAAAATTCGCGTCGCTCAAAGTCACCCTTGTCACGTTTGGCATAGGGCCTGGAATCGTTGTGTGTCGACCGGTCTCCTCGATTTCTCTTGGGTCGATCACCAGAGTCGCGGTCCCGCCGATCGCGTCGGTGGGCACCGCTTTTGTCTCCAACTCTTTGTCCGCCCCTTCTGGGTCTGGGCCGAAATTCGTTTTCTTCTTTTGACATGGTTTATTCTTTCACGGACAGCCTGTCGGCAATTTACCTTAATTCATCAACGAAAGATAGCGATTTATTTATCAAGAGGTACACGGCTTGAATCGTGCCCCAGTCGGAAATAATTACATTTTAGTAGAAAAGGAATTTCCGCAGCCGCAGGAAGATGCCGCATTGGGGTTCTTGATTTTGAAGGAGGCACCTATCAGGCTTTGCTCATAGTCGACCACGGCGTTTTGCAGGAACGGCAGGGATGATTCGTCCGTGACGAGTACCGCGCCATTCTTTTCGACTGTGACATCATCGGCGTGGAGCTGATCATCAAAATCGAGCGCATATTTGAAACCCGAGCACCCACCGCCCAGAACCGTGACCCGCAGCATCAGCTTTGGATTGCCGCGCTTATCGCGCGTGGCAGCAATGCGACCAGCGGCGCTGTCAGACATTGTCATATTCATAGCCAGCGACATCGTTATTTTTCCTTTATGTGATCCTCATTATATGGTCTAGAATCCCAGCAAATCAAGAACAATCAGGGAGTTTTTATGCCCGTACGTGGCAAGTTGAAACAGACCAAAGTGTCCAAATCTAATAAATTGAAATCCGTATCTAAAATTGGTCCGCTTGACGACGGTTTGGTGGCCTATGCCTCGCGCCCCTATGACAGCCGGGGACGGCTTTATCCGGAAGTGCCGAGTAAAACCCGCGGTGATTTTGAGCGTGACCGCGACAGGATTATTCACTCCGCGGCCTTTCGTCGTCTGAAGTTCAAAACACAGGTATTCGTCTATCATGAGGGCGATCATTACCGCACGCGGCTGTCACACAGTATCGAGGTAGCGCAGGTGGCCCGCTCCCTGGCGCGCTTGCTGAGGATCGATGAGGATCTGGCGGAGACTTGCGCCTTGGCGCATGACCTGGGCCATACGCCCTTTGCCCACGTTGGTGAAGATGCCTTGAAAGAATGCATGGCGCCCTATGGCGGTTTTGATCACAATGACCAGACCCTGCGTGTGGTGACTCTACTGGAGAAGAAATATCCCCACTTTGATGGTCTCAATTTAACCTGGGAGTCATTGGAAGGGCTAGTTAAGCACAATGGTCCTGTCATCAAACAAGGCAAAAAGCCCAGGCTGGAAATCACGCTGAATGTGATAAAGGATGAAATGGATCTGATGCTGGGTACTTATGCTTCTATTGAGGCGCAGGTAGCGGGTCTTGCAGATGACATCGCGTATAATAGCCACGATCTTGATGACGGTCTCGCAGCAGGTCTTTTTACCCTGAAAGATCTCGAAGAAGTGGAGTGGGTGAGTGCCATTATTCACAAGAAACGCAAAGAATTTCCGGGGCTGGACGAAAGCTTGATCGTGCAGGAAGTGGTGCGCGATGTAATGGGCACCTATGTTCTGGATGTGCTGGCGGAAACCCGGCGGCGGATCAGCGCGCTGCGGCCAGGCTGTGCGGATGACATTCGTCATGCGGGGCGCATGACGGTGGCCATGTCGGAGACCATGCAAAAAAATGACGAGGCGTTGCGCGATTTCCTCTGGTCGCATTTTTACTTGTCCCAGCATCTCAGCCGCGTGCGGCTCAAGGTCTTTAGCATTGTCCAGGATTTGTTTGGTGTGTTCATGGAGTCCCCGCGCTGCCTGTCGCCAGAGCTGCTCAAGCAAATTGAAAACCCGCCCAAGGGTTGGAAGCCCAAGACCTGGCAGGCGCGCACCGTTGCGGATTATATTGCGAGCATGACGGACCGTCTAGCTATTCTGGAGCATCAGGAACTGTTTGACGCCTATCAGGTTATTCGATGAACATATTTAACTATTACCGCGATAAAAACGTCCAGTTGCTGGAAGAGATGGTCGCCAACGGCGAACTGCCGGCCGGGCTTGATTATTCGCGCGTCAAGGTCGAGCCGCCACGCGAGGCGGCGCATGGCGATATGGCCACCAATGCTGCGATGGTGCTGGCCAAGCCTGCCGGCAAGAACCCGCGCCAGTTGGGAGACTTGCTTGTAGCGAAGATGAAGAAGCTGCCAGAGATCCGTGAAGCGTCCGTTGCGGGGCCTGGATTTGTCAACTTCCGCCTTGTCAATACGGAATGGTCTTCCGTGCTGATTGATATTCTGTCTGCCGGTGTTCATTACGGCGACAGCAAGATGGGCAAAGGCGAGAAGGTCAACGTCGAATACGTTTCCGTCAATCCAACAGGGCCGATGCATGCGGGGCATGTTCGTGGCGCAGTGATCGGCGATACGCTGGCTAATTTGCTGGAAAAATCTGGTTTTGATGTGACGCGCGAATATTATTTCAACGATGCAGGTACACAGGTGGATGTTTTGGCGCGCACGGCATACTTACGTTATCGTGAGGCACTGAGTGAAAATATCGGCGAGGTTCCGGAAGGGCTTTATCCCGGCGATTATATGAAGGATGTTGGACAGGCGCTGGCCAAGCGTGACGGAAAAAAGTGGCTCGGTAAAGATGAGAAAGAATGGCTAGTGCCGATCCGCGATTTTTCCGTACGCACGATGATGGATATGATCAAGCAGGATCTGGCGCTGATCGGCATCACCCACGAAGTGTTTTCAAACGAGCGCGAGGTTGTCGAGGGTGGGACGCTCGATAAGGTCTTCAAGATTTTGCAAGATATGGATCTGATTTATACCGGCACCCTGCCGCCGCCGAAGGGCAAGGAGATGGAGGATTGGGAGCCGGCGGAACTGACGCTATTCCGTTCCAGTAAATTCGGAGATTCATCCGACCGTCCTTTGAAAAAGCGCGACGGCACCTGGGCTTATATCATGCCGGATATCGCCTATCACTTTGACAAGATACAACGCGGCTATAAATGGATGATCAATGTGCTCGGCAAGGATCACGGCAATTACCTCGACAAGATGCGCCCGGCGGTGGCGGCGCTGAGCGGCGGTAAGGCGCGGATCGATGTGATGTTCTGTGGCATGGTCAAGATATTGAAGGATGGAGTGCCGGTAAAGTTCTCCAAGCGCTCCGGCAACATCATCACGCTGCGCGAGATGATCGAGGAAGTGGGCGCGGACGCGACGCGTTTCTTCATGCTGTCGCGCACGCCGGATTCCGAGCTGGAATTCGATTTCGCCAAGGTGGTGGAGCAGACCAAGGACAACCCCGTGTTCTACGTGCAATACGCGCATGCACGCTGCTGCTCGGTCCTGCGCAATGCCAAGGAATTATGGCCGGATACCGACGTGTCTGCCGCAGCGCTGGCGAAGACTGATGTGAAGCGTCTTAACTCTGAAGAAGAATTGAAACTGGTGCGGATGATGGCAGGATGGCCGCGTTACGTTGAGTCCGCGGCAGAGGCACATGAACCGCATCGTGTCACCATCTATTTGCATGATCTGGCTTCCGAATTTCATGCTTTTTGGAACAAGGGGAGTGATGATACGACGCTGCGGTTTTTGATCGAGCAGGATAAAGAGCTCAGCCCAGCTCTGGTTGTTTTTGCGGGGATCCTCTGGTATGCTTATCCACGCGGTGCGGAAAAATACAGTGATATGGATGTACCGGTGGTGAAGGCGGATACGTCGCCGGTCAAGACGGTACCGGCGGATCCTGGCGGGATGGAAGTGCCGCATCAGGACAGTACCGTTTTTGATCCGCTACAAAAGAATCCCGCCGCAGAGATCGAGAAGCTTTTACCGGCCCAAGAGGAGCCCATCAACAAGGATGTGGATATCAAGCCGGCGAAACCGGGGCTGAAGTCACCGACAAAAGATGTCAAGTCTTCTCCCGATAAAGTAGAGGTTCCCAAGGTTGTAGTCGCCAAGCCAGCTATTGCTGCGTCTGGCGATGTTTATGTCCAGCTTGGCTCCTATCATGACATGTCGGCGGTAAAAAGAGATTGGGAAAAACTGAAGAAAAAATTTCCTGACCTTTTTGGCACTCTGGACATGAAAATAGAGAAGGTAGATCTGGCGGGGAAAGGCACCTATTACCGCTTGCAGGCCGGAACAACAACGGCAGATCACGCGAAGGAAATTTGTGCGGCTTTGAAGGCCGCCCATTCTGTCGGGTGCATTGTTGTACGCAAGTAAGGAGATTTGAATGGCAGCTGTGCCAAAGCTCATCGAGCTGAAGGCTATTATTGTTGATGCCAGTGGCGCCGAGCTGGCCCGTCAGGAAGAGGAGCTGTTT
>JACQAA010000120.1 GCA_016195185.1 Pseudomonadota bacterium | reverse complement strand
GCGTCGAATTGTTCCTGAGGGTTCGGAAGAATTCCCACAAACCAGTATTTGTCCGTAATGCCAAGCCAGCCGTGGGTATTTTCAATCTCGACTTTTTCTCCTTTTACCAGGTCTTTGTACTGGGGGTCGCGCAGCTTGCCATCCAGGAATCCAAGCGGGCCTTCATGCAGGATAAAAAACCCTTTGAAATCTTCCGGCAGATTGTGACGCGAGATCAGGTGCCAGGCGTTAAATTTCTTCTCAGAGGATGTCCGGTTTGTGATCTCCTGCGTAATGGTAAATAGATAATTGTCATCGAGTTCTATTTTACGCGTGAACAGAAGCCCCTGTCCGTTGTTCCATTGCATGCTGACGGTATTACCGGGGGCAAGCACTGCGGCGCTGCCGGGGGCCAGAGACCAGACCGTCTCGCTGTCGGGCAGGCGCAGAGATTTGTCGTCACTGGTCCAGCCGCTTTCCACGTAATAGGCGTCTTTTGTGTTGGGGGGTGACAGCCGCGCCACACGCTCTTTCTTCTCGATCGTCGCATAGTGTTCATTGAGTAACAGGTCATCGATTTTGGCGCCGACAAGAGAGAGGGATCCGCTGAGTTCGCCGCTGTGAATCGGAACCCGCTGAGTGGCCGCAATAGCTTCCTGACGGGGTTTGAGTGGTTTGTTTTCGGTGGCAGACCCTGCCGCTGTGGTGGGTGTCAGTGCTGCAGCCCTTTGTGCCTGTAGCATCTTCTCCTGTCGTGGCTTTTCGTACATGAAATGAAAGCCCAGCAGAATCGCCAGTGAGATAGCAATCGCCAGTAGTAGGCGGGAGCTGTCTTGCTCATCGGGAGGAGGGGGCGGGGTCATATATCGGCCTTTCTGTCGGAAACCGGATCATATCCCCCGGGGTGGTAGGGATGGCAGCGAAGGACTCTTTTAATCCCCATCCAGCCCCCCTTCACAGCTCCAAAGCGGCTAATCGATTGTGCGGTATAGGTCGAACAAGTGGGGTAGTAGCGGCAGCTCCTTCCCGTCAGAGAAGAGAATAGGTATTGATATACCCGGATGACTGACAAAAGAAAACGGCTCATGCTGTAATTCCTAACTGTGCCAGTCCAGATAGAAAATCCTGTTTCATGAGGGAGAAGCCTCTTTCCGTGGCGGAGACCCTGCCAATCAGGACAATGTCAAGGCCACGGAGTTTTTCAGGAGAGATGCATAGGCGCACCATTTCGCGCAGACGGCGTTTGGCGCGGTTCCGTACCACCGCATTGCCAAGTTTGCGGCTGACCGTCAGCCCCAGACGGAAGGGAGCGTCCTTTTCATCGCGGTGCAGGATAAGCATGATAAAACTCGGGAATGTCCACTTTCGTCCCAGACGGGAAATGCGCTGAAAGTCAGCAGACGCCTTCAGTGAATTCACTGCGGCGCACATGGAAAATCTCTTACGCCGACAACTTCTTGCGGCCTTTTGCGCGGCGGCTGGCCAGCACCTTTCTGCCGTTCGCTGTCGCCATACGCAGTCTGAAGCCGTGGCGGCGTTTGCGCACCAGCTTGCTCGGTTGATAGGTACGTTTTGTCAAAATAAATCTCCATTAGCCGTCACATTGTCCCAGAGGGTCGTTGTATAGAATGTTAGGGGGCGATGTCAAGGCATCTTTCATTTTATGGTATTTATGTTCACCTAGATATTACCATAAAATAATAGCCGGGCAATGAAATAGTAAATGATGTATCATATCATCAACTATGCGGGGTGATCATGGCGCGGAACATCAAAATATTGAACCGGGAGTTTTTTCCGGCGGGAACTTTGATCCTTGAACAAGGCACAACAGGAAATCGTGCCTTTGTGATCGAGAGTGGCAAGGTCGAAGTTTTTGCCCAGGATTCTCACGGCACCCCGGTCATTATCGCGGAGCTGGGTCCGGAAGCCATGTTTGGTGAAATGGCGGTCGTGGCGGATGGAACGCGCAAAGCCAGCGTTCGCACCAAGGAGGATACTGTGCTCATCACTATCCATGCTCACGAATTTCGTCAATCGATGCAAACCTCTGAAAGTTTTTTTAAAAATGTAATGCGCTTAAGCAAGGAGCGTATGCAAGACATGGGCATGAAGCTGCTGAAAAAAGAGCGCAAATTGGCCATGATCGAGAAGACAGCCCCCTTGACCCTCAAAAATGTTTCTCTGAATGTTGCGCAGGGTGGACAGGTTCAAGTCAAACAAGAGATGCTGACCGTTGACAAAAAATTCTTTCCGGCAGGCACCATTGTGATTGAGCAGGGCACGGTAGGAACCAATGCGTTTCTGATTGAAAGCGGCCGGGTTCAGGTTTTTAAGAAAGATGCCAGTGGCCAGGAAGCGGTATTGTCCGAGCTGGGCGCAAAGGCGCTGATAGGAGAAATGGGCGCTCTTTCCAATAAGCCGCGCAGGGCCAGTGTTCGGACGATAGAAGATAGCGTCTTGATCCCTATCTCGGCCGCTGAGCTGCAGGTGGTGATGGGCATATCAGAGGATCTGCACAAGACATTGGTTGGTATGATTGTAAATCGCCTGAAAGATACCCATCAGAAGCTTTTTGGCAAAGATACAGATGGTCTGAAATAGACGACATGTAGCGCTAAAGATAAAAATGGCGGGACCTTTCGGCCCCGCCATTTTTAAACCCCCGAATAGAGGGCAATTAGGCGGCGTGTGTGGAGCGCTCACCGGGCTTTCTGTCTTCGATCCGGTTTGGTTCGAATGCTTTGTCAAGAGGCGTCCCGGCCACATGATTGACGTAATTGGTCAGCATCTTGAGTGAGAGGTTCAAAACAACCTCCAGAGCATGGGCCCGCGTATAGCCCGCCTTATAGAAGGCAGTGAGGTCACGCTCTTCGGCCCAACCCAGTTTTTTCATCGCTGTCTGGGTGTAGACGCGCAGCGCCTCCAGCTTTGGATCTTTGAGGGGTTTTTCCCGGCGCAGAGAGTCTAGGACATCACGAGGTACACCGCTTTTTTCGGCGATGGTGGTATTGGCAGCGATACAGTAAGAGCTGTTATTCATGGAGCTCACGGTGATTTGGATCACTTGAAGCTCTGTCGGAGAAAAGATACCGGATGTTGTTGCGACGGAGAGCTCATTATAGCCTCTCAGCAGGGCGGGCGACTCCGCCATTTCTCCGATAACATTGGGTATAAAACCGAACTTGTTTTGGACGGCGTTGAGAATTTCTCTGGATTTTTCAGGTGCGGTTTGTACGGTATGAATGGTAAACTTATCCATATTATATCTCCATAATGTTAGGGTTGATATTAAGATATTACCGGTAGTCACGTCTCGTTGGGAGACACCATGCTAGAAGCAAACATTTAAGATGCGGTTAACTTCGGAATTCATCTTATAAAAATTGACGCCCAAAAAACTTCTGGTAAAAAGAACAAAGAGTTAATAATATATTAAGTCAGTGGGAGATTGCTTGTCTTTCGCTTGTTGGTTTAGGGGTCCGTCTATGCGTTGTAGCAAGAGTACGCTGCTTTCCACTTTGTCAGTTCTGGCAATTTTGACGGCGACGTCAGCTTCGTCCGCTGCCGTGCCAAGCAAAGACTTTGGCTTGTTGAGGTCGCAAGGGCGGTGGAAAATGGGCACGGTTGATGGGCAAGAAGGAGTAGCCTATTGCGCAATCGTGAACCAGTTTGACAAGGGGACCGTTCTTGCCTTCTCGCACAACGCGGAAGGTCTGAGTTCGATTGCTATAGATTTTCACGACAGCTTTTTTAAATTGGGAACAGACTACGAGGCGTCATTGCTGGTGGATGATGATCCGGCCCGGAAGTTTTCTGCGCGCGTCAGCAGCGAGAGGTCTGTCGTGATACAAATTGGTCAGGATGCCAAATTCTACAATGCTTTGAATGAAGATGGTCACCTCAAAGTCAAGATAGAGGGGCTGGAGGCGACTTTCGCACTCCGTAAATTTTCGTCTGCTTATGTTGAGTTGCTGGACTGTGCCGGCGCACTGAGTCAGGGGCCCAAAACTGCAGCTGTTCCCGTACCAAGAGTGGACAAGCAACCTTTGGCATCGAATGATGGTTTGCCCCATGAGTTGCCGCTAAAGCCGGGGCGTCGGGTCGCCACGACTGGGGCGGAACTGGCGGACGGCACGGCTCATATTTCTTCCCTTGAGGCCGATTTGTCGTCTGTGGCCTTGCAGAAGCAGGAACTGACATCGCGCATAGAGGCGCAAGATATGCAAGCAAAGCTGTTGCGGGAGGCGCTCTCGGCGAAAGAGCAGGAGTTATCAGCGACAAAGACGGTAGAAAAGGAAAATGCAGAGCGTCTTGCCAAAGCTGAGGCAGAACGTGCGCAGGCTGCAGAAAAAGCCGCCAAGGCGCAGGCAGAAATGGCTGAGCTGGCACGGCGGCACGCGCAAAAAATTGCTGCTATACAGTCTTTGGCTCTGAGCGATGATTTGTCACCGGAGGTTCTGAAAAAAATCAGCGAGGGCGGTGACAAGGCGATCGTCAAGAGCGAACCCACCCAGGCACCCGTTTCGGATGCTGGCGTGACTGCCATGACCGAAAAACCTGCTGGGGGGGGGCAGGAACAACAGAAACAAAAAGTGGCGGCGGTGCAGAAGAATAGCGAACAGCTGCAAACCCAAGCTTCTTTGCAGCAGGCGGTCGATCGCAAGGATAAAGAAATTGACCAGATGCAGGCGGTGCAGAAACAGCAAGAGGCCGCGCGCGCTGACGACATCAGCCGGCAGGAACATGAGATGGCCTTTCGTGTGTCTGATCTGCAGAGGGAGCGAGATGCTCTACGGAGACAAGTTGATGCGGTTAAGAGGTCTGCTCAGGATAACGAGATGGCAGCGCAGGCCAACAAGTCTCTCAAGGAGAGCTTGGTAGCCAAGGAGGCGGAGTTGGCTGCCGCGCTGGAACAGCAGACACAGAAATCCGCCGAAATGGCAGCGTCGTTCTCTGCGGCGCAGGCGAGCTATCAGGCCAAATTGGTAGCAGCTGAGGAGGAGCGCAGGGGAGTCAAGCAAAGGCTAGATATCGTTACTGAGCAGTTTGAGCAGCAGAAACAAAGAGTGGCGGAACTGGAGCTTAAAAACAGCGAGCACCAGCAAGAACAAGAGGCCCTGAAACTGGCTGTTGATCGCAAGGACGAAGAAATTGCCTGGATGCAGACTGTCCGCAAACAGCGCGATGCTGAGCGTGCGGAGGACTTTGACAGGCAGGCACGGGCGCTGGCCCTTCATGTGTCCGAGCTGCAGAAGGAGCGAGATGATCTGCACAGCCAGTTGGAAGATGTCAAAAAGTCCGCCGAGGACAGCGAGTTGGCGGCCCAGACTACCCTGAAGAACAGTTTAGCGGCGAAAGAGGCGGAGTTGGCTGCCGCGCTGGAACAGCAAACACAGAAATCCGCCGAAATGGCACGTCTTCTGGCGGAAACTCAGGCTGATTATCAGGCCAAGCTGACGGCGGTAGAGGCAGAGCGTCAGGAGCTCAAACAGAAGCTGGATGCCGCGATGGCGGAGAATGTCCCGCTTAAGTCCATCGTAGAAAAGACCGTCAAGGAGCTCGCTGATAGTAAAGCCCATGCAACTTCTCTTGAGAATAATCTGTCGTCTGCGGCGCAACAAAAGCAGGAATTGTCAGTGCGCATAGAGGCACAGGATAAGCAGACAAAAGTTTTGCAAGCGGCCTTGAGCGCGAAAGAACAGGAGTTGTCGACGACCAAAACTGCCCTGAGCGGCGATAGCAAGCAGCTGGCCGATGTTCAGGCGCAGCTCAACAGCTTGCTGGTGGATCACGCCTCTGTCGTTGATAAATTGCAGGTGGGGTTAAACGAAAAAACGGCACAGTACGAATCAATGAAGCAGCAATATGAGGAGCAGAATAAAACTCTGCCCGCGACCTTTAAAATGGCAGCCGATCTGGCCGCCAAGAGGGAGGATGCCGAGCGCCTGCAAAAGCAGCTTTCTGAGGTTGAGGCACAGCGTGCCGCTGCTGCCGAAAATGCCGAGAAGGCCCGTGCGGAAGTTGCTGCTCTGGCGCGGCAACAGGAACAGAATGTCGCTACCGCACAGTCCGAACGTGCAGCAACGGATGAGAGACTGAAGGCGATTGCTGCTGATCTGCTGGTCAAGCAAACCGCTCTTGAGAGGAAAGCAGCCGAGCAGGCCAGGGAAACCGAGCGCTTGAGGGCTCAGGCCCAAAAGTTGGTTGAGATAGAGACGAGCATTCAAAATCAGGTCAAAAAGACGCCTCTTGCCAGAGCAGACACGGCGTTGCCGCCACCTCAGCAAAAGATGACCGCAGTCCCCAGCCTGGGCGCCAAAGCTCGGGAAGCGGATGAAGTCGCTGTCCAGTCAAAGCTGGATAGCCTCGCTGATCTGGCCCCAGCGGCGGGAGGTAGCCCCCCCTCTTCAGACAAGGAGGAACCTGTACCTCTCTCGGTTGACGAAAGCCCCACTGGCGCTAGGGCATTTTTAGATCAAATCATGTCTTACCATAGGCCGACGGGGTCCTCTGCGGGGGCGGCAATGTCTGGCGGTACTCATGCTCTTTCTATTGCTCCTGTTGACCAGATGACGTTGGAGGGGTTACTGAATAGTTCTGGCATGGCTATCAGCGACTTTGCCCCGGTCGATCAGGCTGACGGGCGCGTTGTCACGAGATGGGTGTCTGGAAAAATGAACGGCATGTACGAGGGACAATCTGCCAGTGGCAATTTTGATGATGCGGTCAGGAAATATATTGATCGTTATCGCCGTGACTGTAATGGTAACCTTGATGCGCACATTTCCTCTTCAGAGACGAGCAAGGCTGGCCTTTTAACGGTCGCTGACATCGAGTGCAAGATGCCCTCCAACAGCTACGCAACGTCGTTTCTCTTTTTGCAGGACCGTGATAACTTTAGTGCCATCCTCCATACTGCCTACCCGGCCGAAAAAACGGCGGTGCGTGACGCGCGTGACGCGCTGGTGCGCACCTTGAAGAAGTCTGGGGAAAATTTTTCAGTCCCACCCGGCATTAGCAGGCAGGGTGTGTCCGCGCAGTCACTGCATTTGAATGTACTAACGTCCACGGAAGCGACGCCATCTAGCTACACGGATTCGCAGGGAACGATCATCATACAATGATAATAGACCGGAAAGTGGAATAAGATGGTCCGGCAGCGGATTGTTATATCTTGTGGGGTACTGGCTGTGTTGTGCTGTCTGACCGGGAGTGTCTCGGCGGCTGGAGGAAACAGCCCCATGGGCGGGTGGACTGTCGGGCCGGTTCCCACTCAGAGCGCAGATGGAATCAGCTATTGCTCAATGAAAAACTCCTATAAGGATGGACAAGAGCTGGTATTTGTTCGTAACGCGACAGGATCTAACTCGATCGGCCTTGATTTTAAAAAAGACCTGTGGGTGGACGGATCCCGCTATGATGTTACTGTCCGTGTCGGCGCTCTGACGCGCAGGAGGGCGGCTATCGCGGTCGGCAAACAGGTTGTTATCATGAAAGTCGGGGTTGATAGGGGTTTTTACGCCGCTCTCAAAGACAAAAACACTCTATCGTTGAGCTGGACCGGCCAGCAGTTCGATTTTGGTCTGACGGGGGTATCGGGGGCAATGCAAGCACTTAGCGCTTGCTCAGAACAACTCGGAACCCATGATGAGGCGGCTCAGGAAACTGCCCCCGTTGTAAGAAAAAAGCATGTTCCAAAAAAGAAGACATTTCATCAGCGCGAGCGTCGTAAACCGGACCGGCATCAGGAAGCCGAGACGATTCAGCAAGAGCTGGAATTAGAACGGCTGAAAGCAGAAAATCAGAAGTTGGCCGCAGAGATCAAGAACGAGCGGGAGAAGGTTAAACCGATACAACAAGTTCAGAATCCGGTAACGGTACTGCCCCAGAAAAGTGTGGATCCTCTAGGAGACTGGCTCGAACTGTCTCATGTTGCAGAGGGCAGGGTAGCTTGGCAAGAAGACAGGACAGCGCATGCCTCATACAGTTGGGTATCTGACCATATTTTTGGTTTTGCGCAGGAGATGCCAGAGATGCCGGGGAAGAGCCTTAATGATAGGGCTGTTGATTATTTAGGGGAATCCGCAGCCCGCTGCAAGGGGAGCTTCTCTCAAAGGCTGGGTAATGTGACCCAGGTTGGGAATAAGCAGATGCTGGAAGCGGAGATGGTTTGTTTGGACAGGGTGAATAATGCCTCCGCTGCTGTTCTTTTTATTTCCAGCCCAGGTAGTTTCTATGTGATCGCCCAGGAAGGTACCACTGAGCAGGTTCCAGTCGTTCTATCAAAACGCGATTTGATTAAATCTGCTGTGCGGGACAATCCGGTTAACTAATCGGTTACTTCTGAGACTTTAAAGTTTCACCTGCAATGGCTAGCAGCAGGAGTAGCAGAAAGAACAGCGTGTCCCCGAATCTGGAGTAGAGGGTTGGGGGCAGCGGGTGGGGTAGAATGGTATCAACGACCCCCTTGGTGCCCAATTTTTCTATGCCGATAACACGCCCCAGCGGGTCAATAGTGGCTGAGATTCCAGTATTGGCAGAGCGCACCAGTGGCAACCCCTCCTCGATGGCGCGGACACGGGCAATTTCAAAATGCTGATGTGGGCCGGCTGTTTTTCCATACCAGGCGTCGTTGGTGACATTGACGAGCCAGTCTGGGCGATCGTCATGTCTTGCGACTTCACCTGGAAAAATCGCTTCATAACAGACAAGAGGGCTTGGTTTGGGTAGGGCTCGAATGTGCAATGTGGAGATTCCGATACCAGGTGTAAAATCGCCAACCATGGCGATACCAGAAGCAACGGGGGTCATGTTCAGGAAACGACGAAACGGGATATATTCTCCGAACGGTACAAGGTGGTGTTTATTATAGTTGCCGACAAGGCCAGATTTCTTGTCGAGGACTGAAACGCTATTAAAAAACCCACCCGTGTCGGTTTCGCGCAGTGTGCCTAACAGGGCAGTGCTTCCTTCAGGAAGACTTGCGCGGATGGCACGGGTAACGTCCGGATGTTGTAGCAGGTCAACCGTAACGGCCGTCTCAGGCCAGATTACAAACGTGATTGGTTGATGTAGTGACGTGGGTGCGGCGGTAAGTTCCAGGTGGTGCTGGAAGTTTCTTTGCCGGTCCTGGGGGCTCCATTTGAGGGATTGTTCGATGTTTGGCTGGATGATACGAACGGTATAGTTATTCAATTGTTGGGTCGGGTGCAGATAAAGCCGTACCGCACCACCTGATGCAATTACAACAAAAGAGACCATGATCAGTGGCACAAATTTCTTGTGCCGGGTTAATATCAGCGCCGGGATGCTCGACCACAGGAAGGTGAGCAAAGTCAGGCCGTAAATCCCGATAGCTGCATTGGTCTGCATGAGGGGCGAGAGGTTATTCCAGGTGTAGCCGGGCAGGTTCCATGGGAAGCCGGTAAGAGCATGTCCGCGTACCCACTCAATCAATGACCAGCTGGCAACAATCATCAGCGCGTAAGTGGCCTCCTCACTTTTCCTGTGGCGCCAGGCAAGCAGGGGGATAAGCCCATAGTAGAGCGCCAGAACCGCAGGTCCCGCAATAACGGAGAGTGGCAAAACCCACCAGAAGGAACTGATGTCAACAAAAAGTGCGACGCTGACCCAATAGAGACTGACAATAAAATATCCAGCGCCAAAGGCCCAGCCCGTCAGGAAGGCCCCCATCTTGGTGGTACTGCTGCGGGTCAGCCAAATAAACCCTGGCACGCAGGCCAAGAGGAGATAAAAAGCCCCGATAGGCGGCAGGGCCAGTGTCATCAGGGCGCCAAGACCGCAGGCTATGCCATATTTTTTGATACCGCGGACAGAGGAAAGGCGGCGTTCAAGAGAGGAAAGAAAATTCATTCCTGCGCCGCGGCTGGTACTTTTTTGGGTAGATGGCGGATGCGTACGCGCATGATACGCCGTGGATCGGCATCAATAATTTCAAATTCGATGCCAGAGGAGTGGCGGATCACTTCACCACGACCTGGCACATGCCCCGCGATAGAGGTAATAAGGCCGCCCAGTGTGTCAACGTCCCCGTCTTCATCATCTTCCTGAAAGACGTTGCCGTATTTTGCCTCGAACTCATGGATGGGGTAGCGCGCATCGGCGAGGGCAGAGCCGTCAGGGCGTTCGATCAGCTGTGGCTCTATTTCAAATGTGTATTCATCATCAATTTCGCCGACGATAGCCTCGATAAGGTCATTGATGGTGATGAGACCGTCGATGCCGCCGAACTCGTCTACTACAAAGGCTATGTGTACTTTTGACTGACGTAGGTGCAATAATAGATCCATCCCCCGCATGGCTGGCGAGACAACCATCGGTTCGCGCATGATGTCTTTCAGTTCAAAACTTTTACCGCTGGCAATATTGGCCACCATGTCTTTGATGTGAACGACGCCGATGATATTATCCAGGTCTTCTTTATAAACCGGAATCCGGCTGTGCGGCTTCTCTGCCAGCAGCTGAATCAGTTCTTCCCGCGGGGCAGAGATGTCAATGGCAACAATATCAGCCCGTGGTACCATCACGTCAACCACCGGCAGATCGCGGAGCTGCAGGATGTTCGTGATCAGACGGCGCTCATGGAGGGCCACAGAAGACTGGGGAGTCTCTTTTTCTTCAATCAGTTCTTCGATGGCTTCGCGCAGACTGTCTTCGTCCCCATCCCCATCGCTATTTTTGGCAGGTAGCAGGCTTTTTACCCAGGTGATAAGACCGGATAGGCGCTCCTCACTTTCTGGCAACTTTTCCGGGATGACGTCTTCTTCCATAGAATCAACGTCTGACACTTTTGGCTGGGATTTCATGATAAGGATCAGGATAGCCTAAAGACTTGAGAATGTCACATTCCTGTTTTTCCATATTTTTTGTGTCTCTCGGTCGTTCATGGTCGTAGCCCAGCAGG
>JACQAA010000119.1 GCA_016195185.1 Pseudomonadota bacterium | reverse complement strand
TCAGGGAATCGGTAAAGGCTCGACGGTCGGCATTTGCCTGCCCAACACGCCTTTTTGCATCATCGCCTACTATGGAGCCATGAAGGCAGGCGCGACTGTTGCCAACTTTGATCCGACCGCCCCGGCCGATGCTCTGGCGCAGCAGATCAAGGACAGCAACACTGACGTCATGGTCGCGATTAACCTGGAAGGTTCGGAGAAGCAACCCCTCTACCCTAATGTTGAAAAGGCGATGGGTCTGTCATCTTTGAAAAAAATCATTTTCTGTGATCTGGCGGATGTGTTGCCCGCCGGCAAGGCCTTCGGCTTTAGGGCCCTGAATAAGTTATGTGCTCTCACCGCGCATTTGCCACTGAAAAATATCTTTAACAAAAAGGCGCAGTCTCTGCGCAACAGCCATGGTGTGAAACCAGTGGCCAAAATTAAAAAAGACGACCGGCACATTTCTTTCAAGGACTTGTTGAACAGCCGGGGATCCCCAGCGCCGGCAGACGTCAAATCGGAAGATGTGGCGTTGCTCCAATATACCGGCGGCACCACCGGGGTGCCCAAGGGTGCGGCATTGACGCATGCGAACCTGACATCCAATATCCAGCAGGCTCGTCTATGGTTCACGGGCGGCAAGGAAGCAGAAAAACAACAGAAAGTTCTGGCCATTCTTCCATTCTTCCATGTCTTCAGCATGACAGCCCTGATGAACCTCTCGCTCAATATGGGCTCTGAGATCATTATTATGGCGGAGCCAGACACCAGGAAGATGTTGGATAACATCACCAAAGAAAAAGTCTCTTTATTTGCCGGGGTGCCGGTTCTCTACAAGCGGATGATTGACTTCAAGGATATACAGGAATACGACCTCAGCTCTTTGGAAATCTGCATCTCCGGCGGCGCTCCCTTGCCGGAGACAACGATGGCGGGTTTTAAAAAGCTGACGGGTATCGACATTATCGAGGGTTATGGTCTGTCCGAGACGTCGCCGCTGGTGATCGCCAATCCCGTCAACGGCACAAAGAAGCCGGGTTCTATCGGCCTGCTGGTCCCGAAAACGGAAATAAAGTTCGCGGACATTGATTTCCCCGACAAAAGCGTGTCTCTTCACATGGAGGGCGAAATCTGCCTGCGCGGCCCGCAAGTGATGAAGGGCTACTTCGGCAAACCAGAAGAAACCGCCAATGTATTCGATCAGGACGGATTCTTCCACACGGGCGATATCGGCGTGATGGATGACGATGGCTATGTCTTTATCACCGACCGTAAAAAGGACATGATTATTGTCAACGGCATGAAAGCCTTCCCCAAGAAGATCGAGGAAACCATCCGGAAGTTTGAGGGCGTGTCCGAGGTGATCGTTATCGGCGTTCCCGATGAAAAGTCGGGAGAGGCGGTCAAAGCCTTTATCCAGCCCAAAAGCGGCCAGGCCATTGACCCCGACAAGTTGATCAACTTCCTCAAGGAACACCTGAAAATTTATGAACTGCCCTATGCTAAAAACATCGAGTTCAGGAACGAGCTGCCGCTGACCAAGATCGGCAAGCCGGACAAAAAAGTGTTGAAGGAAGAAGAGAAGGCCAGGCGGTCTTCACCCGTGAAGAAAACCGGCCCACAGCCTTAGTCGCGTTTATTGCCAGATCCCATCGGGGTCTACATGCCGGGGATGGCTTTCTTTTCGAAGGTTGTTTGCCCCGGATTGACCACGCTCGCAATATCCAACGCCGCTTTGTTAGCCAAGTCGTTCGCGTTGGAGAAATTGGTGGGATCAAGGGGTGTAAAGGCTGTCAGCTCCAGCACAATCTCTCGCATCTGCAGGCACTTCCAGATCATGCGCAGCGCATTATGTTCGTCGTACATGGTATAAGCCTGGCGGAGGTTGTCGTTTCCCGCCGCATTCTTTCCGTTGACGGATTTAACCCGGATGGCGACAGGCTGTACGATCACTTTGTCCTTCAGGGCTACGTCGTGTTTCTTTTTGTCCGTGGCTTTTCCCCCATACAGAAGCGACAGCAAGGCACCGTGGAATCGGTACACTTTCTTTCCCTCCCCCGTCGTCCCTTCGGGAAACATGATCACGTTAAAGCCGGCATTGAAGTTCTGGGCAATTTTTCCGCGTGACTCGTCGTTGAACTCGGACTTGCGGGCCACGCCGATGAACTTGGCCGCCTGTACGAGCTGTGCAATGACCGGCCATTTCAGAATTTCCGCTTTGCCGACAAAGGTGCCGTTCAGGGCGCTGCCGGCGACGATGAAGTCCATGAGGGACGTGTGGTTGGACACAAACCAGACCCGCTTATCCTTAACCAGCGGCGCTGAAGCTGCATTGAATTCAATCTTATACCCGAAGAGTTTGCGCATGAATCTATGCAGCATCTTCGGTATCGTCCGATAATCACCGGTGAGCGGCCCGACCACCGCCCCTTGTAACGCGGTCAGCCCGACGGCCACCGGAATTCCCACCAGACCCGCCGCTGCTCGTGATAGGGCCCGGCCGTACCTTCTCCAGGGAAGAGCCGCCAGCTTTACTGCCGTCCGCGATATGGCTTGCTTGCTTTTGAGGAAGGGTGTAGTCATTGCCCTTGTTACGATCTGTGATACGGCTTGTTTGGCTTTCATGAAAGAGGCGGTCACCAGCGTGGCTGCTGCCCGTGATATTTCTCGTATATGCTTCATGATAGCCCCCTGAATAACTCTTAAGGAATGAACTAGATGTAGCGCATCTCTCGTTAACGATAGATTAATACGGGCCCCCCGCATAGAACGTAATAATGTTACCTTAAACAACCCCGGAGAGAAACAACCATTGTCTATATTTATCTTCCATAATTAGAAAATTAAGTGTAGTATGTCCGCGTTAAGAAAAATATTCGATTCTATCTGAACTAAGCCTTCGTAATCATTCAGGAGAACAGTGATGTCCGACGTCGTATCGCTTCCAGAGAACAAAAAGCCCTTGGAGAAGAAATTGCAGGCCGTTCTGGAGGGCGATTTTGCGGACATCCGCCAGCAGGCGCGCGATTTTGTCACTCAGCCTGATTTCCTTACAGTCCAGTCCGGTATTTCCAAAGAGGAATATCGGGAGAAGACGATTGAATGGGTCAAGAAGCTGGCCGCCTCCGGCTATTCGAAACTCCCCTATGACCCGAAATACGGCGGGCGCGGGGAAATGAAGAAATTTTTGAATTTTGTCGAGACTATTGCGCACCAGGACATGAGTTTTCTGATCAAGCAGGGTGTCAACTTTGGTCTTTTTGGCATGGGGATGTATTCGCTGGGTACCGAGAAGCATCATGCCAAATATCTGCCCGACATCATGAACGGAAAGCTGCTGGGAGGCTTTGCCATGACGGAAGTCAGCGGCGGGTCAGATGTGCAGAGCATAACAACGGAAGCGGTCTATGATCATGCGCAGCGCAGCTTCACGATCAATACGCCGTCGGATTCGGCGCGCAAGGCCTTTATTGGCAATGCCGCTCTGCATGGCGAAATGATGGTGGTTTTTGCCCAGCTCAAGATGGATAAAAATGCCGAAAGTGAGGGCGTCCATGCTTTTATGGTGCCCGTTCGCGACAAAGCCGGCAAAGTCCTGCCGGGTGTTACGATCGAGGATTGCGGCGACAAGATCGGTCTGAATGGAATCGATAATGGCTATCTGCACTTTCAGGATATCAAGATACCTTATGACGCGATGCTGGATCGCTTTGCCCATATTGACGAGGCGGGCAAGTATCAGAGTGATATTGCGAAGAAAGCCGCCCGCTTCTTCAAGATGATCAGTACGCTCGTCACCGGGCGGGTTGCCGTGGCAGCCGCTTCTCTCAGCGGCGCCAAGAACGCACTGACCACCGCACTGACGTTTGCCGACCAAAGAGTTGTTTTCGGCAGCTCTCTGCTGGATAAGCAATCTGCTCAGAGCCGGCTATTCCCGCGTCTGGCGGACGCCTACGCCATGCACTTTGCCACACGCTTGCTGATGGACAAGCATATCAGCAATGCGCCGGATCTTGAAACCATGGCAGCGGCGCTTAAAGCCAAATCTTCCGATGATGCAATACGAACAATTGATGAAGCGCGTCTGGTAGAGGGGGGCACGGGTTATCTGTCGAAGTCCCGCTACGGCGCCCTTCGCAACGATGTGGACGTCTTCCGCACCTTCGAGGGTGACAATACCGTGCTCCGCCTGCTGGTGGCCAAAAACCGCCTCACCGAGCTTAAGCAGGAATTCCAGAAAGTGGCTGGCATCAAAAAAACCCTTAAAATGGCGTCTCTGGCGCTGGGTCAGCTCAGCTCCAAATTCAACCTGTCGAAGGCCAATACCCACGCCGGACATCTCCTCGACCCTGACTTTCAGGAGCAGACATTTGCCCAGCGTGAGCGCACCATGATGCTGGCGCTGAGTAAGAAAATAAAAAAGTATGCAAAGGAGACGGGTGGCTTTCGGGCGGCTGTCGACAAGTGCCAAGATGACATGCTCGCTTATGCGGATGCCTATACAGAGAGAGTGATGGCAGAGCAGTTTATAAAGGCCGTCAGAGAGCAGACCGATCCTGAAACCAAGGCGGTGTTGAAAAAACTCTGTGATGTATTTGCCACCAACACCATGCTCAAACACTCAACCTGGTATATCGAGAACGGCTACATGACACCCCACAAGACGCGCGCACTGGCTGAGATGGCACCTGAGCTTAACCAGAAATTGCGCTCGCATGCTGTGGCCCTGGTCCAGGCCTTTGCCATCCCGAAGGAATTATTGTCATCGCCGGAGCGGAAACCTGTGGCTGCCCCAGACGCACTGCCGAAGCAAAAGGTAGCCTAGAACCTCTGCAATGAGAGGGTGGGGTATGAGGCCCTGTCGCCTAGCCGGCTTTTGGCGGTTTTGGCGCTTTGTTGACGGCGGGCTTTTTGGGCGCCGTCGCCAGCTTGTTGATTTGTTCTGTCAGAAATGCATCGACTTTGGTTAACCAGGGAACCCGGAGTTCGTCGCGTTCCAGCCAGATGTCATGTTTGGAGTCCGGTATTT
>JACQAA010000118.1 GCA_016195185.1 Pseudomonadota bacterium | reverse complement strand
TCCAGAGCAATCTGATCCGCACGGCGGTGCAACAATGCATCATGGAATATCCGGAGGGCGGGGCCGGGTCGCCGGATGGCGGCACTCACAGTTATGCCGATCTGAATCGTGATGGGGTGATTGATTCGAATGATAACCCCAATCTTCCTTACCCGCTCAATCCTAGTAGTGCACTGAATCCCGATGCTGTCGCCGGGATTGCCGCTACCGTCGGCACGGACTATGCCCGGGACCTGAGTTGCGTCGGCGCGCCCGCCTCCGCCGCCCTGATGTTTAAAGGGGCGAGCAACCAGGGACGATTTCTGCCGCCCCCACCCAACGGATTTTCGGAGTGGACCTATGCCAATAATGCTAACGGAGTTTATATCAAGACCGTGGCGCCGAATGATCCCGCCGCCCTTGACGCGCTTCACCGGATACGGAACAAGTTCAATACCTGTCAGGCTGAAATTAACTTTGGCGGATGTGGAACGAATTGTCTTGTCATTTGGCTCCTCCGGGTAACGGCGGCTGCCTGCCTTTGATTTTCTACACTTTCATGGATTTGATCTCAGCCGCGACTTTCTCGAATTCTGTTTTAACATTGGCGATCATATCGGATGTGACCAACAGGTTTTTGTCAGCTTTGTTCTGTATCTCTGCTGCAAGCTCACCCAGACGTGGGCAGCAGGCGGAGCGGGCTGCTCCCTTCAGGCTATGGGCCGCTTCTCCCAGCTCATGAAGGTTGTTGCAAGAAAAAGCGGTTTCGAGCCTGGTGATCGTCGGCCGGGTCATGTCGACGAACATGTGTAGCATGTCAATCGTTCCGGCATCGAACCCACCCATAAGTTCGATCATGGCATTTTTATCAATGACGGAGGAGGGTGGACTTGATTGTGCAGATATTGCACCGGGGGTGCGGACTGTGTTGTCCTCTTCCTTGAGAATTCCCCATCGGATCAGGAGCTGTCGAAACTGGCCCAGGCTCACCGGTTTCAGGAGGCATTCGTCGAATCCGTAGGCGAGATAGGCCTGCCGTTGCCCCAGCTGGACATCGGCGGTTAGCGCAATCACCGGGAAGCGCCGGGCCGTCATGTCTTCCAAGCTGCGAATGTGCGTGACAAGTTGATACCCGTCCATGCCGGGCATATGGAGATCGGTGAACAGGATGCCGTGTTGTTTTTTCTCCAATGCCTGCATGGCTTCGATACCATTTGCAACAAAGTCCGCTTCGACGCCGAGCTTGTCGAGCTGGCGTTTCAGGACATTTCGCACGGAGATGGTGTCCTCGGCAATCAGCAGGCGGCGGGGTCCGTCAAAGTCTTGCGGCGACATTTGCTTGGCTGCTGACTTGACGGCTTCTCCGAGACCGAGCCGACTGGCGGGTTTGGACAGGTATTTGGCCCCCAGTACCTTGGCTGTGTATTGCATGCCGAAGTCATCACGGACCGTATAGAGAATGAGTCCCATGAAAGGGCGGATTTTAGAAGCCTCCTTGAGCAATTCTATGCCCAGCCCATCAGGCAACCCCTGGTCGGCCACCATGACATCAAACGGCCGTTTCTTAACCAGTTCGATCCCTTCTTTATAAGTCGGCACACTTTCTACCTTCGCGCCCATTGAGGTAAGGGAGGAGAGGATTTCTTTAGCCCCTTTCGGGTGATTTTCCACGGAGAGAACGGCCAAACCATCCAGATTGGGCAGGTCCACTTTGACTTGTTCATTGGCCGGCATAGTGGGTATTTCAAACCAGAAAATACTGCCCTTGCCCTCAACGCTCTCCACACCGATTTTTCCTCCCATGAGTTCAACTAGCTTGTGACTGATGGAAAGACCCAGGCCGCTGCCGCCGTATTTTCGGGTGGTAGAATTGTCGGCCTGTGTAAAGGGTTGAAACAGTTTTTGTGCCACAGATGGGGACATGCCTATCCCCGTGTCCTCAATTTCAAAGCGCAGTGCCAGTCCGTGCGGCGGGGGTGTGATTATTTTGACTTTTGTGTTGATCCGGAGCGTCACGCTGCCTTGCGCGGTGAACTTAATGGCATTACCGATCAGATTCAAAATAATTTGCCGCAACCTCGTGGGGTCCCCCATGATGACGAAGGGGATGCACTGGTCTATGTCGGTCAGCATCTTGACCGGTTTTCCCAGCAGTTTGACTTCCATACATTCGATCGTCCCGTATGCAAGGGTACGCAGCGGAATTTCAAAATGATCAAGATCGATTTTTCCGGCTTCAACTTTGGCCAGGTCGAGAATATCATCGAGTATTTCCAGCAAGCCGCTTGCAGACCGTCGCGCGGTTGTGACCATGTCCCGTGTGTCGTCATTGATCTGTTCGTCATGGATCAACTCCAGCAGACCGTAGACGCTCTGCATGGGGGTCCGGATTTCATGACTCATGGAAGCGAGAAAGGATGATTTCATGTCCGTCATCGTTTTAGCCTCGTGGGCAGCCTGCCTGATCTCGGAAATATCATTAACCCAGATCAGGGCTACCGGCCTGCTGTCGATCTGGCTATGTGTTATTGTCACGTGGCCCCAGCTGTTTTTCTGGGCCAAAGGCAGGTCCAGAACGACGATGTCCTGTTTTTTGAGGAGAGCCGCGCTGATTTCGGCAGGAATTTTAGCCGGAAGCATTTTCAAAAAAAGCGGATTGGCGTATAGTGCGGTGGCCGGATCGTTTTGAGTATCCATGATACACAGACCAACGGGAGCCAGATCGTAGATCTGACGCAGTGAGTCGCTGTGTAATGATTTTGTCTGGTTCTGCATCTTTTTTGAGTGTCTCGTTAGAGTATGTTTTTGTAAAGCTGAAAAGGGAATGATATGACATATAAAGTTGCGGTTGTTGGCGCCACTGGCAATGTTGGACAAGTCATGCTGAGTGCGTTGTCAGAACGCAAATTTCCCGTGAGCGAAGTCTATGCCGTTGCCTCGCCGAGATCCGCTGGGCGAGAGGTTTCGTTCGGGGAGGATAATATCCTTACCGTTCAGAATCTTGAAAAATTTGACTTCAAAGGCGTGGATATTGTTCTGGCGTCTGCAGGCTCTGCGACATCCAAAGAATTTGCGCCGCGTGCTGCCAAGGCTGGTGCCGTGGTCATTGACAACAGTTCGTGCTTTCGCATGGACAAAGATGTGCCGCTGGTTGTCCCCGAGGTAAACCCGGACGCGATACAGATGTACACAAAAAAGGGTATCATCGCCAATCCAAATTGTTCAACCATCCAGATGGTCGTGGCGTTAAAACCGCTGCATGATCTGGCGACTGTGAAGCGGGTTGTCGTGGCAACATATCAATCTGTGTCCGGTGCCGGCAAAGCTGCGATGGATGAGCTATTTGAACAAACCCGCGCGATCTACGCCAATGGCACGCCATCACGAGATGTGTTTTCCAAGCAGATTTCTTTCAATGTCATTCCGCAAATTGATGTATTTATGGATGACGGTTACACCAAGGAAGAATGGAAGATGCGGGTGGAGACGAGGAAAATTATGGATGCCGACATTGATGTCGTTGCCACGTGTGTGAGGGTCCCCGTTTTTGTCTGTCACTCCGAGGCTGTCAACGTCGAATTTAAAAAACCAATCACGGTTTCTCAGGCACGCAAGGCCTTGCAAAAAGCCCCCGGTGTTGTGGTAGTTGACAAACACGACCCTGAAGATGGCTTTATCACCCCTGCGGAAGTTTCTGGTGAAGACGCGGTTTATGTCAGCCGTATCCGACAGGATGAAACAGTCAAGAGTGGTTTAAACCTCTGGGTGGTGTCTGATAATCTGCGCAAGGGGGCAGCCATCAACGCGGTGCAGATTGCCGAGATTCTGGCTGATAAGTACCTTTAGGGAGTGGGGGGAGCATTTTTAGGGGGAGTTCCAGCATCCATTAAGGGTTCCCAGGCGTTTTTGTCTGCGTCATACTTTTCGCAGCTCCGTTTCTTGATATCGTAGTACAGTAATGCAACGTGGAGATCGCCATTGGCCATTTCATCGGCTATTGTTGCGAAGCCCTGACGGCCTTTATAACCCAGGAGGTTTTTGAGAGATTGGACACCGGCCTCTTTGGCAAGGCGGTTGGCGGCACGGCCGGCATCGCCATTCGCTGCGGTGAGAAATGTTTTACTAAGGCCTGGAACATCGAGTCCTGTTCTGTGGATTTCCGAGGCAATAATGTCCAGATCGCCACCGGTTTTTAAATCCGGATTTGGTATCTGTATGGAGGCGAGTGCCCCGCCGCAATCCGAATGGACCATCAGTATGATATTGCGCACATCTTTGAGCCTGCGGAATGCCATGCGGCTCAAAAATGCGGCGTCGGCATCTCCTGGTGGAGGGATGACGGCTGCGATAGGCCTATACTCCAGCGTCACGCCCGGCCCATAATCGAAGTCCTTGTCAGGTTGGATGCGGCTATCGATGCAGCAGATGAGAAAGACTTCCGGCTTTTGCGGCTGGGACATCGCGTCTGCTTCTTCTGGTGTCAGATTTTGGCTTCCCTTCAGGATGTGCTGCAACAGGGAATTCATATCCAGATGAAAATGCGAATATTCTTTGTCTTTGGGTTTGGGGTCGTCTGGTTTTTTTTGAGGATTTGCCATACTACTTCAATTTATTTCTTTGGAGCGGGTTGGCCCGTTTCACCGGCTGCGGGGGCGATTGTGGACAGGGCCGCGCCTTCCCGAGCCAGCTGCGCTGCAACATCACTGAGCATCTTTTCATTTTCGGGGAATCGGAGCGTTTTCGAGATAGTAACCCGGGGAATGTTCTCGTGACTTTCACCATATAGCGACAGCAATGCGGCGAACAGCGTAACGACAAATGCACCCAGCAGCACCGCGCCAACGCAGCGGAAGATGAGGTGGTTGAACACTTTATTCAAGATGGCCATTCTATTTCCCCCGTTTTCTATCCCTGTGAGGCGATTATACCTTGATTTCAGGGATAGTATCGTCATAAATGCCTAACTATGCCACCGCTTTTGTAACACATATTTTTCCATATTGCAAACACAAAGTGCTTTGCTGGTAAGATTTGATAACGTAGAGAGGGATGTATGAAGATAATTATCTTGTTAATTCTGATAGTTAGCGGATTTTCTCTCGTGCCATCTGCACAGGCGAACGACATCCCCATAGATCGTATCATCCTGTCCACCAGCGGGCTGGCGCAGTTTGAACATCGCACTCAGGTGACGGGAAACGCTTCGCTGGAGTTTCCGGTCCGGTTGAATCAGGTGGATGACATTCTCAAGAGTCTGGTGGTGTTTGACACGCAAGGACGGGTCGGGGGGGTGACTTTGCCCGGCAAACAGCCGCTGGATCAGATTTTCAAGGATTTACCCTTTGATCGTAATCAGTTGACCAGCGCCATGACACTGCTCAACGCCTATCAGGGAGCGGTAGTGACGGTCAAGGATGCCAATGGCACGGCGACCGGAAAAATTATTCAGGTAGTGCCGGAGGTAACGACGCTGAAGGCCGATCAAACCATCACTAGACACCGCTTAAGTCTGATGACTGACACGGGTGTTAAACAGGCGATTCTCGAGGACTTGCAGTCCCTTCAGTTTGTTGACGCCAAGGTGCGAAATGAGGTGGGCCGGGCTCTGGATGCCATTCGCGAGAACAGTGCCGCTGGCCGGCGTATATTGACGGTCAACTTATTGGGCAGTGCAACGCGCCCCGTGACGCTTTCTTATGTTGTGGCGGCACCGCTATGGAAGACGGCCTATCGCATGGTTGTACCGGAGGCAGGAAAAACCACGGGGTTCTTGCAAGGCTGGGCGGTGGTTGAAAACATGACGGCGGGTGACTGGTCAAATGTCGACCTGTCTCTGGTCTCCGGCAATCCGGTGACATTCCGTCAGGCATTATATCAGTCCTACTATGTCGAGCGTCCGGAGATTCCGGTGCAGGTGTTTGGTCTCGTCTTGCCGCATATTGACGAGGGCACTATTGCTTCCGCGGAGGAGATGCAGGCCGAGCGTGACGAGGCGCCGGTACGCCGGGCACGGCAGTCGGGCGCCTTGATGAATTTTGGCGCGGCGAAATCAGCGGTGGCGGCGCCGATGGCCATGGGGATGGGCGGGGCGATGGCAAGCAATGCGCCTGCGAATGAGATAGTCAGTGGCGTAGATTCTGTAGCGGCCATGGCAAACGTGGCGCAAAGCGCCGAAGCGGCGACACAGGTGCTGTTCCATTTCCCTGACCGGCTGAGCCTGAAGTCCGGTCAATCGATGATGCTGCCTTTTGTCAGCCGTATGGTGCCGATGGAACGTGTGTCGCTTTATCAACCGGACACCAACCCCAAACATCCGTTTGCCGCTGTCGACATCAAAAATGATGGTGAAAGCGGGTTGCCGCCCGGCGTGCTGACGCTTTACGAAGATAGCAGACTTCTTAAAGGTGCCGATTTTTCCGGCGATGCGCAGTTGCCGACATTGGCGCCGGGCGAGAAGCGCCTGATTTCTTACGCGCTGGATTCCAAGACGACCATTGACCGCCATGACAAGAGCACGATGACAGAGGGTCAGATGACGGCGTCGCGCGGTGTCATCAAGGTTTCCGTCAAGAGCATCGCCGAGACAACCTACACGGTCAAGGCGCCGGCCAAGGAGGCGCGGGTGGTGGTGATTGAACATCCGCGTATGGGTGACTACAGGCTCGTCGAGCCAGATCCCAAGACTGTCGAAGTGACAGATACTCATTTCCGCATCAAAACAGCGGTTAAGGCTGGGGAGGTCCGGCCTGTGCGCGTGGTGCTCGAAAACCAGCTTTGGCAGTCCTATGGCATCAATGGCATGCCGGCTGATCAACTAATGGCTTATGCGACGGGGCGGGGCAATCTGGAGCCCGCTGTGCGCAAGTCCTTCGAGAGTATCGCCGCTCTGCGCCGCGCTCTGGATCAGATAGACCAGAAGATCGCGGCGGTGGAAGAACAGCGGCGGGCGCTTTTTCAGGATCAGGAGCGTGTGCGGGAAAACCTGAAGAGTCTGACGGTCAAATCTGATGTTCAGCAAAAGTATCTTGATAAGCTGAATACGCAGGAAGATCAGGTTGCCAGACTTGATAAAGAAAAACAGGAACTCTCGGAACAGCGTCGGGCCAAGCAAGCTGACATGCAGGATAAAATCGCTGATCTGGAGTTTTAATAACCTCACGGCGGCGATATTATTTTTCTATAAGAATCAAATATTTTTCGGAACTCATGAAATGTGATGCAAAAATGTCACGAAATGGCTGTTCTGCTGAAAAATCGCCCACACGGTATTGGTTAACCACCGTGGCCCTGCTATAAATCCCCAACGAAGCTCTTTCGCTTCTTCAAACAACTATTCGGTTTTAATGCTCGTAATAAATGGAATTCGCACAATGTCTGTGCAAACGGCTTTTCTGACGGCCCTGCGTGGCGTCAGGCTGGCTGATTCGTTTTAATAGCTATCAACTCAAACCTTTAAGGAGACCAACCACATGTCTATCAGCTTCAAAAAGATCCTTCTCGCCGGTACAGCTCTCGTTGCAGTGTCTGCCTTTGCAGCTTCGGCGCAAGCCGCTCCAGTGAAGAGCCTGGCGAGTGGAGACTTCACCTCCGGGGTTTATGCGACGGATGCTATTGGTGTGGCAACGGCTTCTGCTGGCGATAACTCTGCTGACGTAGGTCAGGATGCGATTGACCTTGCCTCGGCCATTACTTCAGGCTTCACGATCAATGCGAATGTTAATGCGGCTGCCGGTGGCGCCAGCTCGGGCGGCGGTGCGGCTAAGCCGGGCGGTGTTGGCGGTATCGGTTTCTGGGCGAATGGCACGACACCGAACACGCTGATTTTCGGCCTGACGGGTTCGGCTAAAACCATCACCGGCGGTAACGGTGGTGCGGAAACGGCGGCGGCGGCTGGTGCTGCGGGCGGCGCCGGCGGCGCTGGCGGTATCGCGATCAAGATCGATGCTGCCGCGAACAATTACACGATTAACGAAGCTGTCACGGGCGGTAACGGCGGTACTGCACAGGGTGCGACGGGCGCCAACGCTGGTGGCGCTGGCGGTGCTGGTGCGACGGCGATCCTGTCTAGCTCGACGACGACGACCTTGACATTGAATGCGGCAGTAGCGGGCGGTACCGGTGCGAACGGCGGCGGCACGACGGGTGCGGCATCGGGCGGCGTCGGTGGCGCAGCCGGTATTGGCGTTAGTCTGACCGGCACGAGTGCCACTCTGAATATCGGTGCGAACGTCACCGGCGGTACCGGCGGTACCGGCGGTAACAACGTGGGCGCGGCTACGGCCGGTCTCGGTGTGGCGGGCGGTATCGGTGTCAATCTGACGAATACCGGCGATACCGTCAGCATCACGGCCGGCACGGTCGCCGGCGGTGCGTCCGGTAACCACGGCACGGGCGGTAACAACACGACGGCTGGCGTTGTCGGCGGTGTTGGTCTCTTGGACTCGAGCACGGGTGAATCTATCACCATCAGCAATGGCGCCATTGTAAAAGGCGGCGCGGGTGGTATCGGCGCTGCTGCCGGTGCGGCTGGTACGGCTGCATTAAGCGGTGCTGCCGTGTCTCTGACAGGCGCTACCGCGACCCTGTTTAGCAACGCTGGCACTATCGGTGACGCGACGACCCAGACGGGCGCAGCCCTGAACCTTGCTACCGCAGTGACCACTTTCGCCAACACCGGCACCATCGTTGGTGCGGGTACGACAGTTACCGCCGCGTCCTTGCTGGTTGCGGCTGACCAGACAGCTGCCTGGACCAATGCGGGCACAATCCGTGCGGCCGGGGCTGGCGCTACGGCCACCGCTGTGGACTTTACGGCGACCCAAACCGGCGCTGGTTTGACCAACAGCGGCACCATCAGCGCGATCGGTTCCGGCACAACGGCGGCTCCGACCGGTACGGCGGTCAACTTCCTGACGGCCGGCAAAGTAACCAATACCGGCACAGTTCTTGGTAACATCACCGATACCGGCGCAGTTGCTGAAACCTTTACCAACAAGGGCACTTTCACCGGTAACGTCGTGTTCGGTCAGAACTCGGCCCATACCGTGGACTTCTTCTCCGGTACCGCGGCCAGCGTGGGCGGTGCAGGCAGCAAGATTTATGACGGTTCTGCCGGCGCCACCAGCGATACTCTGACCCAGGAGGCGGGCACTGTCACCGGTAACGTCCTGCTCGGTACGGGCGCGAATACTTTCACGCAAACGGGCGGTACTCTCACGGGTAACATCACGGGCACGCTCGGTGGTGGCGATACCCTGACACTGGGCGGCGGTACGGTGACCGGTAATATCGACCTGATCACCGGCGCCAACGCGATCAACGTCAACGGCGCCTTCACCACCGGCGGTACGATCACCGCGACGGGTGGCGGCGTGGCGCTGACGGTGCAAAACGGCGGTACCCTGAACGTGGCGAATGCAATCACGGCCCTTACCGGCGCTGTCGTTTCTCAAACCGGCGGTCTGCTGAACGTGAACGCGAGCGGTTCCATCACCAACAGCGGCGTCCTTCAAACGACGGGCACTGGCGCGATCCACCTGGTGGGCGGTGACATCACCAGCACGGGCGCTTATACCAACAATGGCACAACCACCATTGATGCCGGCCGCACTTTGACAGCCAATACTCAGGTGGCTGCTGATAGTGCCTATGCCTTCGGCATGAAGGGAAACAATACGACGGGCCAGCCGACGGCCGGTTTGATCACTCTTGCTGGCGGCGCGCTGAACCTGTCGAATAGTGCGACCAAGTCCACGATTACGGTCAACGTTGACTCTGCTTCCGGTTACATCACCAGCGGCAAGGTCGTCAAAATCGCGACGGGTAATGCTGCGGCGACTAAATCGTTCAATAACACCAGCGATGCCGTGGCGGTTGCCGTTACAAGCGACAACTCCACCCTCTATAGCTTCCAGTATGCACGGGGTGATAACGCGGTTGTTCGGGCTGCCGACGCGGCATCGACCAGCTCTGATATCTACCTGATCGCCACCCGCGCGACAGCGGCCAGCTTGGGCGTCACTGACAATTCCGGCGCGGTCGATGCGGCCCTGACCACCATTGGGGCGACAGGCACGGCTGAACTGGATGCCTTGCAGGGTCAATTGAGTGCGGCAGCGACTGCCAGCGCAGTTGAGAATATCCTGGCAACGATCGTTCCGACGGCTGATGGCAGTGCGGCGGCTGGAGCTATGAGCAGCGGCGCTCAGGTGCAAGGCATTGCTGAAACCCGTATCGCTTCGCTCCGTTCCGGGGATGCCCTGTCGGGCGTCGCGGCCGGTGCGGCGGCCAACGGCTGGAGCCTCTGGGCTCAGGGCTATGGCCAGCACGGCGTGGAAGACACCAAGGACTCTGTCGCCGGTTACCATGCCACGACATGGGGTGGCGCAGTTGGCGTGGATTCAACAGCCATGATCAGCAACAGTATTATCGGGGTTTCCTTCAACTACGGCAGGACCAATGCTGACTCCAAGAACGCCAACACCACGACCACGGATGTTGATAACTATGGCTTCAACGCCTATGGCAGCTATGACCTTGGCCAGCAGTACTTCGTGAATGGCCAATTGGGTTATGCTTACAACAAGATCAGTTCCGATCGCCACGACGCGACCGGCCCTGGCCTCGGCGTCACGGCGACGGGCGACACGCATAGCGATCAGTACGCGGCTAAACTGGGTGTGGGTCGCGATTATGCGGCCGACCACGGCCTGACACTGACGCCAAGCGTCACGGCTGGCTACACGCACCTCGTCACGGCTGGTTACACAGAGACCGGCGCCGGTGGCGCTGACCTCATCGTCGGCAGCAACTCGCTGAACTCCCTGAAACTGGGCATTGGTGGTCAGGCAACCTGGAACCTCAAGAATAGCGATGGTTCCACCACGAAGCCTGCCGTTCGTCTCGGCTATGCCTATGAAGCGCTGAATGACAGGATTGACCTGACCTCCAGCTTCACAGGCGATGCTGCGGGAACAGCCTTCGCGACCCAGGGTCCAAAGCCGGATCGCAGCGAGTTTGACGCTGGCCTCGGTCTGACCTACATGACCACCGCGAACTGGGATCTGTCTGCGAACTATGACTACACCTATAAGACACACTACGACGGTCACACCGGCGTACTGCGCGCGACTTCACACTTCTAAGACGCCAGCAGACAATACCGTGATAAAAAGAGCCCCCGCAAATGCGGGGGTTTCTTTTTTGCGGGGTGCTGTTTTTTTTAGAGCATTTTTCGGTTAGGTGGAATCATCCTCTTCACCATGCCGGGCTTGTCCCGGCATCCATGGACGCCGCAACAAGTGCGGCGTGGAGATCAGGAGACATTCTATTTAAACGGCGATGCTCTAGGGTGCCCGGATCAGAAACTGTATTTTAGCGATGCCGTAGCATCTCTCATCGACGACGGTGAAACCCGTAGGGGTTGCTTCCGGTGCTTTTTTTGACATCTCCAATACGCAGATGGCGCGCTCGTGCAGCCAGCCCTGTTCTGCCAGTCTGTTCAGGGCCACGGCGCCTTTATGTTCGCCATACGGCGGGTCCAGAAAGACCAATGAACGTGGTTCAAGGGCCGTTGGCCGCGGGGCCATGCGACACGCATCGCATTTCAAAACGAGTGCCTGTTCTGTCTCTCGTAGCAAGTCGATGTTGCTTTGACACAGCCGGGCGGCCGCGGGGTCCTGTTCGATAAATTCCGCATGTTTCGCCCCCTGTGACAGGGCTTCGAGCCCCAGCGCGCCCGTACCGGCAAAATCATCCAGCACC
>JACQAA010000121.1 GCA_016195185.1 Pseudomonadota bacterium | reverse complement strand
CACGGCGGCTGCCGTCACGCCATCCACAAAGGCGAGGAGGGCTGGCACCTTGCCGTACTTTTTCATGTAAGGGGCAGGAATGATCGTGAGCAGATAACAGGGCATGAAAGTCGCCAGCGCTGCGACGAGAGCGCCCTTCACTCCGGCAATCAGATAGCCAATAAAACCCACCGTAATAACAATTGGGCCGGGGGTGATCATCGCCACGGCGACGGCATCGACGAATTGCCTTTCGGTGAGCCAGTGGTGCTCATGTACGACGCCCCCATAGAGGAATGGCACAATAGCAAGCCCACTACCAAAAACAAAAGCCCCTGCTTTGGCAAAGAAGATGGCAATTTGAATAAGAGTGTTGCTTTGACTCATGCTGGCCGCGGGAATGATGGCTGCGACAGACGCGAGTTTTCCACTCTTTAATATCTTCGGCGGGCAGCGCCAAAACCATACAAGTACACCGGCAGCAAGAACCAGCCAGGGAATCTCGCTCTGTGTAATAACAGTAACCCCCGCCAGAAGCAGGTATATGGCCCACAATAATTTGTCTCTGCCGAGGCATTTTTCGGTGAGTTTTTTCGCGCTCAGGGCGATGATGCCAATGACCGCCGCGCCAACGCCGTAGAAGACCGCTTCCATCCACGGCAGACCGCCGAAACGCACATAAGCCCATCCAATGCCCAGCACCATCAGGAATGACGGAAGTACGAAAGCTAATCCCGACAGTGTTGCGCCCAGAATCCTGTAATGCACATAGCCGAGATAAATGGAAAGCTGTGTGGCCATTGGCCCCGGTGCAATTTTGGAGAGTACCAAACCTTCTTTATAATCTATGTCGCTGATCCACCGGCGATCTTCCACAAGGTCACAACGCATATGCTCGACCAGCGCCACAGGCCCACCAAAGCCGATGGTTCCGAGCTTGAGCATATAGGCCATAAGCTGCCAAAGGGTATAATCCGGAATTTCCGTTTTTTCTTGCATGGCTAAGGCAAACGCCGCACTCCTGACCGAGTGATATAGAGGTCAACACAAACAGCCAGCGTGTCTGAGCAAGGAGCAACGCCTGATTTTAAGGGTTATTATTTTTCAGTTTTGTTTTGTGTGCTGCCGGCGGCGTCACGCTCTTAATGATAATGTCGTCGGAGCCAACCTCTACCGGAACCGTCATACGCACACGGGTGCCGTCGTCGGTGAACACATCAATCGTCTTGACATCACCGCTCAGGCCCGATTGCGTGGCGGTCTGCTGGTCGGTCGATGTCGGCTGCTGAGTGTTTTTCTGCTGGGTCGTCGGTTTTAATGCGGTACGTTTCATCGTTACTGCTACTGTAGAAGTAGGAGTAAGAAGGAGTCATTTGCTTATAAATTTTGCCCGCATCTTCATCGGATTGCAGGTGCCACTTGGAAGATTCAACGACGAAGCTGCCCTTATCCGTTTCGAGGGTATAACCGCTGCCTTCGTATTTGTGAGTATCGTAATTGTACTCATGATTGTCATGGTAGGCGGTGACCTTCACATCCTGCTCCTTGACGGTACCGTATTCGTAATAGAGCGGGGCAGCGCCAGCGCCCAGCAACATGACTGTTGCCACGACCTTTCTGACTGCAGAGTTAAATGAGTCTTTCAGTGATTTTTTGCCATAGCTGGACGCCATTGAAATTATTCCTCTTCAAAAAAACGAGCCAAAACAATATCAGAAGATTGGAAAATCTAGCATGCAATATGGTGAGTGTCTATATGCAAAAATTACTTAAATATTCCCATAACAATCATTCGTTTGGTGGTAAAAAAGGGCGCCCGCAGTGAGCGCCCTTTTGTGTTGCTGGGTGAAAAATTAAGCCGCTTTCAGGGGCGCATCTCCCCTGTGCCAGCCGCAACCGATCAAGGCATCTGTTTGCAGAGCATCCAGAATACGCAGAACCTCTTCCACATTACGGCCGACTTTAAGGTCATTGACCGAGACATGGCGAATGACACCAGTGGGGTCGACAATGAAGGTAGCGCGGTTACATACGCCGGCTTTCTCATGTAAAATACCAAGAGCTGTAGACAGCTCCCGCTTGATGTCTGACAACATCGGGAACGGTAGGTTGTTCAGATCTTTGTGGCTCTGGCGCCAGGCGAGATGCACATAGTCTGAATCCGTGCTCATCCCCAGTACTTGGGCTTTGCGGCTTTCAAACTCCTTGTTCAGGCGGCCAAAGGCAGATATTTCGGTCGGGCAGACGAAGGTGAAGTCCTTGGGCCAGGCAAATACGACCAGCCATTTGTCTTTATAGGTGGCATTGGTGATCTCTTTAAAGGCGCTGCTCTGTTCGGAAGAAACAACACCAGTGAGTTTAAACTGGGGAAATTGTTGACCGATGGTTAACATGTTGGGAACCCTTTCTGTGGTTGCGTTATTTGGCTATTCATAGATGGCCCTTGGCAGCTGATTTGTCAACCGGTCTACGAGTGATTTAGCGGTAATCTTGCCGGCACCAACGAGACTTATATTTCATAAACTTGATTTGCGTGTCCAGCACACCTGCCTCAACCACTTTCAAGGCGCTGCGACATTCACCTTGTAATCGCGGGCAATCTTATACAGGCCGCCGGGCGTGCCCTGGCCGAGAGCCTTGAATTTCCAGCCCATTCCTTCACGGCTGATTTCACCAAAAATAAAAGCGTTATCCTCGGAGGCGTCTTCCGTCAGGTCAAAGCGCGCCAGCTCAACGCCGCTGTCCTGATCTGAAATACGGATATAGGCATCCTTGACCAGGCCGAAAGTCTGCTGCCGTTCCTGTGCGTTGTGGATTGTCACACAAAAAGCAACTTTCTCCACGTCAAAGGGAAGATTGTCCAGATTGATTTCAATCTTCTCTTTGTCCTCGTCGCCTTCGCCGGTCGTATTGTCGCCGAGATGTTTGACGAAGCTGCCTTCGGATTCGAGGTTATTGTAAAAGATAAAATCCATATCGTGGCGGACGCGGCTCTCGCGGTTGAGCAAAAAGGCCGAGGCATCCAGGTCAACGGCAAATCCGTGGCTGAGTTCAGGGACAGCCCAGCCCAGGCCGACAACAGCACGGTGCAGGGCCGGATCGACCTCTGTCAGGTTAACTTCCTGATCTTTCAGCAGGTGGGGTTGTTTCTGGGGTGCTGTCACTGAAGTGTCCCTCGCTTGTATTTTTTAAGTGTCCGCATGAGACTTTGCATATCTTTCGGCAATTCCGCCGTCAGGCTTATTTTAGTTTCGCTGATCGGGTGAATAAGTTCAAGAGCGGCGGCATGCAGCGCCTGACGTGGAAAATCCAGCAAGGCCCTGGAAAGGGCGGTATCTACCTTGTTGAGGCGTAGGAATTTCTCGGGAGAGCTGCGTCCATAAACAGGATCGCCCACCAGCCAGTGCTGCAGATGGGCCATATGCACGCGAATCTGGTGGGTGCGACCGGTATGCAGCCGGCATTCAACCAGAGCCGCAATCAACCCGAAGTTTTCCAGTTGCTTGTAATCAGTGATGGCCTCTTTGCCGCCCTTGTCGAGCACGGCCATTTTCTGGCGGTTGGTTTTGCTACGCCCGATGTTGGTGGTGATCCGCCCTGACGACGGTGACATCACGCCCCAGACGATGGCCTGATACACCCGCTTGAGTTTGCGCAAGGCGAGCTGCTGTGACAGGCTGTGATGCGCCGCATCGTTTTTGGCGACCACCATCAGCCCTGATGTTTCCTTGTCAAGGCGGTGGACAATGCCCGGACGCCTGACGCCGCCAATACCGGACAGCTGGTCGCCGCAATGGGCGAGCAGGGCATTCACCAGAGTCCCTTCATGATTGCCGGCGGCAGGATGCACCACCATATTGGCTGGTTTGTTGATGACCAGCAGGTCCTTGTCTTCATAGACAATGTCGAGGTCGATTTTTTGTGGCTTGGGCACCGCTTCTTCGGTAGGGGGGATGGTGATATGAAACACGTCACCTGTTTTGACTTTATAGGAACTGCTTTGCAACGGGCTGATGTGCCCGCCATCGATCAACCCCTGAAAGCGCGAGCGTGAGATATGCGGCAAGTGTTTGACCAATACCCTGTCGAGACGCTGCCCCTGGTCCTCCTGACTGACAACGATTTTTAAAGTTTCTGTTGTTTGCATATGCCTGCCTTCGCTATAGAATATACCCTGAATGGAGGGGCAATGCCAGTATCACGCGGTTTAATAGCACTCGCTGCCATCATGAGCTTGCTGATTATCGTGGGGATTGGCTTTGTCGTCTACGGGTTTTTGAGAGCTGTACATTAACATGCCCTTTAAAATCCATGCGTCTGGTTTGACCGTCACGATCCGTCTGACCCCCAATGCCCGCCGGTGCGGGTTCGACGGGCGAATGGCCGTGGCGAATAATGAAACGGCTCTCAAGGTCTCCGTCAATGCTGTGCCCGAAGACGGCAAGGCCAACAAGGCTTTGATTGATTTTCTGGCCAAAAGCTGGAAAGTGCCGAAGTCATCGCTGTCCTTGCTGTCGGGGCATACCAGCCGCGTGAAAATTATCTTGATCGAGGGTGATGGCAAGAATCTTCTGGCGCAATTACAGCAACGAAGCCCGGATCTCTTCCACTAAAGCTGCCGTATCCCACCGATACCCGCCGTTGTACTGCTTTATAATCCTGCCCTCCCGGTCGAGCAGGAAACTGGTGGGCAGGCCTTCATATTTCCACTTGAGGGGTATCTGCCTGTCTTTATCACGATACACATCCAGATTTTTTGCGCCCCTTGCATCCAAAAATTTTCTGATCTCTGGGGCGGAGGATTGGTCTGTGGCAATTGCCACGATACGAAATTTGTTCGCGGGCAGTTTTTTCTGCAGCCGGGCCAGCGAGGGCATTTCCTCGATACAGGGCAGACACCAGCTGGCCCAGAGATTAACCAATACCAGCTGTCCCTTGAAATCGTCCAATGTCACCGCGTGGTCTAATTTGTCGTAAAATTGAATTTTGGGCAACTGAACCGTTACCGCTGTGTTACCATGGCCTGTGTATTTGAACAGTCCATAGGACAGCAGCGCGACGAGCAGAAAGACCAGTGGCTGAAAATGACGCTTTACCGCCATGGAAATGGCCCTCATAATCAATGCCTTGAGTATAAAGGGGTTTTTATGCGTTTAATAGTCCTGTCATTTTGTCTGATGCTGGGTGTCGTGGCCGGCTG
>JACQAA010000016.1 GCA_016195185.1 Pseudomonadota bacterium | reverse complement strand
CAACTTCACCCGTCAGGGGCTTCCGTTTGCCCGTATTGACCGACTTGGCTACATGAGCTCCGGCCTGATCCGTCTGGCGTTCTGCGCCCTCTGGAGATACGCGATAAAAATGACCGTCCGGCCCATGAATTTTTTTTGACATGACACCCTTCCCCCTTGTCCTCTGCAATGTTTAAGATCAAATCAGTATGTTCTGGCGATGAACAGAAAATCAGTGAACTATCGTTTGCCTGTTAATCTTAACGTTAGGAGCTGATTTATGTCCCACTCAAAAAAGGACCGACTTTTTCCGCAGAAGACTATACGAATGACTGATGCCAAACTGGCGCAGCTGATTGCCGCCGCTCTGCGCCACGATTACAGGGACACACCCTCTCCCATCAAACATATCGGCTTGCAAACCGGCGTGAACCTGCGTGCCATAAAAAATTGGTTTCAGGGGCGCCACGCGCCATCCGCAACCCATCTCCTGGTGCTGGCACGTATATCGCCCGGCGTTCTGAGAATTATTCTTGAGCAAACCGGCAAGGAAGAGATCCTGAGAGTCTTTGAAGTCCTCCACCGGAGTAATGTGGTACAAAGGAATCCCCCCACAAATGTCTCTATAAATGTCCCTATAAAATCTTCTGCCGCGAATCACAACCAACGACAAATATGGTTTATGAAGCATTTACGACGCGGACAGAAGGTGTCGGCACGCCATATCAGCGCCTATGCGGGAATCAGCCTCAAAACAGCCCGCAGGGACATCGCCGCACTTATCGCTCAGGGTATTGTGCGCTTTATTGGCGCAAAAAAAACAGGGTATTACGGCCTGACATAAACGCGCTGCTTGCTCCGAAATTTCCGGGCAACAACCGACTTTCTTTGGGCGATCCTGGCCTCTTTATGCCAGGCTTCAAACTGGGGCAACCGCACAATGAGCCGGTGCTTGGCAGCAACGGCAAGCGCCTCTTCGCAAAAACTTAAACCCGCATCCGGCTTCCCCGTTCTAACCAACGCAATCCCGTAGGCCGACAGCACGTAAGGCCATAGCAGGAAGGCGCCGACCTTTCTGCAAGAGCCGTGGGCAGTCTTGAGCAACACCAAGGCTTCCCGATTTTTGTTTTGAGTGATCAGGCTATGCGCCAGATAGACCAGAATAAATATCCGCGTGAACCCATCATTACTTTTTTCAAAAAAACCATAAGCATGATCAAAGTATTGTTGTGATTTTTTTGCATCCCCCAGCTCGGCATAAGCCAGCGTCAGACTGCTGAGAGAAGCTGGTTTTGCCTGAACAAGCAGATGAAACTTTTTGTCAAAATCATGATCCGGTATGGCGCGGACCACATTCAAATCGTGTTCAGTCGCCGCCTTATATCTTCCCAGATCAAGATAGATATTTCCCAGTCGAGAGTTTTCTCTGATATACACCTCTCGCCGGCCATTTTTAATGGCCAGCAAAAGAATTTTCTTGGCAATTTTAGCAGCGCCGCATAGATCGCCCTTAACCCAAAGATATAGTTCCTGGAATGACAGGGCCCGTTCAAAATATCCCAGTTTTTTTAAAACATGTTTCTTGCTGAGAAGCTCTCCGAGTTGTTTTTGAGCCAAAGCATATCGTCCGGTGATAAACAAACTGTCGATTTCAAAAAGACGCGCCCGGATGTCGTGCCGTTCCCGAGCAATGACATGGGGCATCGACATCAGCGCCCGGCGTGATGCGCATGATAACTCCAGACAAGATTTATGGCGCGAAGACATTTTTTCGCAGCGGGCTGCCCATTTTGAGTAAATATACTGCAATAGCTTATCCCCTGATCTTTCCGCATGAGCCGCCAAGATCAAATATCGGTTCTCGATTCCTTTCAGATTGGATCTTTTAAGGGTGGTGATAACCGCCCGATGCCACACGACACGCGCGGACTTCGGGATAGATTGATAAATGACCCGCTGCAATAGCTCATGTGTGAAAACCCATTCCGGAACGGGCAGTAGGCGATCCAGTCTTAGGATATCCGCATCTTCAAGCTGCTCCATCAATGAAATGAGCATCTTTCTTTCATGTCTGCAGAGCGGCTGCAAAATATCCAAGTTGACCCTCATACCCAGTACCGCGGCTATTTTCACAATCCGCACCGCTTCGCCCCCGACCATGGCGAATCTGTTATAAAGAATGTCCGATATGAGACTCGGCGTCCGTTCATTGAAGCTTCTTTTTATTTCCCGTTCGGACAGGCCGCGCCGTATCGATTCCTGAGCCCAGGCAAGGTACTCGTTGAGGAAATAGGGATTGCCCCCGGAAAGACCGTAAATTTTGTTCCTGAGGGCACCGGAAAAGTGTTGTTGAGGATCACAAAGCTGCAGCCACTGCAATCCTTCCTGAGCGGTCATGGGGTCGAGCAGAACCCCCTTTATTTTAACACCAATATCACCGTTCCCAAAAGGATGTCCCCGTCTTGAGGTGGCCATAAGAAAAAGCTGCTCTGACCCTTGGTAGAGGTCGATCAGCCGCCGCAGATAGGCCAAAGAATCTTCCCGGGCCCAGTGTACATCTTCAAGAATGAACAGAACGGGTTTATTCCGGGCTATGGCCAAAAGAAGCCGCGCTACAAGGTCAGCCTTCATGCCAGCCCTGGTAGTTATATCTATCTGAGAATAAGCCGCACTTGTATTACCAATACCTAAAATATCTCTCAGACAATCGTCTGGAAAAATCAACCTATTCCTCTCCGCAAAGGACAGGTGAAGAAGAATGTTGTGGGTGGTACACGCATCATCCCCGCCACATAAATTCTGAAGAATGGCCCTTTCAAGGCTTATACCTTTATCTGACACCGGATCTGGATAAAAACTGATCCGTATCACACTGTCAAATACGCCCCTACGGTATTTCTTGAGAAAATGATTGAGAAAGTGGCTTTTGCCAATGCCGGGCGCCCCATGGAGCCAGATAATTTTTGGCTCTTGCCTTTCCTGTGCAGCCGTCAGCAGCGCCAAGATTCTCACGGCAAAAGACGTGCGCGGTAAAGTTTTTCTGCGGGCAGGCAGCGCAGGAGTACAACGACGACGCCCCCGAAGGGTGGAGGGTTCATAAAGGTTTTCTGTGTCCGCTGCCGGGTGCCATTTAAAACTGCCAACTCTCCTGAAACGATAATATTTTTCAAGGAAAATTTTACTGGACTGGGACACAATGACATGGTTGGGTTTTGCTTGCTTGAGCACGCGGTCCGTCATATGTACGGCTTCACCCGTCACCCGAAAGGTGGCCCGGTATCCGTCATGTTGTGGCCTGGCGAGAACAACCTCTCCGGTATTGACACCGATACGAATTCTGACTTTGATCTTTTTGTACAACCGCTGTACTTCAATAGCACTGCGCACCATTTCGCGCGCCGCCGAGACCGCGCGCAAAGCGTGTTCTTCAAAGGGGGGTTCCGCCCCGAACAGGCACATAATGCCATCACCCATCACCTGGTTGATGGTGCCCTCGAATTTTTTGGTGATTTCGATCTGTCGTGCGATAACAAGATCAAAAATACTTTGAGCCACCTCGGAATCGTATTTTTTGACAATGTCCGATGACCGAACAATATCTGCAAACAAGACCGTGACCTGTTTACGATCACCCATATTCATGTCATGAGCCACGATCGAACACATCCCGTTTCAACGGTAAATCAAGTCCCCACTAGGCAGCTTTTTTATGTAGCATAGAGGGTGGTCTGTTGAAGGCTTCCAATAGAGCAGTTTCCTTCTTCTTCATCTCGGCCACATTTTTTTGCTTCACGTGACCGTAGCCGCGAATATGCTCGGGAATAGCAGCAATCGCCACTGCGGTATCGTAATTTGCGGCATTGAGATGAGAAAGAAGCCCCAGAATAGTTTTTTTGTACTCCTTGATAAGCCTGCGTTCCATACGCCGCTCGGCGGAATAACCGAAGATGTCCAGCGGCGTACCGCGCAGGGATTTAAACCGCGCCAGAAACTGAAAGGCCCCTATCATCCATGACCCGAATTCTCTCTTCAACAAATGGCCGGTAATCGGGTCACGCCTGGCAAAAAGCGGCGGCGCAAGATTAAATCTGATTTTAATGTCGCCCTCAAAGGTTTGTTTAATTTGCGACATAAATTGCCCGTCAGTGTACAGTCGTGCAACTTCATACTCGTCCTTGTAGGCCATCAACTTATAATAATACCTGGCGACAGACTCGGTGAGTTTGTCCGGCTTCCCGTTCAGTCTTTCATCAGCGGCACGGACAACCTCAACCAATTTTCTGTACTTCCTGGCATAGGCGGCGCTCTGGTAGCCGGTGAGCGAAACCATACGTCGCTCAATCACTTCCTCAAGCGTTTGAGACAGTTCACGATGACGGTCGGAACCATCGGCCGGGCGGGGGGGTGTCGCCAGCTCTATAACCTTGACCATGTTAAAGGCAGCGCGGCGTCCCCAGATGAAGGCCTGCTGATTCAACCTGACACTGACCGCATTGAGCTCAATCGCGTGCATGATCGCTTCCTGCGTGACAGGAATCAGCCCCTCCTGGTACGCAAAACCCAAGACGAACATATTCGTGGCAATAGAATCGCCAAGTAACGCAGTCGCGATTTGCGTAGCACCGACGGGGAGCAGATTATTTTCTCCACACAGTTTGCCAATCGTGTTAAAAATCTGCTCCTGCGGAATTGCCCAGTCTGGTTTATGGGTGAATTCGCCCGTTTGCGCCTTGTGCGTGTTCAGAATAACCCTGGTCTCTCCCTGCCGGATGGTAGAAAGCGCCTCGCCCTCCGCAGTCACCAGCATATCGCAGCCAAGAATGACCGTGGCATGGGCAACACTCAGGCGCACGGTATGAATGTCAGATGGCTTTTTGGCAATGCGGATATGACTGGTAACGCCGCCACCCTTTTGCGCGAGGCCGGTCTGATCCATCGTGGTGACTCCCTTGCCCTCAAGATGCGCCGCCATCGCCAAAATGGCGCCGATGGTGACAACGCCAGTGCCGCCAATGCCCGTGACCAGGATGGCTTCCGGTTGGTCAAGAGCGCTCAGCACAGGGTGTGGCATGGACTCAAAGAAAGCCTCAATCTCCGCATCCAGTTTGGTCACTTCCGGCTTCTTGAGTCCCCCGCCAAGAACCGTGACAAAGCTCGGACAAAAACCTTTGACACAGGAGTAGTCCTTGTTGCAACTCGACTGGTCGATCTGGCGTTTACGGCCAAATTCGGTCTCGACCGGCGCAATGGAGAGGCAGTTTGATTTATCGCCGCAATCACCGCAGCCTTCGCATACCCGCTCGTTGATCATGATGCGCTTGAGGGGGTCGGCCATCAGGCCGCGTTTGCGGCGGCGGCGCTTTTCGGCGGCACAAGTCTGGTCATAGATCAGGATGGACGTACCCTGCACTTCGCGCAGCTGGCGCTGGACCATATCCAGATCATCACGGTGATGGATTTTGGTGCCGGCAGGAAAAACAGCGCCCTTGCCGTATTTCCACGGCTCGTCGGAGACTATATATATTGTCTTGGCGCCCTCGGCCGCTACTTGCTGAGCAATCATTTCCACGCTCAATTGTCCATCGACATGCTGACCGCCCGTCATGGCAACGGCGTCATTGTAGAGAATTTTATAGGTGATATTAATATTGGCGGCAAGGGCTGCACGAATGGCCAACAGGCCGGAATGAAAATAAGTGCCGTCGCCGAGGTTGGCAAAAACATGTTTTTCCGATGTAAAGGGCGCCTGCCCGATCCAGGGCGTTCCCTCCCCGCCCATCTGGGTGAACATGGCGGTCCTTTTATCGATCCACATCGCCATATAATGGCAGCCAATACCGGCCAGCGCCCGGCTGCCTTCTGGCACCACGGTCGACGTGTTATGTGGGCAGCCCGAGCAGTAGTATGGCATGCGCACAACAGGCGACGGTTTCCCTTTCAGATCAAAATTTTTGTGAATAATCGCCATCCGCTCTTCAAAATGTGACACGTCCGTTGAGGGTTTTAAGCGCCGGATCAGCGCATCTGCTATTTGTGACGGCGACAACTCGTAAGATTCCGGCAGCAACAGTGCGCCCCGCTCATCCGTTTTGCCGATAACGCGCGGCCGCTTCGAGGCCTCCATATTAAACAGAACGCGCTTGACCTGTTCTTCAATCAGGCCGCGTTTCTCCTCAACCACGAGAATTTCTTCGACCTGCTCCGCTAACCGACGGATGCCCTGGTCTTCCAACGGCCAAACCAGCGCAACCTTATAAACAACAATGCCTAATTCCTCAGCACGCTGGCGGGTGATGCCGAGGTCTTCCAGTGCCTGCATCGTATCCATATAGGCCTTACCGGTCGTAACAATGGCAAGGCGCTTTTGCGCAGGACTAATAATATATTTATCCAGACCATTGGCGCGGGCATAGGCTCGTACAGCCGGAAGCTTCAGATTGATGAGCCGTTCCTCTTGCGCGACAGGCGGGTCGTACCAACGTATATTTGGCCCTGCCGCCGGCATTTGGAAATCATCCGGTGTCCTGAATTGCAGGCTAAAGGGATCAGAGAAGACCGAGGCCGAACTGTCCGCAAAATCGCTGATGACCTTAAATCCGGTCCAGCAGCCGGAATAACGGGACATGGCGATGCCATGCAGACCAAGCTCTAACGCATCTCCGATCCCCGCCGGATGCAGCACAGGGATCATACAATGGATAAACGCCGGCTCCGACTGATGTGGGAGAGTAGAGGATTTGCAAGCATGGTCATCGCCCGCCAGCGCCAGGACACCGCCATATTTCGAAGTACCCGCCGCATTGGCATGTTTCAAAGCGTCGGTGGAACGATCTACACCGGGACCCTTGCCATACCACATGCCGACAATGCCGTCATATTGAGAGCCGGGGCCGAGATTAAGCTGCTGGCTGCCCCAGACCGCAGTAGCACCGAGATCCTCATTGACGCCGGGAGAAAACCTAATGTCGTACTCTTCCAGATATTTTTTGGCCGCCTGCAGCGCCATGTCGTAGCCACCCAGCGGCGACCCGCGATAGCCGGAAATGAACGTGGCCGTCTTAAGACTGCGGGCGGCATCCAGCTGCCGCTGCATGATCGGGATGCGCACCAGGGCATGCAGCCCATTCAGATAGATATGGTCTGACTTCTTGGTATACTTGTCATCCAGCGTCACATCACGGCGCATATCTTGTTGCCCTTGCATTGAGTCCTTTAAGGGTAGCACCCAAGGGTAGTGTCCGGGGTATCTTTCAGCAACTTAATTTCTTATATATTCACATAATATGCTAACTGTTTATTTCATAAAAATATCTATTATCCTATAGAGATACATTGTGTTATCTTCGCTCGATTCTTTAATATTAAATTGATGAAAGGACAGGCCGCATGACTGCCATTAAACTCAACAGGAAAGAAAAAAAGCGCTTGGAAAAAATAGGTGACGCTCTGAATTGGCGCGTTACCACCTCTGTAAAGGAACATTTTAACAAAGCTGGAAAATTGGAAGCTTTTGCTGCAGAAGCAACCGATGTCGAAAAAAATGAACAAAAGAACGCTATGAAAGGGCTTTTTTTCATGTCAGAGAGCGAGGCGACGCTGGCCACACTGAAAGCTACGGATATTTTTATGGCCGTCGCACGTCGTGTCGGCAATGATGCGGAGCTTGCAGCTCTTTTGCCTGCCGGCAAGTTTGATAAAACTGATATAGAGATTCTTGAAAAGTGCCAATTGAAATCTCTGGCGGATTTGATTCGGATTAAGCGGTAACACCAGCCTCTTATAACATTTTGATTCCAAAAGCCCTCCTCTCTGGCATCGCGCGGGGGGCCTTGTTGATAGCTTGCAAAAAAATGACCGCCGAACAAAAGCATATCCGCAATTTTGCCATCATTGCCCATATTGACCACGGCAAATCAACGCTCGCCGACCGGCTGATTCAAACCTGCGGCGGGCTTGAGGCGCGTGAGATGAAAGAGCAGGTGCTTGACAGCATGGAGCTGGAACGCGAGCGCGGCATCACCATCAAGGCCCAGACCGTACGCCTTAACTATAAAGCCAAGAACGGGCAAGACTACGTCCTCAATCTCATGGACACACCAGGCCATGTCGATTTTGCCTATGAGGTCAGCCGTTCATTGGCCGCCTGCGAGGGCGCTCTGTTGGTCGTGGATGCCTCGCAGGGTGTGGAAGCACAAACTCTTGCTAACGTCTACCAGGCGATTGATGGCAACCTCGAAATTATTCCCGTCATTAATAAAATCGATCTGCCCGCGGCAGAGCCTGACCGTGTCCGGCAGCAAATCGAGGATGTCATCGGTATTGACGCCTCTGACGCTGTTTTGACATCGGCCAAATCCGGCCTCGGCATCGACAACCTGCTGGAAGCCATCGTCACCCGCCTGCCCCCGCCGAAGGGGGACCCAGGCGGGCAACTCAAGGCGCTGCTGGTGGACAGCTGGTACGACGCCTATCTCGGTGTTGTCGTTCTGGTTCGCGTTGTCGAAGGCGCTATAAAAACGAAAGACAAGCTCCGTTTCATGAACACGGGCGCAGCCTATGAGGCCGACCGTGTTGGCGTTTTCACGCCCAAGCACGTTTTAACCGGCAAGCTTGGCCCGGGTGAAGTCGGCTTCGTTACGTGCGGTATCAAGAGCATCACCGAAACAAAAATCGGTGATACGATTACGCTTGACCGCGACCCCTGCACCGTGGGCTTGCCTGGCTTTAAGCCCTCTGTACCCATGGTTTTTTGCAGCCTCTTCCCGCTCGACAGCAGCGACTACGAAAAGCTGCGCGACAGTTTGGGGAAACTGGCTCTGAACGACGCATCCCTGCACTATGAGCCTGAAAGTTCAACCGCCCTCGGCATGGGCTTCCGTTGCGGATTTCTGGGCCTGCTGCATCTCGAAATTATTCAGGAGCGGCTGGAACGGGAATATAACCTTGACCTGATCCCCACGGCGCCCTCAGTCGTCTATAAAATCTACCTCACCAACGGCGAGGAGATGACTCTCTATAACCCATCAGATCTGCCGGATGTGGTCCGCATCACCAAAATTGAAGAGCCGTGGATCAAAGCGACGATTTTTGTGCCTGATGAATATCTCGGGGGTATATTGACGCTGTGTCAGGAGCGGCGTGGCGTACAAAAAGAACTGACCTGGGTCGGCAGCCGCGCCATGGCTGTTTACCGCTTGCCGCTCAACGAAGTGGTGTTCGATTTTTACGACCGCCTCAAGTCGATCAGCCGCGGCTATGCGAGCATGGACTACGTACTCGACGGCTTTGATGAGGGCGATCTGGTCAAGCTGGTCATCCTCGTTAATCAGGAACCTCTTGATGCCCTGTCGATGATCGTCCACCGTTCACAAGCCGAGCGGCGCGGACGACAGCTCTGCGAACGTCTGAAAGATCTCATCCCCCGCCAGCTGTTCAAGGTTGCAATACAAGCGGCGATCGGTGGCAAGATTATCGCCCGCGAAGATGTGTCCGCTATGCGCAAAGACGTGACCGCCAAATGCTATGGCGGCGACGTCTCCCGTAAACGCAAGCTTCTCGACAAACAAAAAGAGGGTAAAAAGAAAATGCGTCAGTATGGCAACGTCGAAATCCCCCAATCCGCGTTTATCGCGGCATTACGCATGAACGATGACAAGTAGATATATTACAACTCACTGTAAATAAAAGATGATTACGGCCCAATTAAAAACATGACTACTTTAAATCTCCTTTAATTTTAACATAGTAACATTCATATGTCATTGCGTTCGGACGTAGTGTTATGTATTAAGGAAAATAATATGCCGCGCACTACACAAAGGGCTTTTTATCCATGGTGACTTCTTACGGATTTCCCACCCACATCGTCATCTGTCAGGACCACGCGTCCCTGAATCACAAGAGCCAATCCGTCGCGCAAAAACTGCGCGCACGGGGATATGATGTCACGATTACCTGTGTCGAAAACGACTGCGAATTGCACACCTATCTCGAACAACGGCGCAAAAACGGAGACCCGGCACCGAACGGGGTTTTCCTAGACGTCGGCGGCATGGGCAAGGAAACGGCGCTCCGGGTGATTAAGTGGTATGACGAGCATTATCCCAGAGAGCGGCTTCCCGTCATCAACTTTATGTCCCTCAGTATCGACTTGGGTATTACCGAAGCTGGCCGTGTTCGTAACAGTGACGACAGGGTTGCAGCCAATTTTATTGATCCGGCAGAACTGGACTGGATGAATCACTACCTGGATGATGAAAACTATGGCAATCCTCCCCCGGTCAGCGCGGCGTTCCGCGCGTTTCTTAACAGCCGGCTGGGAACGCGTCTGCCGTTGGATCATGACGAAAAGGATTACGCCCTGCCAATCAAGAAGATGAATAATATCACCCATGACCGCGTCCTGGATGCCTGGCAACAGGGAAAATTGACGGATGCACAAACAGTGGGATATATGCGCAATTATTCTCTGGGCCTGGCCAGGGCCCTCAGAAGCGGTTTTTATGCCCAAGAGAATACAATCGATGATCTCCAGCCGGAGGCACGGTTTTATGGCTGCGCCGGATTCCCGATAAAGGGTCCGGCGGTCTTTTCCCGAGAAGAGGTGGAAAATTTTTATAGCCCCTCAGGAGAAAAACCCATCCTGATGATGCGGGGCTACGACCCCGCGGTGGTGCCACTGCTGGCAAATGGCAAGTTAGGCGGGCTTGTGGTGACTTCCCCTTATATGGCCTCACACCTCAAGCTCTTGTGCGAAACGCATATGGTGTCTGGCCTGTTTGGCCTGATGCCGCCGGGCAAGCCCAGCCTGACCCGCGATTTCAACGAAGAAGCCAAGCCAAATCTTCCCCCCTATTTTGACGGCGATACGATAGAAATTGCAGGGCAAATGGTAAAAAGGGGACAAGAGGTACTGGCCGCTCTTGCCGGCGACAGCCTCGCTCTGAACCCGCCAGACTCTTTACACATGAAACCCGCGAGTGTTACCAGTATTCGGAATGACGCCAAATTGAAAATTGACATCCGGAATCTGAAGAAAATCAACGCCTGCTTTGCGCATTACTTCGCTGAACAGGGGCGAGCAGCACACGGTGTCAAGGCAAATATCGACTCAGCAGACGCTGATATACTGGATAGCATTGAGGGAATCGGGCTCGTCCGCACGGAACAGATGGTAGCCATTGATCAAGCACAAATAACAGCGCTGAAAAAAATCCTTCTGCACGGAGACCCGGATGACCGTGCGTATAGGGATCTTTTTGATGATGCGGTGTACAATTACGGCGATATTATCCGCAAGCTGCATGACGCACAGCCTGTCAAAATCCGGTTGTTTGATTTCACTCATCAGGAAATCCTCAACAAGGAAGAACAAAAACAATTCCTGACCCTTCATAACAAACTTGATATTCATGGCGGCGAGGCGCTAGCTGCCTGGCCCCGTCTTTATCAGAAACAAATTGAAACCATTTTTTTGGCTCTGAGGCGGGAGAATGTCTCGAGCGGCACCCTTCTTGAAATCATGATGCCAGCCATCCGGACAGAAAAAGAGGTACTGGACATCAAACACATGATCGATGAAGAAGCGTGTAAACAGGGCATACAACCCAGCGAATATAGTTTCGGGATTATGGCTGAAACAATTGAGGCCTGCAACAATATCGGCCAGATCGCCCGGCACTGCGACTTTATCAGCTTTGGCACCAACGACCTGACCCAGCAAGTTTTGGACCTTCCGCGCAGTGACTTGAAAGCCCATGCCCGTTTCACCGCCAAGAACGGCTATGATCCATTCCAAAAGATAGCGCCGCAAGTTTTTGACTTGATGAAGACCGTGGTCGCTGAGGGCCGCGCCGCCAACCCCCACCTCAAGATCGACGTTTGCGGCGCCCAGGCCGCCGATCCTGACACAGCATTATCTCTATACGATATCGGGGTTGATAACATCTCTGTAGCGCCCAACATGAGCAATCTGTACGGATTGCCGGTGCTGCTGAACTATAGGGCCTACGAGGCTCTGCTCAGGACCAAAGCCACCGCCGATGCAAAACCGTCTAAACAGGGCGGGCCATAAAAATTGGCCTTAGCGCGGCTTGACGCCATTCACCTTCAGTTGAGGCTGATTGCCGGAGGCGAGTTCCTGACAAGCCGTCTGGATGCGTTCGCAAGCTTTGGCGAGAGTTTCTTTGGACAGCGCGTAGGATACACGGAAATAGGGCGACATACCAAATTCCACACCCGGCACAACCACAACTCCGTGTTTCTCAAGCAAGTAGTTGGCAAAATCCGTATCGTTCGCGATCATCTTGCTGTCGGGCGTTTTCTTGCCAATCATCCCTTCGCAGGAAACAAATAAATAGAACGCTCCCTCCGGCACATTGCAGTGAAGACCCTCGGTCTGATTCAACCGGGATACGACCAAATCCCGACGCTCCTGAAAAGTCTTGCGCCATTCATTCAAAAAATTCTGATCTCCATTCAGCGCTGCTACCGCCGCCGCCTGACTGATCGAGCTCGGATTGGAAGTACTCTGACTTTGCACTGTACTCATCGCCTTGATAAGCTCGGCTGGACCCCCGGCATAGCCAATCCGCCAGCCCGTCATTGCGTAAGCTTTAGACACACCATTGACCGTCAGAGTGCGGTCATATAGCTCCGGCACCACCTCGGCGATGGTCGAGAATTTGAACTGATCGTAAATCAACTGCTCATATATGTCGTCAGTCAAGATGTGTACATGTGGATGTTTTTTAAGTACTTCACCCAAAGCTTTTAGTTCGCCGCGGGTATAGGCGGCACCCGTCGGGTTGCTGGGCGAATTGATGATGACCCATTTGGTCTGGGGCGTGACGGCTTTTTCCAGAGCCGCGGGCGTGAGCTTGAAGCCCTGCTCGGGCTTGGTTTCGACAACTACCGGCGTTCCTTCCGCCAGCAACACCATCTCGGGATACGACAGCCAGTAGGGGGCGGAAATGATTACCTCATCGCCCGGGTTGAGCGTCGCCATAAAGGCGTTATAAAGAACCTGCTTGCCGCCAGTGCCGACTATGACCTGCTCTGGCGTATATTTCAGGTTATTTTCGCGATTGAATTTCTCGCAGATAGATTTGCGCAATTCAATGGTCCCCGTCACCGGCGTGTACTTGGTCTGCCCCTTGTCCATGGCCGCCTTGGCGCCGTTCTTGATAAAATCCGGCGTATCAAAATCGGGCTCACCCACGGCGAGCCCAATGACATCCTTGCCTTGCGCTTTCAACTCCTGTGCCTTGGCCGCCAAAGCCAGGGTGGCAGAGGGTTTGATCTTGTCAAGACGTTTGGCAATAAAATCTTTACTCATGACAGGCCCTTTTGAATGTCAATTTTATTTTTGGTAAACCAGTCACGGATACCCTTCAGGTCGGGATGTGACAAATTACGCTCCAGGTTACGCCAGCAATAGGGGATGAACTTCAGGTATTCCGTGCGCTTGTTTCCATACCCGAACCGGGCAAACAATCCCAGGCATTTTGTCGCTTGCGCCGTGCCGATAGTGGCATAAACCCCCTCAAAATCAGACACCTCTTTAATGCCTGTCTTCTCGATAAACCGCTGGCGCATGGCAGCTTCCAGCGTCGCCGGCAGATCCACCCGCACATCCTGCAGCAAAAAGACGAGATCAAAAGCGGGAGAACCCATCATGTTCCCGCGCGCATCGGTGAGATCCTGAAAATCAATCATGCCCAACGCCTTGATCCCCGGCCGGTCAGGCAAGTAATAAAGATTCTGCGCGCCATAGTCGCCATGCAGCAGGACAGGATTGAATTTATGCGTGGCGTTGATTGCTTCCCGGAACAATCCCAGAAAATCCTCGCGCTCACCGATCGTGGCGGTACGCCCCAGCGCATGCGGCATGTAATGCAACAAAAACTGCTCGACACGGAAAAGCCAGTATTCATCCGAATAGGCAACAGACTGCTCCAGCGCGACAGCAGGGTCCGCAAAATATTTATGGACGAGGGCGTCAACCGCCAACGTGTACAGCTGCTTCACATCCCCCCTTTTTTCGCTGACCAACTCATAGTAGCGCTCATCGCCAAAATCTTCCATGAGGACAAGACCATGCTCGTGATCACACACGTACAACTCCGGCACTGACAATCCGATGGTGGACAATTTCTTCTGCATCGTTTCGAAAATGGTGGTGTCTTCCAGTGGCGGGCGCGCATCCATCAGCACAGCCGTATTCTTCCCCTTCGCCACACGATAAAAACGCCGCACCGACGTATCAATACAGAGGGGGATCAACGGAGACCCTGCCCAGGCAGTCCGGTCAACAAATGTGCGCATTTGCTGCACGCGCCGGTCTTCAGGGATATCTTTCTTGTGCACCTTCGTCGCCATATCGTCTCTTCTGTTAAAACCACAAAAAGGTAGCATTTTATAACTTCTAATGCTACAGATTTGCCCCATAGTAAAGAGGGCAAATGTCGAAAACAAGCCCCGCAACTGTACAACCGCCAGCGGAACGGTATACCCTTTTTGGCATACCGGAGGGGTACGATTCTGTCTTTCTGGGGCGGCTGGCAAAAGAATCCGCCTTTCCCGTCATCCATATCTCCTCGGATGACCTACGATTTGAACAAATCTACGAAACCCTGCGTTTTTTTGCACCTGATGTGGCGGTGCTGCGCTTTCCCGCCTGGGACTGCCTGCCCTATGACCGAATCTCCCCAACCTCCGAAGTAGTGGGCGAACGATTGAAAACACTGTCATGCCTGTCGCACCGGCAAGACAGCAAGCCCCTTGTGGTGCTCACGACTACCTCGGCAATAATCCAACGTGTACCGGGGCGCACATTGCTCAAAAACTCTGCCTTCGGCATTAAGGTCGGCGATACGCTGGAGATACCAAAATTGCACCAGTTTCTGCTCGCCAAGGGCTATCACCGTACTGAGACCGTACGTGAAGCGGGAGAGTATGCCCTGCGCGGCGGCCTGATTGATATCTTCCCTGCGGGTGCCGCCGACCCGCTGCGGGTCGATTGTTTTGGTGATCATATCGAGAATATCCGTTCTTTCGATGCGCTTAGCCAAAGAACACTCGAGGATAAACAGGAACTGATACTTTATCCTGTATCCGAGGCCTTGCTTACACCCGAAGCGATAGAAAGCTTCCGCAGCAAATACCGCGAGATGTTCGGTACGGTGCATAAGGAGGATGCGCTTTACGAATCCATCAGCGAGGGCCGAAAATATGCCGGCATGGAGCATTGGTTGCCTCTCTATTACGACCAGCTCGAGACGTTATTCGACTACGTGCCACAAGCTGTTATCACGCTGGATCACCAAGCCGAGCAGTCCCGTGACATGCGGATGCAGCAGATCATTGATCTCTATCAGGCACGCATGAGTATGCTGGGCACAGAACAAAAAAATAAACCTGCCCAATATCGTCCCGTTCCCGTCGAGCAGCTCTACCTGCCGCAGGCCGAGTGGTCGAAGAAACTCGGCACCTATACGGTCATTGACCTCTCCCCCTTCTCTCCGCCTCCCGGTCAGAGAGATGGCGGCGGAAGAAGGGGGCGAGACTTCAGCGATGTCCGCGCTCAACCGGGTGTCGACCTTTACGCCGCTATTCACACCCACATTGAGGTCCTGGTTAAGTCAGGGAAACAGGTGCTGCTCGCTGTCTACAGTGCCGGGGCGCGCGACCGGCTGCAACATCTGCTGGCAGAACAGGGGTTACACAAGGTTGATATTGCCGTCCTGGGCCTTGAGCGCGGCTTCGAAACAAAAGATTTCGCCGTGCTGACCGAACAGGACATGCTCGGTGACCGCCTCTCGCGCACCAGCAAAAAGAAGAAGAAAAGCGACGCCTTCCTGTTTGAAATCAGCCAACTGCGTGAGGGCGATTTTGTGGTGCATGAAGACCACGGCGTCGGACAGTTCGACAAGCTGGAAACCATTATTGTCGATAATGTACCGCACGACTGCTTAAAACTCCTCTATGCCGGCGGGGACAAGCTGTTTATTCCGGTTGAAAACCTTGACATCCTTTCGCGTTATGGCTCGGCGGAGGGGGGAGCGGTGCTGGATAGACTGGGCGGAGCGGCCTGGCAAGCCCGCAAGGCACAGGTCAAGCGCGACTTGCTGGCCCTGGCCAATGATCTTTTAAAAATTGCTGCCGCGCGCATTTTACGCCATACCGATCCCATTCATCTGCCAGAAGTTACCTACGAAAAGTTCTGCTCCAGCTTCCCCTATCCTGAAACAGAAGACCAACAAAAGGCTATCGCAGACGTACTGGAAGATCTGGATAAAGATCAGGCCATGGATAGACTTATCTGCGGTGACGTTGGGTTTGGCAAAACTGAGGTCGCCCTGCGAGCGGCTGCCTGTGCTGCGCTCACGGGGTATCAGGTGGCGCTGATCGCACCGACAACCTTGCTGGCACGGCAGCACCACCAGACTTTCAGCCGGCGCTTTCACGGCTTTCCGGTCAAAATTGGCCTACTTTCGCGATTTGTCTCGGCAAAAGAGGCTGACCAAAACCGTGCCGATTTAGAAGGGGGAAGCCTTGATATCATCATTGGCACCCATGCACTGCTGAGTGAGAAAATTCATTTTAGCAATCTGGCCCTCCTGATTGTGGATGAAGAACAGAAATTTGGCGTCAAACAGAAAGAACGCCTCAAGCAAATCAAGGATGATGTACACGTGCTCACCCTCACCGCCACCCCTATTCCACGCACACTGCAGATGGCACTTACCGGCGTGCGCGAGATGAGTTTGATCACAACAGCGCCGATCGACCGTCTCGCCGTCAAAACTTTCGTGCTGCCCTACGATCCGGTCGTGATCCGCGATGCTCTGATGCGGGAGCACTACCGCGGCGGGCAATCGTTCTATGTCTGCCCGCGTATCTCAGATATGAAAGAGCTGGAAGATGGGCTGCGCCAGCTGGTGCCGGAACTGAAAATTGTCGCCGCACATGGGCAGATGGGCGCCGACGAGATCGAAGATAAAATGTCGGCGTTTTACGAGGGTGCCTTTGATGTACTGCTCTCGACCAACATCGTCGAATCCGGCCTTGATATTCGCAGCGCCTTCATGCCATCGAACAACTGGACACGCTCGGCGCCGGATTCCAGTTGGCAAGCCATGACCTTGACATCCGTGGCGCCGGCAACCTGCTCGGCGAGGAGCAATCCGGCCATATCCGCGAAATTGGTGTCGAGTTGTATCAGCAGATGCTCGAGGAGGCGGTTGCCGCTGCCCGCGTAGGCGGTAAGCTAGCGCAAATCACCGAACACTGGTCGCCACATATCAACCTCGGCATGCCTGTGCTGATCCCTGACACTTATATTCCCGACCTCAACCTGCGCCTGTCTATCTATCGCCGCATTGCCGAACTTGTGGATAAAGAAGAGATTGAGAGTTTTGCAGCTGAACTGATCGACCGCTTTGGCACCCTGCCGGATGACGTTCAGAACCTGCTGAAGCTTGTCGAGATTAAACAATTCTGTCGCAAGGCGGGGGTCGCCAGGATTGATGCCGGACCGAAGGGCGCTGTGCTATCCTTCCACCCCTCTACTAAAATCGATATTGCCAAATTGATGCAATATATAGCCCGGCAACCTGGCACCGTCAAACTCCGCCCTGAAGACCAAAAACTTGTATTCATAAAGGCCTGGGAGGACCTGTCCCAGCGCCTGCGCGGTGTACACCGGGTTTTACAGGAATTGGCAGGGCTTTTCTAAAGAATTTGCAGAAAAACACCGGCTATGTCATCCTAGGCTACATTCACGCAAGGAGGTTTTCATGAGTCGCGAATATGCCATGTCACGGGTGAAAGATGCCCTGGAAAAATCCGATGACAACCATCTGAAAGCACAACGCCTGCTGTTCTCCTGGATCGAAAAAGACAATACGCTTCTGCTGGGTTTGGTGGCGCCTCATATCAACGGTATTATTGCACATGCTATTACTCATGCAACGCAACCCGAAAAGGCGGCAGCCTCCAAAAAGATTAACCTGAAGGATCAGGAAACTGGCGAGTTTGGGGGTGCCCTGCTGGAAAGCCTGCGCGGCGGGCGCGGAGACACGGGTGCGTTCGGCGAAGCCGCGCCGCGCGGTGTTTCCAAACCCGGCAAAGCGTCCAAGGCCCATGTTGACGCCATTAACACACTCGTCAATGCCACCAAGAAAAAAGACAAGAAAACCAAGAAATAACCTTGTGATCAGCACCCACGCATTGAAACGAGCGGCGCCCGTGGATGACAATGACCGTAAAAACGAATTGTTTCTGATTGACGGCTCAGGATTTATCTTCCGCGCCTTTCACGCACTGCCGCCACTGACACGTGCCGACGGAACTCCGGTTAATGCCGTCCTCGGCTTTACCAACATGCTGGTCAAGTTCGTTACCGACATGCATGTACCGAACATCGCCGTGATTTTTGATGCCAAGCGCAAGAACTTTCGCAATGACATCTACCCTGAATACAAAGCCAACCGCACCGAAACGCCGCCCGAGCTGATCCCGCAATTTCCACTGATCCGCGCGGCGACAGAAGCGTTCTCCATCCCATCCATCGAGATGGAGGGGTATGAAGCGGATGACCTGATCGCCACTTACGCGAAATTGGCGCACGCCAAAGGCATCCCCGTCGCCATCGTTTCCTCGGACAAGGACCTGATGCAGCTGATATGCCCCGGCGTGCGCATGATTGACCCGATGAAGTACAAGGATATCGGCCCGGACGAAGTGATGGAAAAATTCGGCGTCACGCCAGACAAAGTGACTGACGTGCAGGCGCTGGCCGGTGATAGCTCCGACAATATCCCGGGCGTGCCGGGCATCGGTGTTAAAACCGCGGCACAACTTATCAATGAGTACGGGGATCTCGAAACCCTGCTGAAGCGGGCGTCAGAAATCAAACAACAGAAGCGCCGGGAAGCCTTGACCGAGAACGCTGAACTGGCGCGCATCTCCAAAAAACTGGTTTTGCTGGATGACCACGTCAAAGTTCCCATTGGGATTAACGACCTGAAGATCAAACAACCAGATACGGAAAAACTATTCCGGTTTTTGACCGAGCAGGGGTTCAAAAGCGTGCTGGCGCGCATGGAAAAACAGTTTGGCCCAGGGCATGAAAAACCGGCCACATCACATATCACTACGGCAAAGGCAGCGCCGGTGCCTGGCTATGAATTGATTCAAGACGAAAAATCTTTGCAACGCTGGATCACCGCAGCCACTGCCGCCGGAATCGTCTCAGCTGATACAGAGACCACCTCCCTCACCCCGGCGAAAGCGAAACTGGTTGGCATTTCCATGTCAACAGCGGAGGGGAATGGCTGCTACATACCGCTCCAGCACCGTAACCCTGAAGGGTACAGCGAAAGCTTTGACTTCTCGATGAAAGAGAAGGTGCCGGCGGCGGAACTCAAGCAAATTCCCCTTGAAAAGGCACTGCGCCTCCTTAAGCCGATGCTGGAAGACCCCTCGATACTTAAAGTGGGGCACAACATCAAGTATGACATGCAGCTTTTTTCTCCCTACGGCATTCATATCTCGCCGATTGATGACACAATGCTGCTGTCTTACACGCTGGACGGCACCTCGCATGGCAACGGAATGGATGAGCTGGCACAGATCTTCCTGAATCACGACACCATCAAATATGAAGATGTGACTGGCAGCGGCAAGTCACAGGTGACCTTTGACCTGGTGCCCCTCGACAAAGCCTTACAATATGCAGCGGAAGATGCCGATATTACCCTCCGCCTGCACAAGCTCTTCAAGCCCCGGCTCGCGCAAGAGCACATGGCCACCGTCTATGAAACGCTGGAACGCCCTCTGGCCCCCGTTATTGCCGAGATAGAAACAACCGGCATCAAAATAGATGTCAAGGTCCTGAAAGGACTTAGCGGCGAATTCGCTAAAAACATAGCCACGCTCGAAACAGAAATTTATGATCTTGCTGGCCACGGCTTCAACGTTGGCTCCCCCAAACAGCTGGGCGACGTTCTGTTCGGCGAGATGGGTCTGTCCGGCGGTAAAAAAACCAAGACTGGCGCCTGGTCCACCAGCGTTGATGTGCTGGAAGAACTATCCGAACAGGGACATACGATCGTTGATAAAATTCTTGACTGGCGCGAGCTGTCCAAGCTGAAGAACACCTATGCCGACGCTTTGCCGGAAGCGATCAATCCGAAAACCGGACGCCTCCACACGTCTTTCTTCATGGCAGGCACCAATACGGGACGTTTATCATCTTCCGACCCCAATCTGCAGAACATCCCGATCAAGTCGGAGAACGGTAAGAAAATCCGCGCGGCTTTCGTGCCCGAAAAAGGTTACACTTTGTTGTCCGTCGATTATTCTCAGGTCGAATTACGCATTGCTGCCGAATTAGGCGATATCAAGGCACTCAAGCAGGCCTTCCATGATGGGGTCGATATTCATGCAGCAACAGCAAGTCAGGTTTTCGGCGTGCCCCTCGATCAGATGACGCCCGACATCCGCCGCCAGGCCAAGGCGATTAACTTCGGCATTATCTATGGCATCAGCGGATTCGGCCTCGCCAAACAGCTGGGGATTCCGCAGGCGGCGGCGGCAGAATACATCAAAAAGTACTTTGCCCGCATTCCTGAGCTGAAAAAATTTATGGATGATGCGAAGGAATACGCCCGCAAACACGGCTATGTTAAAACTTTCTATGGCCGTAAATGTTTTGTGCGCGGCATCAACGACAAGAACGCCGGCATCCGCAACTTCGCTGAGCGTCAGGCGATCAACGCACCCCTGCAGGGCACGGCCGCAGATATTATGAAGCGTGCCATGATCGCCATGAAGCCAGCGCTTGCCGAAGCAAAGCTTGGTGCACGCATGTTGCTGCAGGTGCATGACGAACTGCTATTTGAAGTGCCCCTGAAAGAAAAAGATACCACAGAGATATTGGTTAAAAAAATCATGGAATCGGCAGGACAGGGAATCGGTGTTCCCCTCCATGTCGAGGCTGGCTGGGGCGATAACTGGGCGGATGCCCACTAAAGGGCAGCCTGATGAATCAAAAAGACCGCTACAGTAAGCAAGTTATTCTTCCCGAGATTGGTGCCTCCGGTCAGGAAAGATTGTCTGCCACCCGGGTTCTTGTCGTCGGCGCCGGTGGTCTCGGTTGTCCGGCATTGCAATACCTGGCAGGCGCCGGGATCGGCACCATCGGTATCATTGACCATGACATCGTCGATGTTTCCAACCTGCATCGGCAGATCCTGTATAAAACCGATGATCTTGGACGGCTCAAGGCGACCGTGGCCCGGGAGCGCCTTGTGCAGTTAAACCCGGACATTACCGTGACAGCCTATACCGAAAAACTGGACGATCAAAACGTATTGGGATTATTTTCCGCTTACGACATCATTGTTGATGGTACAGATAATTTTTCCACAAAATTTCTGATCAACGATGCAGCTGTCAAAACCGGAAAAACTGTCGTGTACGGCGCCATACAAGGATTTGAGGGGCAGGCTTCCGTCTTTGATGCGGTGCGCGGCCCTTGTTATCGTTGCCTCTATCCGGAGCCCCCACCACCGGGAACCGTCCTGAGTTGCGCGGCCACGGGCGTTGTCGGCGCCCTGCCGGGGATCATTGGCGCGGTTCAGGCGATGGAAGTCATAAAACTGGCAATAAATGATCCCGCTCTTCATCCGTTAATCGGCCGGCTCTGGATGCTAAATGCGCACAGCATGGAAACCGGGATGGTATCTATTCCGAAACGAGGAAACTGTTCAGTTTGCTCTCACCCCCCATCGGAAATCATCTTACAAAACGCGTCTCCAACCTGCTATGCCGCTCTGGCGGAAGAGGCAGATTACCGCGAAATAGCCGGAGTACATCTTATTGATGTACGTGAACTGCATGAATGGGAAGCCGGCCACATTAATGGAGCGCAGCATCTGCCCCTCTCCGTTCTGCAGAAAAACGTTAATACTTTCATGCCGGCCACAGACGGCCGGCGTTGCGTTATTTATTGTCAGTGTGGACAACGCAGCCGGACAGCGGTCGAAATCCTGTTAAGCGCGGGGTATCAGAATATTTCCAGTCTAAAGGGGGGTTATGAGGCCTGGAAGAACGGGAAAACACTATGAAACGTCACGATCCAGAATAGCAAGAACGTGCTTCATCAACCACGTCGTAGAGCTATCATGCGCGCCCATCCGCTTGTTTTCCAGCTCGCTTTGTATCCTTTTCGCCATTACCTTGCCCAGTTCAACCCCCCATTGATCAAAGCTATTGATATTCCACAGCGCACCCTGCACGAAAATCTTATGCTCATAAAGCGCCAGTAGCAAGCCAAGGTGATAGGGAGTCAGTTCGTCCAACAAAACGACGTTGGTAGGGCGATTGCCGGTAAAGTTTCGATGCGGCTCGGAAGGGTTTTTCTGGCCCATCATCAAGGCCTCGCTCTGAGCCAGAACATTAGAGAGCAGCATCAGGTGTTGTTTCCGGGTGCCGCAAACAGGTTTAACCACAGCGATGAGATCTGTCGGCACCGGCTCTGGACTTTGATGCAGCCATTGAAAAAAACTATAGCTGCTGCAGCCAGGCAGGCAAGCACCGGAGCCCGACATGATAAGGAATGCAGGCCAGTGCCGGCATATCGCAAAAATTACGGTACCAGAGACCAATAAGCCCCATCAGAACCGGCATATTTCTTTCCAGCGGCGCCGACCTAAAATGATCATCCATGGCAGCGGCACCAGACAGAAATTGTCTAAATCCTTCAGCGCCCGCCATCAGCATAACGGTCAACCCAACGGCCGACCAAACGCTGTAGCGCCCCCCTACCCAGTCCCACATCGGAAACACATTGTTGGCGGCAATACCGAATGATCGTGCGGCATCTACGTTGCCGGAGATCGCAACAAAATGCTTATCAAGGTCGCTGCGTGCGGCCCGCTCCAAAAACCACGCCCGCGCCTGTTCAGCATTCTGCAGGGTCTCGGCGGTGGTAAAAGTCTTGGAAACAACAATAACAACAGTCGTCTCCGGAGAAAGAGTTTTAAGCGTATTGCCGAGGTCAGAAGCCTCCACATTAGAGACAAAATGGGCCCGCAGATGGGGCAAATGAAAAGCCGTCAGCGCTTCTGTCACCAGCTGCGGCCCCAGACTAGAGCCGCCGATGCCGATATTAACGATATCAGTGATTTTCTTACCACCACACCCTCGCCACTCCCCTGAGCGAATAGCATCCGAGAACACCCGCATGTCAGAGAGAGTTTTTTGTACTTCAGGCGGGGGATTTTTCTGGCGCAGGGCCGTATGCAAGGCGGGGCGTTTTTCTGTGCTGTTGACAAGGGCACCAGAGAACATCTCGTCACGCAGGCGTTCCAGGCCGCGACTGCGCGCCAGCTCCAATAATAACCCCACCGTTTCACCAGTCAGCAGATTCTTTGAATAGTCCAGACAAAACCCGTCCAGCCGCAGGGAAAATTTTTCAAAACGTGCCGGATCATCATGAAATAGCTGTGCGATAGAAGTGGGGCGCATCTGCTGATAATGAGCAGATAGGGCCTGCCATTCTTTTGCTGCGGTCAAACCACTCATTGCTTTTGCTGCGGCATCGTCATGCCGACAGGATGATCTAGCATCATATCTGCAGTAATGTTTGTCGGGTGACCAACCAGCGCTGTCGTCAGGTTTTCTGGTTTCAGCAGACGCTCCGACACGCGTCTTACGTCCGCTGTCGTCACAGCATTGATTGTGGCATTACGCTGGTTGATATAATCAAAATCCAGCCCATCTCTTTGCAAGCTGTTGAGCGTGCTGGAAATATCATCCGTTGACGTCAACTCCAATAATAAAGATCCCGTCAAATAAGATTTGGCATCCTGCACCTCCTGATCGGTAGGTCCGTTCTTGGCCATTTTTGCCCATTCCTGCTTCAACAGCTTCAAGGCTTCTTCCACCTTCTCATTGCTGCCGGATAAATTGGCCTGCAATAGCGCCGCATATTTCATGCTGGCCAGGCTGGTGAAGACGCCGTAAGTCAGGCCGCGCTTTTCCCTGATTTCTTTCATCAGGCGTGAATCAAAACTGCCACCGCCCAAAATATAGTTCACGATCACGGCAGCATGCCAGTCTTTATCACTGCGCTTGACGCCAGCCTCTCCGACAGACATGTAAGTTTGCGGGGTGTCCAGCGGCAGAAGGATGGTCTTGCCTGGATACTTCAGCACGACCTCTTGGCCATTTTTTTTCTCCGCATGCTCCGGCAGGACACCAAACACGGCGTCTACAGCTTTGACCGCTTCATCCGGGGTAATATCACCGGCGATAGCGACTTTGAGCACATCCCGTGCAAACTGGGCATGGACAAAGCTCAGCAAATCATTACGAGTTATCCGCGCCATACCGGCAAGGGTGCCAAGACCCGGCATAGCATAATGGCTCCCCTCAAAGACCATGCCGTTATAGGTACGGGCGACGAGCCAGCTTTGATCCTCCATATCCTCTTTAATCTGAGAAATGTTGGCGTTGCGCATCCTCTCAATGGCATCGCCATCAAAGCGCGGCTTGTTGAGCGCAAGGCTCAATAAGTCAAAAGCCAGCACCTTATTCGATTTGAGTGTTTTCAGTTGGCCGTTAAAAGAATCGCGTGCGGCGGTAAAATTCATCTGTATGGCATTATTGCTCAACTGCGCCTGAAACTCCTGACTGGTCATCTTGTCGGCGCCCTCGTCCAATAAAAGAGAGGTGAGCCTCCCGACGCCAGGCAGATCTTCAGGTTCGTATACCAATCCGCCATCGAATGAGAAGCTCATAGAAATAACCGGGACGGTCTTATCTGCCACCAGCCATATCTCAATCCCCTTTGGTGTTGTCAGTTTCTGCACATTCAATATTCTGCTCGAATCGGCCAGCGCCGGAGGGCAAAAAAGGAAGGCAAAAGCCAGCGCCACAACCATATGTCGGATCATCTGTGCTGCCCTCTCTTGTCGAGCGGCGGTCTTTCCTGCGGCAGCAGAATACCGACAACAGGCAGATTATCATCAGCAAAAGACGCGCGTGCCGCCCTGTTTACGTCATCGGTTGTCAGCTTTTCCACGCGTTTATCCCAGTTCTCGACATAGTCCATATCAAAACCGCTGGCAACGACGCGGCCGAACAGGATCGCCGGTCCCTGCAAGCTGTCCAGATAATAGATGAGGCCGGCTTTTTTCTTGCTCTTAGCGGCCTTCAATTCTTCCGCTTGAATCCCCCTGTCAACGAGCTGTCTCATTTCTGCGTCCATGGCCGCCTCCAGATGCGACAAGGACGTGCCGGGCGTTGGGCTGGCATACAGGGTCAAAGTGGTGCCATTCAGAGTAATGGGGTCATAATCTGCACCGGCGGAGATCGCCAGTTTTTGCCTCACGACCAGATCATTATAAAGCCGTGATGTGGACGATCCGCCTAAAATCTCGGTGAGCATTTCCAGCGCGTCCTGACCACGCGGCACGCGGTAGGACTTGGTAATCATCGCCACACCAATGCGCGGATCTTCCATGGTCAGACGATGCCGGGCCACAATCGGCGCGGGCTGCGGCCGGCGGCGTTCCGGCAGCACGGAAGGCTTAATGTCGCCGTAGTATTTTCTTGCCAGCGGCTGCAGTTCGTGGGCTGTAATATCTCCCGACACAACCACAATCGCATTATTCGGTGCGTACCATTTGTGGTAACTTTCCAGCACATCCTCGCGCGTCAACCCCTTCATCTCGTTCAACCAGCCAATGACTGGCGTGCCGTAAGGGTGATTGGCAAACAAGGCGCTCATCATCTGCTCTTGAAAGCGTGCCTGAGGCTGATTATCAATGCGCTGGCGGCGCTCTTCAATAATGACCTGCCGTTCAGGAATAACTTCGCTATCCCGTAACGTCAGGTTTTTCATACGATCCGCTTCCATCTCCATGACCCGTTCCAGATGGTCACGGGGAACGTTCTGGTAGAAGGCCGTATAATCATGTGTTGTAAAGGCATTATCATTGCCACCCAGTTTTTTGACGATGATCGAGAACTGTCCATCTGGTACCTTAGGCGTGCCTTTGAACATGAGATGCTCAAGAAAATGCGCCGTTCCTGACTTGCCCGGAACTTCGTCACCGCCGCCGAATTTATACCAGATCATGTGTGTCACAACGGGCGCACGATGGTTGGGAATAACAATGACCTGCAAGCCGTTATCGAGTATAAAAGTTTCCGCATTAAATCCGCCAGCCTGCGCCGCCGGGGCAGCCCACAGCAAATGACAACAGAAAATAGCAATGACCGTCAGGAAACGCATGAATTATGCCGCAATTTGTTATAGAATAATCTCATTCAACATATTTGACAGAGATCACACATGCAAGAAAGTAATCAAAAACGCGCGGCCAGACTTCTGAAACCTTACAGAAAGCAAATTGACGCTCTGGACAACCGGATTCTGAAATTACTGGGACAGCGCTTCGCGATCGTCAGGAAGGTTGCAAAAATCAAGACCGAGCATAATCTTCCCTCGTTTATGTACGGGCGGGTCATGGAGGTGCGGGAAAAGTCTGTAAAACTTGCTAAAAATTATGGAATTGATCCGCGATTTATCTATCACCTCTACTCCTCTATTATTTACTACTCCTGCGCCGTGGAAGACGCGATCAAGGCGAAACAAAAAAAGAAGTGAGCGAATGCCTCCCCTCCCTGAAGCCGCGGATAGAAGAGAACAAAGTGGTGATGGCATTTCCGCCCGACGTGTAGCCCTGACGCTGCTGGATGACATTTTTTTCCGCCGCCGGAATCTGGATGAGGCGCTGGCTGGTTCGCATGCGTTTGAAACGCTACGCCCGCGCGACCGCGCTTTTGTACGCCTTCTGGTTGCCACCGTGTTACGACATGCGCGGCAAATGGACGCCGTGCTGCAACACTTTCTGCACGAGCCCCTTTCTGCTCTGAAACCCCCTAGCCTTGTGAATATTTTTAGACTCGGTATCGCACAGCTGGTCTTCTTGAAAACCGCACCGCACGCCGCTGTCAACACGACAGTCGCATTGGCAGAGGCCACAGGGATTACGCATCAGAAACCCCTCGTCAACGCCATCATGCGCCGCCTGACTCGTGAAGGCTTTCCGGCAATGACGGAGCGCGACGCCGGCAAGTTCAACACGCCGGAATGGCTATGGACGCAGTGGATGCAGGACTACGGCATCGAGACCGCCCTGCAAATGGCGGCGACACATTTCTCCGAAGCGCCGCTGGATATCACCGTCAAGGATCATGCAGAACAATGGGCGGAACGACTCGGGGCCGCCTTGCTACCCACGGGATCGCTCCGAAAATCAAATGGCGGATTTATTCCCGACATGCCGGGGTTTGCGGAGGGTCAGTGGTGGATTCAAAATGCGGCCGCGGCTTTGCCAGCCAAACTGTTCGGCATACTCGAGGGCAAGACTATCGTTGATCTTTGCGCCGCCCCCGGGGGCAAAACCGCCCAATTGGCAACAGCAGGAGCCCATGTTATTGCCGTGGATCGGTCTGCAGAGCGGCTTAAACGCCTGAGAGAAAATATGGACCGCTTGCATCTGGCGGTCGAGACGGTGGTGGCTGATGGCGCAGCATGGCTGCCTAAAGCGCCCGTGGATGCCGTGTTGCTGGATGCACCCTGTACTGCCACCGGCACCATTCGTCACCAGCCGGATATTCTCCACCTGAAGACCCTGAACGATCAGGAAAAGCTGGTGATGCTGCAGCGGCGCCTGTTAGTGAACGCCGTGAAAATGCTGAAGCCGGGCGGTATTCTTATTTACTGCACCTGCTCACTGCAAAAAGCTGAAGGAGAGGGGCAGATAGACTGGCTTCTGTCGCAAAACCTGCCCGTGCAGCGCTCCCCTGTCATGCCCGCAGAAATCAGCGGAATTGCAGATATGATAACCGGGCACGGTGACATTCGTTCCCTGCCGTTGCACTGGGCCGCCTTCAATGGCATCGACGGTTTCTTTATTGCCAGACTCATACGCCACCAACAGGGGAATTCCCATGACAAACATCGTTGAGCCCGGCCTCGCCTTCCTCGAAGGTCTTGCCCTTATCGTTTCACCATGCATTCTCCCCGTACTGCCTCTTGTTTTATGTGCCTCGGCGGATGGGGGTAAGCGCCGGCCGTTTGGCATCATTATTGGCTTTGTTGGTTCGTTCAGCTTATTTGCTTTCGCTTCACGCAAAATCGTGACGGCTCTTGGCGTAGATGTTGATCTTTTCAAGAATATTTCCCTGCTCCTGCTTTTTCTGTTTGGTCTGGTGTTGCTATCATCGACCCTGTCAGAAAAATTCAGCCTGTGGACACAAGGTCTGGCCCGCTTGGGCAATCGGGTCACCACCAGCGGCGAAGACGGGTTAATCAGCGGCATTCTGATCGGCGCGCTGATTGGCCTGATCTGGACACCCTGCGCCGGCCCCATCCTGGCGGCGGTACTGGTGCAGGTCATTCGCCAGCAAACAGATCTGGCCGGCTATCTGATCATTTTATCTTTTTCTATCGGAGCGGGACTGCCGATGTTAGCTGTCGCCCTGATCGGAAGGTCTCTTATCGGTCAACTGGGGTTTCTGACACGGCATACCGAGACCGTGCGCAAGGCGTTTGGCGGAATCATGATCGCTGCCGTGATTTTTATTGCTTCCGGTGCTGACCTCCAATCTCTTTTAACATGGGAAAAACCTACCTCTGTACCGACGACAAAAGCCTGGCGACTGGAAAAGGCATTGGAACGGCCCTATCCCGCTCCGGAATTCTCCGGAATAGACGCGTGGCTGAACTCGCCGCCATTAAAGATGTCAGACCTGAAAGGAAAGGTTGTCTTGGTAGATTTCTGGACTTATTCCTGCATCAACTGCGTCCGCACACTGCCTTATATCACGGAATGGGACAAAAAATACCGCGACAAGGGTCTGGTCATTGTCGGCATGCACTCACCGGAATTCGAATTCGAAAAGAAAGCAGAAAATGTAACAGCAGCAATTGCAGCGCATGGCATTCACTATCCGGTTGCGCTGGACAATTCTCTCTCGACCTGGATTAATTTTTCCAACAACTATTGGCCCGCCCATTACCTGATCGACCGGGAAGGCCGGGTGGTCTACACGCATTTTGGCGAAGGAGAATATGACGTCACGGAAAACAATATTCGCTTTCTGCTGGGCCTGAAGGACAAAACCCCTGTGAAGCCCGGGGCGATAGACAATTCAATTCAAACCCCTGAAACCTATCTGGGATACGCCCGCTCCGGAACCAGTTTCGATGGCAAAGACCATC
>JACQAA010000130.1 GCA_016195185.1 Pseudomonadota bacterium | reverse complement strand
TGAATGGGAATGGTTGGAACATCACCCTCTGAACAAAGTATCCAAAATGAAAGAACCCCGTGGCCGGATACGTTTTCTAGACGATGATGAACGTAAGCGCCTTGTAAAAGCCTGCCAAGAATCTAAATGCCCTTGCCTGTATACAATAGTCATTCTGGCACTCAGCACCGGCGCAAGATTTAATGAAATTATGAGCCTGCCTTGGAGCGCCGTAGACCTTAACCGCAAGTCTATCACCCTGCATGATACCAAAAACGGCGAAAGAAGGGTTTTGCCTCTGGCGGGTCATGCGCTGGAATTGATAAAAGCACATAAGAAAGTACAGCGCATTGACTCTGATCTGGTATTCCCTTCCCCCCATAACCCGAAGCAACCCTATAAAATCCGTGCCGCATGGGATAAGGCCGTTGAAAAAGCCAAACTTGAGGATTTCCGCTTCCACGATCTCCGCCACTCCGCCGCGTCCTATCTCGCCATGAACGGCGCAAGCCTTGCCGAGATTGCCGAGGTGCTGGGGCATAAAACACTGTCAATGGTGAAACGCTACGCGCACCTGTCAGAAGCGCATACGCATGGCGTTGTCGCCAGCATGAATGAAAGGATTTTTGGGAAATGACAACAAGGAAAGATATAGAGCATTTCTTCGATATGGCAGAGGAGTATATCAAAAAGCGAGGCCACCCCGCAGAGTCAATCATAAATGGTATGTATTCTTTAATTAATTGTTTTTATTGTGGCACAAACCCTCATAATGAAATTACGAGAGAGGAAGACGACAAAAGATATGCCGAGATAATTGATAAAATGACCAAATATTACGACAGTGGAAAACTTTCTGGGGAGAACATGTCGGATTTTTACTCTGACACGAACGGCGGTGCCACTTTAAAACAAACCGCTGCGCATCTTTGTACTGCGTGGATTGTGGCTCTCGCGCACAAAGACTTGGAGCCTAAGCTTGGGACAAAAGAAGCTGCACTCAAAGCAGGCTGCTTTGTTACGGGACTAGAGTTTTACTGTGACTCCCGGCGACACGTAGAACTGGCCTTACATGAGTGGAAAGGGGCGGGTTATGCATGGAGAACACTGGAGGGGCACTATAGTGAATTCAAGAAGTCCCGCCACATAGGAACACGCGAAGAATTTATAAAGGACTACTGGGATGAAATTCTTTTATTCGCGCAAAGTGCCACTGACCCTTTTCCCTCAACGCTAAAATTCAAGAAAGCCCTCTCCGCATATGAATCTTTGCTTGCCGCTGCCGAAAACGAGAGGGAGAAGGAGCGGCAAGATAAATCATTAGGTTGGTGGCACGATAGTAAAACAAGCCTAATCACGGGGGTTGAAATTTATCCTGACCTCTAAAATGGCCTATGCAGAAAAAATCTACATAGTGCAGAAAAAATCCACATAATTTTCACTACCCTAGTCATGTGCTTTAGTTACAGCAGGCAATCAAGCCGCAACACGCTGAAACTGGAGACATGATATGACCGAACAAAACACCCAAGAAACTCGCAGCCTTTTAACTGTCCGCCAATTCTCTCAAAAGCACCCGGCCTTCCCCGAAGGCGGCCTGAGATACAGTATTTTTCACGCTGACAAGAACGGATTCGCCCAATGTCTCCGACGCATTGGCCGGAAGGTGCTGCTGGATGAACAAGCTGTATTTCGCTGGATTGACGCCCAAAACCCCTCCCGCCAAGAGGCTTGAAATGGCGCTCGCGCAGGAAATAACAGAAGACTGCAAGTCCGTGATGGGGCTGGCGGTCGTTTGATTGTGCATTCCTTCGCCGGGGATGACTGGAAAGCCTGTCGGGATTATCTGAAGGCGCTGGGTTTTATCGCTGACGGGTATGAAAAACGGAATCATTATTCTCCGCCTCCCTCCGCTGCTACCGATGATAGCCAGAAAAAAATAGAGTATGCGCTGAATATTTGGCAGCAATGCCTTCCGGCTGCTGGAAGCCTTGTCGAAATATATTTGAAGCATCGTAATCTTTCCTTGATCCCAGACGCGCCGGTCAGGTTTCATCCGGTCTGTCCTAGAGGGAAAGAACGGCTCCCGGCTATGGTTTCCTTGATGACGGACGCTGTGACGAATGAGCCATGCGGTATTCATCGAATATATCTAAAGGATGATGGCAGCGGCAAAGTAGATAGTGAACCTCAAAAAGCAATGCTGGGACGTGCCACAGGTGCGGTGGTGCGCCTTTCATCCGATGATGCCGTTACAACCGGCCTTGGTATAGTCGAGGGCATTGAAAACGGGCTGGCTATCCTTGGCTTTGGGTTTGCGCCCGTTTGGTCGGCATTATCAGCAGGCGGGATTTCCGGTTTCCCTGTTCTGCCGGGGATTGAGGCTTTAACCATTTTTGCCGATCACGATAACGCCGGACTCAATGCCGCCCGTGCCTGCGCCTCACGGTGGGCTGGCGCTGGTAATGAAGTGACGATCCGTAAGCCATTGAAGGCTGGCTCCGATTGGAATGACATAGCCAGCAAGGTGCAGAATGAATAATCCAGAGGAATTTCTTAACGCCTACGGTACCCGCGAGCATTTTTCACGAAATGGGCAATATGAACAGGATGCAAAATCAGGCCGCCGCCGTCTGCAACCTTACAACTGGCAGGAATTGCAGAACCTTCCCAAGCGGGAACCTTTAATCAAGGGTGTAATTGACCGGCGCGGCCTTTCTGTCATGGTGGGCGATCCCAATTGCGGCAAAACATTTAATGCACTCGATATGGCACTGCATATTGCCCTCGGATGGTCATGGCGTGGCCGTAAGACCCGGCAGGGCAAGGTGTTGTATGTCGCGGCAGAAGGCGGTCTTGGCATCGTTGAACGCCTGCAAGCATTTTGTTTGCATCACAATCTCACTGAGATACCAAATTTTTATCTTTTACCAAAAAGTGTCAATTTTTTCAGTAATCCCGAAGATGCAGAAGAAATTATAAATGAAATAATAATTCTGGATGGTATTGAGCTTGTCGTCATAGACACCCTGAGCCAGGTATTGGCAGGCGGGAATGAAAACAGTTCAGAAGGGGCTGGCACCGTTCTTCAAAACTGTAAAACTATCCAGCAGCAGACCGGCGCTCATATCATGATTGTTCATCATACCGGCAAAAATGGCGAATATCGGGGCTTTTCAGGTATTTTAGGTAATATCGACACTATGATTAAAGTCACGGACAACGATGGAATTATTATCGCCGGATTTGAGAAGCAGCGCGACGGAAAAAAAGACGATACATTCAGCTCGGAACTTAAAATCATCCACCTCAGCACCGATGACGATGGCGACGCGGTCACGTCCTGCGTCCTGATCCAGACAGATGAACCGGCAGCAAAAAATAAATCCATGCTCACAGGCCGGGCAAAGGATGCTTTCGAGATTCTCTGTAATCTTATTGCAGAAGAAGGTATTGGCATTATTCCGAAAAGTGGAATGGCCGAAGTCAGGGGGACAAAACTGAAATATTTTAGGGAGGCACTAAAAGAGGCGGATATTGCAGACGGGGACAAGGGGGACACACAGAAAAAAGCCATCCAGCGTGCAATCCGAAAGCTGAAAGATGCAGGTAAAATAAAGGTTTGGAAGGATAACGTCTGGATAACGGGACAAGGGGACAAGTGAGGGACGGACACAAAAATAACAAAGGCCGCAAGGGGGGACGGACAGGGACACCCCCCTATAGGGTGTCCTGTTGTCCCCTCCGGGAGAAACGGAAAGAAATCTCATTCTTAATCTGGCGGGAAACTATCTTACACAGAATGCCCCAAAAACGAGTCCAGAGGACTCACCGGATTCGTTCGGCTCTTTTCAGGTGCTGGGGTAGCCAAAATATACAGAATGATTCCCAGAGTCTCTAAATGGCTCTATATGCATCCGACAATGTAACAGTGATTTTCTTAACTAAAACAGGAATGTAACAATATGACCGAAGAAAACGAAAAATCCGATAAGGCTGTTGCGGTAAGCATAGAACCGGAAAAGAAAGACCCCTCTGAGAAACAGAAGAAGGGTTTTGCAAAGCATGTTCTGCTACCCACAACACTGTCCTGTATTGTATTGAATGAATATATCGAGGAACTATGGGAGGGCGTTGATTATTCTGCATTAGCCGATGAACTGCGGAGCCTCGTAAAGCCCCTGAAAGAAAACAACCTTGACCATGCAGAGGCCATGTTGCTCGGGCAGGCGAAGGTGCTGGATGCTATGTGGAATAAGCTGGCACGGCTGGCACGCAAGGCTGCTTACGGCGGCGATGTCAGTTTTAAACACCTTGAGGCCGCCATGAAAGTCCAGCGCCGGTGTTGCGCGACTCTTGAAGCGCTCGCCTACATGAAAAAAACTAATTCATTCTCCATTATCCAGCAGCAGAATGTCGCTACCAACCTTCAGGTGAACAACGCCGCCCCCTCAGACAAGGGATCAGCACCGGCAGAAACTCAAAAAACGACAATCGAACTTTTAACAGACGGGAGCCATGACCATGAGACACTGGACACCGGAGGAACGGCAGCGGCAGCGGGAACTGATTCGCCGGTGGAAGCCGTGGGAGTCATCGTCAGGGGCGAAGACGACTGAGGGTAAGGCGAAGGCCAGCCAGAACGCAACGACTCACGGGATGCGCTCACGGGCTTGGAAGGCACTGTCCAGCGCTTTGCGGGAACAGCGGAAGTGGGTGGAAGATTTGAATTAAAATATTGTCAGTGGGAATAGGCTTTAAAATTCCAATCCAGCAGCAGGACATGAAATATTCTGCCTTCGCGATAACCTAGCATAGGGGCTTTACCATTAAATCTCAGTGCAAGAATAGAAACATCTTCCGTTAATGAAAGAGGTAACGGCGCTTTAATAGACGGTCTCTCTATTTTTTCGCATCCAACCCCATGCCTGCCTGATCCACGAATGGTAGCCCAAGTAATCTGGCTTAATTCATAAAGTTTACTTGCTAGAGCGGCTCTGTCATCTTTTTGACAACATTCAACGCTGTACCCTGTATTTCTCTGCATTTGTTCAAAGGAAAAATGGGGGCATTGATGCTCTGTAGACCCCCCGGTGTCTTTGCGCTGATCAGATTTGAAAGGGGAAGATGATCTCTTATTGTTCTTGAATTTTGGCACGATAAGCATCTCTATAAGAATCATTAACTTCCGGAATAAAATGCTCTGCCAACGCTTCAGGGGTGATTATTTTAGAATGTGTATTTTTATAGGCATTAACCCATGGCGGTTCTTGATGGGTCATATTACGCAACTTCCATGCAGAAAATTGGCCGTATTCATCATAGACATCATTCATTAAATTAATATCGGCTTTAGTAAAGATGCTGGAGTCTAGACCCACCGGCGGAGGAATATCATTTGCCCCGTGTTCCTTGTATTCTTGATATACTGACGGGACGACAGGCCCATGTTGCCATGCTTCTATTTCATCAGAAAATAACGGCACCCCTCTTGTCGCTATCCCAATTCCTTGAGCATAGTAGCAGAGCTTCTGAAGTTTTAAATTTGACAAAAGATCACCATCCTCCGGATTTGTAAGAGCCCGGAGGTATTTTGCTACTTCAGATGCGCTATAAGTTTTCATAGCCGTCATTTTTAACTCTTTTCTACTGTTTCCCCGCAATAATTGCAGGGCAGCTCATCGCAAACGCGAGAGGTCTTGTACAGGTTCTGAGAGAACTTTGCAACATTACCGTAAATAGCCCCCATCTTTCTATTCCACCCTTTAATGGTTAAAAAACCCTTAAAACTCTGTAAAAATAGAAAACCCATAAAAAAAGACATTCATAAGTGATTCTATCAAGAATTTGACTCCGTGTGAATCCTTAACATGCAGCCGCCAATTTAAAGGCCGTCAATTCAGACTTGTGCATCCCTTAACGCATTGATCCGTCTTTCTTTTATTGAAACTCATGCATCCAAAGGCTATAAGGACTTTGGCATGCCCTTCTTGGGGCAGGCTGGGGTGTGATTGCCCCTCATGTACGGCCTAATCCAGCATCAGGCCGTTACCAATGATGCTGCTTTCTCGACTTACGTCGGGGAGGCGGCGGAATAGGCACCAGAGAAATCTGGTGCCGTTTTGCTTCTGAGCAGACCGCAGGGAGGACATGAGATTGTTTGAGCAAACGTTTAAAAATATAGACGACATTCTCCACAAAGACGCCGGGTGCGGCAGTGAGCTGGATTATGTGGAGCAAACGTCATGGGTGCTGTTTCTCAAATATCTGGATGATTTCGAGAAGGACAAGAAAACGGCGGCAGAGCTGGCGGGCAAGACTTACGCGGGCATTATCAGCCCACAATATAAATGGGGGACTTGGGCAGCGCCAAAAGGCAAAGACGGCAAGATTGACCATCACAAGGCGCTGACCGGGGATGACCTGAAGGACTTCGTTGATCAGAAACTCTTTCCCTACCTGAAAAAATTCAAGACCGAGGCCGTCAGTGCCGACACCATCGAATATAAAATCGGCGAGATATTCAGTGAGCTGAAAAACAGAATCCAGAGCGGCTATAACTTGCGCGAAGTCATCAACCGGATTGATGAACTGCGCTTCCGCTCCCATGCCGAAAAGCATGAAATGTCGCACCTGTACGAAGCCAAAATCAAGAACATGGGCAACGCGGGCAGAAACGGCGGCGAATATTACACGCCGCGCCCGCTCATCAAAACCATCGTCAAGGTCGTCGCCCCTGAAATTGGCGACAGGATTTATGATGGTGCAGTCGGATCAGCGGGATTTCTGGTTGAAGCCTTTGAATACCTGAAGGCCAGCAAGAAACTGACAACAGCCGATGCGGTAACTCTGCAAAAGAAAACATTCTACGGCAAAGAAAAAAAGGGGCTGGCCTATATTATCGGCATCATGAATATGATTTTGCATGGCATTGAAGCGCCGAATATTCTGCACACCAATACGCTGGCCGAGAATCTGGCAGATATTCAGGAAAAAGACCGCTATAACATCGTCCTCGCCAATCCCCCCTTCGGCGGCAAGGAGCGGGCGGAGGTGCAGCAAAACTTCCCGATCAAGACGGGGGAAACGGCGTTTTTATTCCTCCAGCATTTCCTCAAAATCCTCAAGGCTGGTGGCCGGGGCGGGGTGGTGATTAAAAACACCTTTCTTTCCAATACAGACAATGCCTCTGTGAGCCTGCGCAAGCTGCTGCTGGAAAGCGCCAACCTGCATACGGTGCTGGATTTGCCGGGCGGGACGTTTACGGGTGCGGGTGTCAAAACCGTGGTGCTGTTTTTTGATAAAGGTGCTGCAACCAAAAAAGTCTGGTTTTATCAACTCAATCTGGACAGAAATCTTGGTAAAACCAATGCGCTGAATGAAAACGATCTGGCTGATTTTGTGCGCTTGCAGAAAACGAAAGCGGATTCAGAAAATTCATGGTCGGTGAATGTTGCCAATGTGGACAAATCCACCTATGACCTGTCGGCAAAGAACCCAAACAAAAGAGACGAAGTCGCGCTACGCGAGCCGGAAGAAATACTGGATGAGATTTCTCTGCTGGATCAGCAGAGTGCGGAAATCCTGAATGGAATCAGGGCACTGGTATGAAGAAGGGTTGGGAAGAAAAAGCCTTAGGTGATGTTTGTACTCTGCAAAGGGGCTTTGATCTACCAAAACATTCTAGGACGGACGGGGGATTTCCATTAGTAAGCTCAAGCGGTATTAGCGATACTCACAATGAATGGAAAGTAAAAGCTCCAGGCGTGGTGACTGGTAGAAGTGGCAGCATCGGAAATGTATTTTACATTGAAGACAATTTTTGGCCATTAAATACCGTCTTATATATTAAAGACTTTCATGGGAATGACCCTCGATTCATATATTACCTTTTGACACAATTCGATCTTGCAAAATATAGCGGAGGAGCAGGTGTTCCTACTCTGAATAGAAACAACGTTCACGATATAATTGTTTCGATTCCAAAATCCATTCCCGAACAACAGCACATTGTTGCTGTTCTGGATAAAGCTTTTTCTGCTATCGCCACGGCAAAAGAAAACGCCGAAAAGAACCTGCAAAACGCCTGTGAGCTTTTTGAATCATACTTGCAGAGCGTTTTTGATAATCCAAGCGGGGGATGGAAAGAAAAAAAGCTTGATGAAGCTTGTGATTTAATTACTTGTGGCGTTGCAGCAAGACCTAGCTATGTAGATAGAGGAATCCCATTCCTTTCTGCAAAAAATGT
>JACQAA010000015.1 GCA_016195185.1 Pseudomonadota bacterium | reverse complement strand
GCCGATATGCAGCGGATAGTCGCACACTTCCGCCAGTTGCTGATAGGCAGCAACGGCCAAGAACACATCGGAGGCCTTGCAACTGATTTTGAAATTAAAAAAATCGTGCTCTTCAAGAATTTTGATGTGGCGCAGCGCAGAGGCCACCATCGCTTCGGGGCAAGGCTCACCATACTGCTCAAGAAAATCCTTTTCCAAAGATCCCGCATTGACGCCGATGCGAATGGAGCAATTATGATCTTTTGCCGCCCTGATCACCTCACGGACACGGTCATCCGAACCAATATTGCCAGGATTAATGCGCAAACAAGCGGCACCCGCAACGGCTGATTCAATAGCACGCTTATAGTGGAAGTGAATATCCGCCACAATCGGCACGGAGACCTCGGCAACAATCTGCCGCAAGGCTTTTGTTGAGTCCTCATCAGGACAGGAAACCCGCACGATATCCGCGCCCGCTTTCTCTAAAGCAAGAATTTGCCCGACCGTCGCCGCCACATCGGAAGTCAGCGTATTGGTCATGGACTGAACGGTAATCGGCGCATCACCGCCGACGGGGACAGACCCCACCATGATCTGCCGCGACTTGCGCCGCTGAATTTGCCGATAGGGACGAAGGGCGTAAGACATAGTTAGTCGTTGACCCTGATTCTTCTGCGCTTGAGGCCCGACGGATCAAGCACAATGCCCCGTACGATTTCACCAAATTTGCCAAACGGCGCCACTTTCTGGCCATCGACGTAGACATCCAACCCGCCGGCATTCGCCGTCACCAATGATAACCCAGGCTGGTCTGGCACATAATACTGCTCGCCGGGCTTCAGCACCTTTTTATAAATCACCTTGTCATGAGCATCACTAACCTGCACCCAGCTGGTCTGATTGGATTTCAGCATGATGTGACTTTTGCCTCGCTTGATATTGATGACAGGCTCCGGTTTTTCTGCAGACTCTTCCCTGACAGCCGCTTCCGTGGCGGCTTCAACCGTGCCAGACGACTTTTCGGAGGAAGGCTTTGCCAGTGTTTCGGCAGTTGGTGGAACAGCTGCAGCCGGTTGCTCCGGTGCCACAGGTGCCGCCTTCTCCATTGCTGCCGGAACCGCAACAGTAGAAAGCGACGGCGTTGTACCTGCAGCAACGGGAGCCGCAGGAGCAGCCATACCAGGAACGGTCGTCCCTGCTGGCGTGCCGGGATGCGAGAGCAGGGATTCAACAGCTGACGGCGCTGACATCATCTCAGGTGCTGCAGTTACTTCTGGCGTCGGCGGAATTTGTTCGACCACCTTGCTGGAGCCATTGTGCGCATTAGAGTAAACCGTCCACAGCACCAAGGCCACGATCGCCAGAAACGCCCCTATCCCCACCATCAGCGGGTCGGGCATACGGCTCTCCACCTCCGGCTCCGGGAACGTCAGTTTGGTATGGGCCGGCGCATGGCCGTGCTCTGCCCTGAATTTGTGCACAACATCAATGCCGTCAAGACCCACATAATTGGCATAGCTGCGCACAAAGCCGATCGCGTAAGTCATGCCCGGCAAGGCATCAATATTATTCTCTTCAATGGCGCGCAACTGCGAGGCACGGATGCGCAGGGCAACGGACACCTCTTCAACCCCCAGGTTCTTGCTCACACGCGCCACCCGCAGCATTTCACCCACAGAATCATCTTTCGCGCGAGCAGTCTCCGGTGTTGATTTTGCTTTTTTTCCTTCAGCCATTTTATTTCACCAACGCTCCCAATATTCTACATCAAATGCACGTGATGATCGCGCGCGAAGGACAGCAATTGCTCCCTCAGACTGTGTTCACGAGACTGCATAAGCTGCTCAAGATAAGGCAGAAGCTGTCCCGCATCAATAGTAGGTATCATCATTTTGATCGCCTCGACCGACTGTGCCGACACCGAGAGCGTAGTATACCCCAAAGCAATCAAAACCATGGCTTCCAGTGGTTGCCCAGCCATTTCACCGCAAATACTGACCGGGACACCGGCGCTTTTACATTGATCTGCCACCATTTTCAGAACTCTCAGCATCGCAGGCGATAATTGGTCATAACGATTGCGGATGGCGTTATTGCCGCGATCGGCGGCATACAGGTACTGCATCAGGTCATTGGTGCCCACCGAAATAAAATCAGCTCCCCACAGCAGGGCGTCCATCTGCCACAACAGGGCCGGTACCTCCAGCATAACCCCCAGCTCGATTTTTTCCGGCACCGGAATGTTGTTATGGCGCGCACGAATTTTTTCCATTTCCAGCAATTGCCGGGCACGGTCCAGTTCTGCCACTTCCGTGACCAACGGCAGCATGATCTTGAGGTTGCGACCTCTGGAACCACGAATAAAGGCACGAAACTGCGTGCGCAGTACCGCAGGGCGGTCAATGCCAATCCGCACAGCACGCCAGCCCAGGGCCGGATTATCCTCTTCCGGCGCCTTGAAATAGGGCAACGGCTTGTCGCCGCCAATGTCCAGCGTCCTGAAGACGACCGGTTCACCTTCCATCTGGTCAATGATCTTGCCGTAGAACTCTGCCTGCGTCACTACCGGCGGATATTTTTTCCAGCCCATGAAAGCAAGCTCGGTCCTGAACAGGCCGATACCGTCCACACTCATATTCTGCACAGCGCTGACTTCAGAAAGCAACCCGGCATTGATCTGCACTGAAATCTTGATGTTGTCCCTGGTCACGGAGGGCTGGTGCTGCAAGCGCCGGTACATGTTGGTGCGTCTGGCGCGCGCTTCCATGCTGCGTGAGTAAAGATCCAGAACATATTGCGATGGTCGCAGATAAATCACCCCCTGGCTGCCCTTTTCAAGCACGACCCCCTTCAGGCGGTGACGATCATAATCCAGCAAGGCTGCAGGTCCCATCGATCGCGCTACCAGAATAATATCATCTGGCAACATCTCCGGTGACGACGTCTGCGACTGCCGCATCAAGTGACCGAGCAGGCGATTGCTCAGGTCTTCAATATCCTGCAACCTTTCGCGGATATAATCGTCATTCATCTGGGCCATGCGGGCACGGGTTTCGTTTAGCACGCTCTGCACGGCCGCCTCGGCGCTCAGGCCTTTGTCAATCGCTGCCTCAATGCGCACAAACCATCCCTTGTCACGCGCGAACATCTGGTAGGCCTCCAGAATATCCCGCGTCTCTGTTCCGGTCAGGGTGACATCCTTGTGCAGCATGCGGTTAATCGCTTCCTGCATGCCGGCAACGGCCTGCCGCAGACGCAGTTTTTGCGCTTTGGGATCGTCCGCCACGATATTCAGCATGGTCAAGCGTGGCTCGTAAAGCACCGCATGACCGATGGCCAGTCCCCGCCCCAAGCTCATGCCTTCAATATCCGTTGGCTTGTCGCTCGACGGCAGCCCTGCACTCGCCTCTTCTATCGTGACGATCCCGCCGAAGGTGATCACCTCCGCCAGAACCATGGCGACAGTCTGCAGCGTCTCCACCACGTCGACGTCATAACTTTTTGGCAAACGGTGCTGAACAACCAGCACGCCACGCACCACGCCGCCGTGCAGAACCGGCACGCCACAAAAAGATTTAAACGCCGAGCCACCGCTCTCCGGGCAGGAAATGAAGGCCGGATGAGATGCGGCATCCGGCAAAGCCAGTGGGATGGCGTGCTCCGCAATATCTCCCACCAGCCCATCACCGACCCGTACCCTGGTCCTGTGCACCAGCCCAGCGTCCAGGCCAACGGTGGCGAATAATTCCAGCAACTCCCCGGCACGCTGCACAAAGCACGAACAGACGTCGGCCTGCAACTCCCCGGCGACCAGCCGGACAATCTCTTCCAGTTTGCGGCCTGCCGGCACAGTGCTGAGCATGATATCACGCAGGCCGCTCATCAAACGCCGGGGGTCCGCAGACTCCGGCGCCCCGGCCTGCCTCCTCAGAGATTTACCGTGCGGGTCTGCTGTCATGTCCCTCTAGCTTTCATGATCAAGTCCGTAGGCCGTATGCAGCGAACGTACCGCGAGCTCGGTATATTCCTCCGAGATCAGCACGCTCACCTTGATTTCCGATGTCGTGATAACCTGAATGTTGATACCCTTCTCCGCGAGCGTCTTGAACATTTTTTGTGCCACACCCACGTAGCTGCGCATGCCGATACCGATGATCGAGATTTTGGCGACATCAGCGCTTGATTCAATCTGCGTCCCCGGCAAGTCCTTGCTAATGGCCTTCAGGACCTCCAGCGTCCGGGGCAAATCCGCGCGCGGCACGGTAAAGGTCAAATCGGTCTTTTTACTATCCGGCGACAGGTTCTGCACGATCATATCCACATTGATCGACGCATCCGCCAGAGGGCCGAATACCCGCGCCGCCACGCCCGGCACATCGGGCAGGCTTCTTAAAGTTACTTTTGCCTCATCGCGGCTATGCGTCACGCCGCTGACAACTTCCTGTTCCACAATATCACCCTCATCTACAACTAATGTTCCTGGAAGGTCGCTGCCCAATGCCTCCTCAAAACTGGAGAGCACCTGCAGCGGCACCTTTTCTTTCATTGCCAGCTCGACCGAGCGGGTTTGCAGGACTTTGGCCCCGACAGACGCCATTTCCAGCATTTCCTCATAGCTAATTTTATTGAGCTTACGCGCACGGTTGACGATACGCGGGTCCGCCGTGTAAACGCCCTGCACATCCGTATAAATATCACAACGATCCGCCCTGAGCGCGGCCGCCACCGCCACCGCCGAGGTATCGGAACCGCCGCGTCCCAGCGTTGTCAAGCGTCCCTCCGGGGTCACCCCCTGGAATCCGGCAATCACGGCAACATCGCCTTTCATCACGCTTGTTTTGAGCGCCGGAGAGTCGATGGAACGGATCCGCGCCTTGCCATGTACATCGTTGGTCACGATCGGTACTTGCCACCCCAGCCATGACCGCGCACCGATGCCGCGTTTCTGCAAGGCCAGAGCCAGCAGACCGGAGGTTATCTGTTCTCCTGCCGCCACCACCGTGTCGTATTCCTGAGGATTAAAAATCTGGTTGATCTCCGAGCAATAGGAAACAAGCTGGTTTGTCACACCTGCCATGGCGGAGACGACCACGGCAATCTTGTGACCATTTTTGATTTCTGCGGCGACCTTATTGGCAACATTCTCAATCGCAGGAACAGTTGCGACGGAAGTCCCGCCAAATTTTAAAACCAGTACGCCCATCGCTCTCTCCGCAGCTCGAAGATCAGGCAGCCAAGAAGGTAGAATTCCTCCGAGATTACACCGATTTAAATCCAGATTCGAAGACTCTTTTTGGTAAATTATTTACGAAAACTAAAATAACTATCTTCTTATGGCATCAAAATGGTGGCACAAAAACTTATGAATAACTAATGCTCGCTATGACGAGAATGAGGAGAGCATTTTTCATGTTTTTGCATCCCCGACATGCTATCTAAAATCTGCATCACAAAGGGGCGAACATGAGCAACATCACAATTGTCGGCTCCCAATGGGGAGATGAAGGCAAAGGCAAGATTGCTGACTGGCTGGCCAGCCGGGCCGATATCGTGGTGCGCTTTCAAGGCGGGCATAACGCGGGGCATACACTTGTCATTGACGGCAAGGTGTACAAGCTGCATCTGCTCCCTTCCGGCATCGTGCGTCCAGGCAAACTGTCTATCATTGGTAATGGTGTGGTGATCGATCCATGGGCATTGACGACAGAAATTTCTGAGCTGCGCCATCAGGGCGTGAACATCACTCCGGCCAATTTGCTTGTTTCAGAAAATGCGCCGCTGATATTACCACTGCACGGCGCTCTTGACCGTGCCCGCGAAGAGGCACGCGGCAACCAGAAAATTGGCACCACTGGACGCGGCATTGGTCCCGCCTATGAAGACAAAGTGGGCCGCCGCGGGCTGCGCGTCTGTGACCTGGCTCATCTCGACACATTACGCGCCAAACTTGACGCAATGCTGGCACATCACAATGCGCTATTGCAATCCATGGGGGCGTCGGCATTTCAGGCCGAAGACCTGGTTGCAGCCCTGAAAGACATCACGCCGCAGATTTTGCCATTTGTAGGCTCCTCATGGCAGATGCTGGAGAAAATGCAGAGCAGCGGCAAAAAAATTCTCTTTGAAGGCGCACAAGGTATGATGCTGGATGTCGATCACGGTACCTATCCCTTTGTCACCTCCTCCAACATTGTCGCAGCGCAAGCAGCGATTGGCGCCGGCATCGGCGCTGACAAGATCGGCTACGTGCTCGGTATCACCAAAGCCTATACCACCCGCGTTGGCTCCGGTCCCTTTCCGACTGAACTTACTGATGAAGTCGGGGAAACGCTCGGTAAGATCGGCCACGAATTCGGCACTACTACCGGCAGGAAACGCCGCTGTGGCTGGTTTGATGCTGTCCAGGTGCGCCAAGCCGTCAAGACCGGCGGCATTCATGGCATTGCGCTCACAAAATTAGATGTGATGGATACGCTTGAAGAAGTCAAAATTTGTATTGGCTACGAATGCCGCGGCAAAAAATACGACTATCTGCCCGCATCGCAGGATTTACAAGCAGAGTTAAAACCAATCTATGAAGCTCTGTCCGGCTGGCAACAACCCCTGAAGGGCGTGCGCAAATTCAATGAGCTGCCGGACAATGCGAAGAAATACATACACCGGATTGAAGCGCTAATCGGCGTCCCCGCTGCCGTCATCTCAACCAGCCCGGAACGAGAAGACACCGTTTTGGTCCAAGATCCGTTTCAGTAGCTTGTGGTACGATAGTTGCGGCAAAATCAATAATCCCCAGCAGAGCTGGGGGTTTGGGAGGGAACCGCTCAAAGCGGTTGTTGCTCAGATGAGAGAGAATTGGTCGAGTTGCTTGTCTGCCACTTCCTGATTCCGGATGTATTTGCGGATAAGTTCCTCGTTTTGACCGACTGTTGAGACAAAATAGCCCCTTGCCCAGAACCGTGCCCCTGTAAAGTTTTTGGCCTTTCCTGCGATGTTCTGCGCAATCCATACGAGCTTTTGCCCTTCGATGACCTGCACTATCGAATACTTGGGAGGTCTCGAGATCAGCATATGTGCGTGGTCTTTCATCAGGTGTCCTTCCTGGACGGTGCTTTCCCGGCGGGTGGCAAGATCGTGAAAGACGCCCCCTAACCGTTGCCGGAGGTTGATGTACAGTACTTTACGGCAATACTTCGGAATGAAAACGATGTGGTATTTGCAGTCCCACGTCGAATGATTTAAGTGTTTGTATTGACTTGTCATTTGGAAATCTTCTTTGGGCTTTGGGCGGCTCCCGGGCGATTCCTAATCCCTTATACGTCTAACGCCAATAGTCACCCCCGCCACAGGCGGGGGTTTAGCGTTTTAATTACAGCTCCTGAATATTGCGCTTGCATATTACGCGAAATGCAGTTAAAAACGCCACTTAGTTAGGAATTAGAGGAGATCCGTTATGAAAGAAAATATCCACCCGGACTATCATGAAATTAAGGTCGTTCATACCGACGGTACAGAACACGTCGTACGCAGCTGCTGGGGCAAGCCTGGCGACGTGATGCGCCTTGATATTGACCCGTTGAATCACCCAGCCTGGATTGGCGGCAATGCCCAAATCCTTGAAAAAGGTCGTCTGGCGAAATTCGGCAATAAATATGCCGGCCTTGGCGTCGCCAGCTCAGATAAACTGGAAACTATCAAAAAACCCGCCAGCAAGTAAGCCTTGCAAAGCCAGCCCCTATCACCGCCGCAGGTGCCAGAGGGAACTCTGACTCCCATGATGGCGCAATACCACGCTGTCAAGGCACAGTATCCTGACTGTCTGCTGTTTTACCGTATGGGTGATTTTTATGAACTGTTTTTTGATGATGCAATCAAGGCATCATCTGTGCTTGACATCACTCTCACCAAACGCGGACAATACAGGGGCGAAGACATCCCAATGTGTGGCGTCCCATGGCACAGTCATGACAGCTATCTCGCCCGCCTGATCAAGGCTGGCTATAAAGTCGCCATCTGTGAACAAATTGAAACCCCCGAAGAAGCTAGGAAACGCGGCGGCAAGCCACTGGTACAACGCGATGTCATCCGCGTTGTAACGCTCGGAACGCTCACCGAAGAAACTCTCCTTGAAAAAAATAGTAACAACTATCTGACGGCGCTCGCCGACATCGGTGGCACCATGGGTATCGCATGGCTGGATTTATCAACCGGCGACTTCACACTACAGACCCTATTTCCCAAGAATTTGAGCGCAACACTGGAGCGCATTAATCCAGGAGAAATTCTCCTCTCTGAAAAACTGGCACAGACCCCCGCCCTCTTTGAAATTTTTGCCGATTACAAAAGCAAACTGACCATTCAGCCACACAGCCGCTTTGACAGCGAAAATGCGCGAAAACGTCTCGAAAAAATTTTCGGGGTCGGAACGCTGGAGAGTTTTGGTGCCTTTTCACGGGCAGAGATAACTGCCGCAGGCGCCTTGGTTGACTACGTCGAATTGACACAAAAGGGTAAGTTTCCGCGTCTCTCACCACCCAAACAACTGCCACTCGGCTCGGTCATGGAAATTGATGCAGCTACCCGCCGCAATCTTGAGCTCACCCAGACGCTGAACGGGCAACGGCAAGGCAGTCTGCTGCACACCATGGATATGACGGTGACCGGTGCCGGGGCGCGTCTCCTGACAAGGCATCTGGCTATGCCATTGACCAAGCCCGACGATATTCATCACCGTTTGGATATGGTGGCATTTTTTGTTGAACAAAATACTGTTCGTGCTGACACGCGCGAGTTTTTGCAAAGCTGCGCGGATATTGAACGAGCACTCGCCAGACTCAGCCTGGATCGCGGAGGACCACGCGATTTAGCAGCTATTCGTGATACATTGTCACAAACCGTTCAGTTACACCGCCTGATCGGCCAGAAGAAAACATCGACGCTTGATACCATGCTTCCCAAAGGGCTCAAGGCGGCCATGGACATTCTGACGCCGTGGGGCGGTCACCACCCTTTGATCGATCAGTTGGAACGCGCCCTTGCTGAGGAACTTCCCGCTCTTCCACGTGACGGCGGATTCATCAAAAAAGGTTACTCACAGAAATTAGACGAGCTGCGGGTGCTGCGCGATGAAAGTCGCCTGCATATCGCGCGACTGCAGGCGCAATACGTTCAGAAAACCGGAGTCACAACACTTAAAATCAAGCACAATAATATTATTGGCTATCACATTGATGTCAGTACCCTGCATGCTGATAAGCTCTTTGCCAATGCCAGTGACTTTATCCACCGCCAAACCCTTGCCACTGCAGCGCGGTTTACCACACTCGAGCTATCCGAACTAGAACGCAAAATTTCCGAAGCTGCCGGAAAATCTCTTGCGTTAGAGCTCGAACTGTTTGCAGCACTGGTACAGGAAGTTCTAGCACAGGGCGAATTGATCGCCAGAACGGCGCAAGCTCTGGCCGATCTGGATGTAGTGGCTTCTTTGGCCGAACTCGCCGTGACGCGCCATTATGTGCGCCCACAAGTAGATAGCAGTCTGACTTTCGACATCAAGGGTGGAAGGCACCCGGTCGTCGAAACAGCGCTCAAGAAGCAGAACAATACCGACTTTATTGCCAATGACTGCGCCCTGACCGATTCTTCACGCCTCTGGCTCCTGACGGGGCCCAATATGGCCGGAAAATCTACTTTCCTGCGGCAGAACGCCTTGATTGCACTGATGGCACAGACCGGATCATACGTGCCGGCCGTACATGCCCATATCGGCACAGTGGACCGCCTTTTTAGCCGCGTCGGCGCTGCCGATGACCTGGCCCGCGGACGATCCACATTTATGGTAGAGATGGTCGAAACGGCAACCATTTTAAATCTGGCTACCAGCCGATCACTGGTGATTCTCGATGAAATCGGGCGCGGCACATCCACTTATGATGGGTTGTCCATCGCCTGGGCTTGCCTGGAATACCTGCACGAGGTCAATAATTGCCGCGCTCTGTTTGCAACGCATTACCATGAATTGACCGCCCTTACCCAAAGCTTATCTCGCCTCGCCTGCCATACTATGCGGGTCAAGGAGTGGAAAGACAACATCATTTTCCTGCACGAAGTGGCCAAGGGCACCGCAGACCGTTCTTACGGCATTCACGTCGCAAAACTGGCGGGACTGCCGCCAGCAGTGATTGGCCGTGCCGAGGAAGTGTTAAAAACGATTGAAGGGCAGAAAAATGGCAAGTCCGCGAGGTCGGTAACAGCAGATCTCCCCTTGTTTAACGCCACCCCGCCGGCACAGAACGCCAAAAACTCTGAAATTGAGAAAGTCCTGCAGAAGATCAACCCTGACGTACTTTCACCCAAGGAAGCGCTGGATACTCTCTATCAGATGAAAGAATTGCTCAAGGACTAAGGCTGCGGATCAGGCTTTTTTGATGCATTAGGTTTTGCTGCCCCGTTATCATTGACCGGGGGCTTTGGCGGAGTATAAAACGCCGCATACTCCTTCTCCAACGAAGTGTAATATAGTTTTAGGGTACGAATCTGGTTATCCGTCACATCGGCCCATTTCTTGCCACCTACACGTTCCTTCTCGATTTGCTCCAGTTCTTTGCGCGCCTTAGCAAGAGTCATGTAAGACGCTTTATCATCCGGATTGAGCAAACGGGCAGCGATATGCTCTTTCATGGCCTTTCTTTTTTCCTGACTCAGTTCCTGAGGAGCATTCTCATAAACGATGCGGCCGGCAAACTTGACAAAACGGGACAGCGACGGATCCGCTACCAGGTCATCTTTAAACCTGACATAAAAATCCTGAATAAGCTCTGCGGACTTGTGCCAATCTGATGCCGCACGAAACTCTTTCATCCACTGGTCAATCTTCTGCTTGACAGGGGCGGCGACAGGCTGATCAATCATCATTTCTGGCAGCGCTTTCTGCGCAGAGGCAACTTTTTCTTTTTGAACTAGCAGAGACGCCTCTGCAACATTGTCCAGAAAAACTGCGTTTGATTTGATCATTTGGGCACGATCCGCATACAACTTTTCATCGTACGTTGCTGGTATCACAGCCTCGGACTGATCCATCGGCATCAAAATCGGTTGGTTGCTTTTGTTGAGCGGTACAAGAGGCTTCTGCTTATCTTTTGACAGGAAAACGTTCTTTAATTGTTCGACAGTCATGCTCAGATAAGGTGTCGGATCAATACTGAGATCAAACAGAGATTGCGTGACGCCATTTTCTTTCTCAGGCAGCGCCGTCACGACAGAAGCCACTGACTTGCCATAGCTGGTTGTGGCATAGGTAAAGACTTCATGGGCAGCTAAAAACTCATCTACTCCTTTAGAGGTAGACAAACTCAGCAACTGCTCCCAGATTTGCGGCGCTGCTTTCTTGAGCAGCTTAGCAACACCCACTGTAGCTTTGATATCATTCATCGCATCATGCGCATCATCATCTGAAAGAGATACACCGTTTTGTTGCGCGACATTTTTTAAACTAACGCTCGGATTTTTGCCACTTGGGGTCATAATATCCAATTTCAGCACACCGGGCATATATAGCGCGACGGCCTTGACCCCGGTCATCACATCGGCACGGCCATTCGACTGATCATTGGCTCCGTTCCCGGCCAACGTCAGATGAGGGTCCAACAGGTTCTGATACAGATTTTGGGCCAGAACCGGTTCATCGTACCCCATGCTATTGTAACCAACGAAAGTGAGCGGCCAGTGCTGCCCCCGAACCCAGTCGTATATTTTCTGCATCATTTCGTAGTGCGAGTACTCATTGTTCTTCAGATCATCGGGCACGAAACCAGTGGTCAACAGGGCACCCGGAGCGGGCACCACCCATGGAGAACGGCGGCTTTCAAGTTTTTTACTGGAAAGAATGTTCAGATCATCGTCCGTAAAAACCAGAGCGATTTGTAATATCTGGCTAAAATCCTGCTCCAGCCCCGTTGTTTCCGTATCGTAAAAAACAAACATGCGTCACGCCCTTTGTTAATGGCACCCTATTGCGCTCCAGCCTTCTGCAATATGTTCAAGATAGTAACATATTTCGTAATATAGTACACGAATAAATACATTTTAGGGAAATATAATTTTAGAATAGGTTAGACTCGCCATAAAAAACATAAATTTTATTATAAAAAACAATTAGTTAAACAGTTATTCTTATTATAAACCTTAGTTTATCCGTGACGTTTTCTCTAGGTTAGATTATTTTCTGATAATTTAATTTAATAAATAACCCTAACCATATTGATTTAATTAACTAATTAATATCAAGATGAAAAAACAGACGCTTGAAATAGGCTCATATGCTCTGGTATCCTCTAATATGCTGAAACCCGCCAAAAATTCCCCCTCCGCACCGTGGTCCCCAGAAAGCTGGACAACAAAACCAGCAAAACAACTACCAGAGTACAGTAATGCTGCCGAACTGGCTGCCGTCGTCGCAACTCTCAAGAATTACCCACCGCTCGTTTTCGCCGGAGAAGCACGACGACTGAAAAAAGATCTTGCCAAAGTTGCTGCAGGAGAGGCTTTTCTGCTGCAGGCTGGCGATTGTGCCGAAAGTTTTGCCGAATTTCATCCAAAAAATATTCGTGATACCTTTCGTGTCATCTTGCAAATGGCGGTGGTCATGACCTTTGCTGCCGGCATGCCCATTGTCAAGGTCGGACGTATCGCCGGACAATTTGCCAAACCCCGCAGTGATAGCACCGAAACACGCCACGGCGTCACCTTGCCCAGCTATAAAGGCGATATTATCAACAGCATGGAATTCACCGAGGAATCCCGCCGCGCTGATCCAAAACGCATCATTCAAGCCTATAATCAGTCAGCAGCAACTCTCAATCTGGTACGCGCCTTTGCCCACGGGGGCTATGCCGATTTGCATCGCGTTAGTAAATGGACGCTTGATTTTGTCAAAAACCATCCTTTGGCCGACCGCTATCAGGATATCGCACATCGCCTTGATCAAGCGCTGTCTTTTATGTCCGCGGCAGGCATTACTTCCGAGAATTCGCCTCAAATCCGTGAAGTCGATTTCTTTACGTCGCATGAAGCATTGCTGCTGCCCTATGAACAGGCTCTCACCCGCATCGACAGCACCACCGGCGACTGGTATGACGTATCCACACATTTCCTCTGGTTGGGTGATCGCACACGCCAAATCGACGGCGCTCATGTAGAATTTCTACGCGGTATCAAAAATCCGATCGGCATCAAATGCGGACCAAGTCTATCAACCGACGACCTGCTACGTTTGATAGATATTCTTAATCCGGACAATGAACCGGGACGCATCACGTTGATCAGCCGCATGGGCCATGATAAAATCACTGAGGCTCTGCCGAAAATAATCCGCGCCATCAAAAGCGCGGGACATATTGTGGTCTGGTGCAGTGACCCCATGCATGGCAATACTGTAACGTCCTCCTCCGGTTATAAAACACGGGAATTTAAAAATATCCTGAATGAAGTCAAAAACTTTTTTGCCATTCACCACGCAGAAGGCACACACCCCGGTGGCGTACATTTTGAATTGACCGGACAGGATGTGACTGAGTGCGTCGGAGGCGCTTACAGAATTACCGAGGACAGACTATCCGAACGCTATCATACCCACTGCGACCCCCGCGTGAATGCCAGCCAAGGGCTAGAACTGGCTTTTCTGATCGCAGATGAACTGCAGACCAATTACAGACGTCGCCGCGACCTGGTGAATGATGAAATTGTAGGAGAGAGCTAAAGCATGTCTCAGCATTTCACCATTACTCTCGCGCAGCTTAATCCAACCGTGGGAGATATTGCCGGCAATATCGAAAAAATCAAAGACATCTACGCGAAACACAAGAATCAAGCCGACCTCATCGCCTATACTGAAATGATTGTGGCCGGCTACCCGACAGATGATCTGGTGCTAAAACCGTTTTTTATCGATCGCGTGATGAAGGGCATTGAGCAGCTTGCCCAAGAGATTGACGGGGTCGGTGCAGCACTCTTAATTAGCGCACCGTGGCGGGAGAAGAATAAGGTGTATAACGCCGCCTTGTTGCTGCATGACAAGAAAATCGTCGCCAAGCGTTTCAAACACCACCTGCCTAACTATGGCGTGTTCGACGAAGTGCGGGTGTTTACACCTGGCGATTTACCCATACCGATAGAATTTAAGGATGCGCGTCTTGGCGTCATGACTTGTGAGGATATGTGGTTTCCTGATGTCACCGCACATCTGAAAAAACATGGCGCGAATATTCTGATTGTACCCAACGGCAGCCCCTATGAACTTGATAAAACCCATGTACGCCTGCAAAACGCCCAGACCCGCGTCAAAGAAAGCAATCTGCCCCTTCTCTATACCAATCAGATTGGCGGGCAGGATGAACTGGTATTCGATGGCGCCTCTTTCGTTCTTGACCACAAAGGCAAGGTCCTGACTCATCTACCAAGTCATGAAGAATATGTAACAACGACGATCTGGGATAAAAGCAACTGGGTCTGCAAGTCCTGTGAGACGTCACATGCGCCTTATGTCGGATCTGAATCAATTTATCAAACACTCGTTCTCGGATTGCGCGACTACGTCAGAAAAAACGGATTCCCCGGCGTATTGTTTGGTATGTCAGGCGGGATTGACAGTGCACTCTCCGCGGCCATTGCTGTGGATGCTCTAGGCGCTGACCATGTGCGCTGCTTCATGATGCCCTCTCCCTACACGTCGAAAGAAAGCATCGACGATGCGAAGGAATGCAGCTCTCTTCTGGGCATCCGGCATGGCTCGGTGTCTATCAAGCCAGCGATGGATGCCTTTGACACGATGCTAAAGGAGGCCGCAAACCAGAATATTGGCATCACAGCCGAAAATATCCAGGCACGGTCGCGCGGAATGTTATTGATGGCTATGTCGAATTCAACCGGTTACATGGTACTCTCCACCGGCAACAAGTCGGAAATGTCGGTGGGCTATGCCACTTTGTACGGAGATATGTGCGGCGGCTACAATGTGCTGAAAGATGTTTATAAAATGACCGTGTTCGAATTGTGCAAATGGCGCAACCAGTCTCACCCACACGGCACCAAAGGACCTGCTGGACGCGTTATCCCCGAACGCATCATTACCAAGCCGCCTTCCGCTGAGCTCAGACCCGGTCAAAAGGACGAGGACAGCCTGCCGCCCTACCACGTGCTGGATGATATTCTCTACTGCCTCATCGAGAAAGAGATGGACCTGGAGGAAATCACCTCTCGCGGTCACGCGGCAGAAACTGTCAATCGCGTGTGGAAGATGCTTGATCGCGCTGAATATAAACGCCGACAGGCATGTCCCGGCGTCAAAATCAGTGGCAAAGCCTTTGGCCGCGATCGCCGTTACCCCATCACCAATAAATTTACGGATCTTGTAACAGGGTAAATACCAAACCCTTGGGTTTTTTGGCCGGCTATGGTAGGTTTAACACTCTGAATTTGATGACTATTAAGGAAAAAAGATAATGTCTGCCGCCGTCCGTTTTGCCCCCAGCCCCACCGGCATCCTGCATGTCGGGAGCGCCCGCACGGCTTTGATTGTCTGGCTCTTTGCACGGAAGCACAAGGGCACCTTTATGCTGCGGATCGATGACACCGATCTGGCACGCTCTACGGAAGAAAATGTCGAGGATATCAAATCCGGCCTGACATGGCTGGGCCTCAACTGGGACAGGTTTGCCCACCAGCGCGACCGCGCAGCCGAATACGAGCGCTGCATCCAGAAGCTCAAAGACAGCGGCCGTCTTTATCCCTGTTACGAGACGGAAGAAGAACTAGC
>JACQAA010000129.1 GCA_016195185.1 Pseudomonadota bacterium | reverse complement strand
TGGTATAAAAAAATGGCTGGTATTTCCGGCCATTCGCGGGATTGGTGGAGCGGAAGGGGATCGAACCCTCGACCTCTGCATTGCGAACGCAGCGCTCTCCCAGCTGAGCTACCGCCCCATAGCCGTGCAATTTTATACATTTTTTGGCACGTCGAAAGCTATTATTTTGTTCCAGCCAAATTCTGGTTGCGATAAACGTCGCGGGACCAGGGTAAGCACCGAAGAGTGTCCGGTGGCAAACCAGGCGTATGGGACGTAATAATATCCAAAGAGTTGGGTATCCCCGGGTTTGCTATCTGCCAGGTATCCAGGCATGCCACTGGCCAGATAGGCGATCAGAATGAAACGAGGCCGGAACAAACGTTGAAACTATGGCAGGATAATTAGATTAGGAAGATACGCGCGGGAGTTACCCGGCATGAGTGTTTTTCATTCAACGTGCGCGGGTGCGCGGCGGGAATCGGATCCGCCCCTTCGCTTGCCTGGGTGTTTTTTTCTCCGCTGGCCAAGCCTAACCCGTGCCGGCTGTACAACTTGTCTCTTGAGATACCAGTTAAATGCCAGGGCGATAGGCAGGATCGACATGATGTACATGAAGGGGCGCATGGGGATGGAATATCTTGATATAGGCACGCCTGCAACCATGACTGCTGTGTGGTAGAGGAGCAGCAGGGAGATGAAACGTGCCACAAAGACGGATTTCTCGGAGAGTCCCAATCGTTCGCGGGGTAGCCAGGCTATCACGATGCCGCCGAGCATCAGTATGACCCACACCCAGTGGGTCGCGTACATGAACCCGTGCGTCATGCGAAAATGAGGCAGATAGTGATAAGGTGTGGAGAGTACTGGATATGTAAATACATCTCCCCGCTGGTGAACGCTATAAGCTTCCGTCAGATCCCAAGAATACAACATGATCGGTTTACCCATCAGATACCAGCGCAATTCTTTCGCCGGCGTTTCCCGAAATGCACGCGTCAACTCGGTGAGCACGGAAGCAAGATCCTTGGATGTTTCCTTGAAGTCAGGATCGTAGTGATAGGGATAGGGAAAGGTATCAGGTATATCCTTGTACAGCAGATTCGGATAGATGCCGGTACGCATGACGATGCGCATCAGGTGATTATCGCCAGGAGCGCCGACGCTGATCAGATTGCGAGTGGTCCAGGCCCCATACAGAACACAGAAGCCCATCAGGAACAATACCACCTTTTTATGTCCATTTTTCCAACCCCAGTAGCCCGCGAGGAAAATGGTTGCCGGCACGATGAAATAAAGCAGCATCGGATGTGTCAATGCGGCCGCCGCCAACGCCAACCCTGCCAGCATGGGGATGGCAACACTTTTGTGGTGCATGATTTTGCTGACCACATATACCGCCAATACAAGCGTAAAGCCAAACAGCGTTTCGCTTAGAATATAGATATTCGCCGTGACCAGGTGGGGACTGATGGCCGTGAGGGCAGTAGCGGTGAGCGCGAAGGGTATGGGAAAGATCCTTCGGCCAATCAGGAATACGATCAGTACAACCGCGGTGCTGATGAATGCCTGCGCGAGGGTAATTTTCGCAATGTCTTTGTCTTGGGGCGGATCGTTCAAAAAAAGTGAAACAAACATGCCATAAATCGGTGCGCGCGTCGCGTCCGGTATGGGCGGTATCTGTGTCTTATTAAATAAGGTGTCCGATTTCGAGTAAGTGCCGAAGTGTTTCAGGTTGTAGCCGTACAGAAAATATTCGCTGGCATCGCCGCGAATGGGTATATCTACGATACTATGAGTAACTGATTCGACGCGCAGATCGAAGGCAACAATGAGAATAACGATCAGAATGACGACATGGCGCGGAAAATGTATTTTTCTACTAAGCTGTTGTTTCAGTCTGGTGTGTAAATTGCGCACGGTCGATTTCATGCTGCCTTGTTTTTTGTCGCTTGTCGGATCTTATACTGCCGGGTCGGGCAGCAAGGTCGTATGAACGGTATGAACGTGCCCGGCAGCCATGGAAATCATGCTACTGCAAAGGTAGATCACCGACACCAATATGGCAAGAATCATCATTCCGATTCGGGCAGACGGATGATTATCTGCTGTAATTAGAGATTATATGGGGCACCCCGGTCCAGTGAACGTGCGTGCATTTTTTTCACCGCCAAGATTGTTCATGATCCTGGCCTATGTGTTGGTGTCAATCGCCTATCTCGCGCATGGATGGGGCCACGAGCTTGCCAGCCTGGAGGGGGATGAATTTATTTATCTGCTTTCCGCGGAGCATTTCTCCCCCTGGACACCGCATTCTCCTGTTGCCGCCTATGTGGCCGGTAACAGTCCGAGTCCTCCACTATTCCCCTTGCTCCTGAGCCTCACCGGTGGCGCGCAAAACATCCTGGCCGCGAATATCATGGCGGCAATGCTCATGCTGTCGAGCTCCGCGATGTTTTTTTTCTGGCTCAGGGCGGAGGAAGTTTCAGAATGGCGGGCATTCCTTCTGGCAACTTTGTTCGCCGTTTTGCCCGGAACCTACATGCATGCGTTGTTTGTCATGAGCGAAGGGCTTTATCTGATTCTGTCCATGGCTGGTCTGTTGGCAGTGGCCAAGTCCGAAAATACCCGGGACGATCGCTGGCTCTCCGTCGCCGCCATCTGCGTGGCCGCGGCGACATTGACGCGCAGCGCGGGGTGGGCGCTCATTGCGGCATTTGCCGTATATCTGTTATGGCGCCGGAATAAAAGGACGTGGCAATTGTTGGCCGTGGCGGCGTTACCGGCGATAGCGTGGACGGTCTATAAAAAATTGACCGGAGGTAGTGAGGGACTTGCTTATTCCGGGTTGTTCCTCGAGTGGTATACGAAGAATCCGATTTGGAAATCGACAAACCCCATTTCAGTATTGTTTTATCAGGTTGGAACCGAAGCAGGCCGTTTTTGGAAAGGGTTGTCTGCTGATTTTACCACCATCTCCGCCGGCACAAGCATCTTTGGAGTTGTTGGGATTCTTTTCTTGTTTGCCGCGGCCTACCGTTCTTACCTGCGAAAACTGGACGGCTTTTATGTAATTTTTTACACGGCCATGATTCTGATATGGCCGTTCTCATATGCCGCCAACGCGGAAAAACGGTTTGTGCTTGTGATCATACCGATTTTGATGTTCCAGGCGTGGTACTTGATCGGAAGACTCTCGCGTAGTTTATTCCGGCGACTGCGCTTTAACCCCGCCGAAGTGATTTATTTTTCCGCCATCGCCTTGCTTGCACTGCCTGCGATGGCGCTCGTCACGGCACGATATTTTGAGCTGGTCCCGCAGGATCTGGAACCATACCGTCGAGTTGGGTGGTGGTACAACTGGTATTGGAAGGACAGCATGGTTCCAGAATATAGATATATGAAGTCCGCAAGGGTACTGTCTGAGGGGTTACCCAAAATCGCGGGTTATATCCCTGAAGATGATTGCATTTACAGTGTCAAACCGTACACCGTCAGTTTCTATACCAGGAGAGTTAGCAAATATCCTCCAAAAGAGGCTCTCAACGACGCCGATTTTTCAAAAGCGCTTCATGATAGCGGTTGTCGCTATTTCTTTTTTATGAACGATATCAGTCAAAGTTTCAGCAATAAACTTTATTACCCGGAACAGCGAATGGGCGACGTCGTGGAGCCAATCGCTGATTTGGATTACGCCGAAGGTAAGGAGAAGGTTGTGATGGGCATATTGGGGAAGCTGAAGTAGGTAATATGCTGCTAACATCGAAGAAATGCCCGCGTGAATGCTGGTCACACTCGGCTAATAAACGCGGGGCAGGGGTGATGGCGGGCACATTCCGTAAATTCGGACGGTACGGCCGATCCGTATCGGAAGCGATTGATCGGAAATTTGGTGGAGCGGAGGAGGATCGAACTCCCGACCTTCGCATTGCGAACGCGACGCTCTCCCAGCTGAGCTACCGCCCCAATTTGCCGTTGAAAATGGCCGTCATGTTGAACGACCCCGGCGCAGGCATCCATTGTAAAGCAGCTCCGGCCATGTTGAAAGTACGCCCTGTTAGCGTGCCACCCGCGCCAATCAGGACCGGATTTCAGGGGCACTCACCGAAGTAGATGGGCATGGAATGAACTAGAGTTAATAGTCTGAGGGTTTCAGATCAAGAGATGTCGTTATGTGTATGTCGCGTCCTGCGTTCATCCTCCGTATCCAATGAGAATGGTGTTTTCTTTTGGTTTAACCCAATGTCAACGATGAGTGATTACGAAAATTTTCGTGAAAAATACACCAATGCCGGCCGTATCGGCAGTATCCTGATCGATCGTTTTTATGATGCTGTCAGGGAGGTATTGCAAGGTCGTGTTTCTGAATTGAGTTCGATTCTCGAAATTGGTGTCGGTGAGGGGTTCTCCACCCAGAGAATCAGGCGGATGTTGCCGCCGAAGTTGCATTTTGAAGCATCCGAGTTTCGTGATGATCTTGCTCCATTGGCACAGCAACGCAATCCAGACGTTATTGTCAGCCAGGAGTCAATATATGCGCTCAAGCGCGAGACATGTTCATTTGATCTTATCCTGTGTCTGGAAGTTCTCGAGCATCTGGAAGACCCGGTTGCCGCCATGGAAGAGCTGGCAAGGGTCAGCCGGAAGTATGTGATTGTATCAGTGCCGCGCGAACCGATATGGCGAATGCTTAATCTGATGCGTGGAAAATATATCGGCTCTCTCGGTAATACACCGGGCCATATTCAGCACTGGAGCGCGCGCGCCTTCCAAAAATTTTCTGGCACCCTGTTTGAAGTGCTGGATATGCGCACCCCGCTTCCCTGGACGGTGCTGCTGTTGCAGAAAAAAACATGAAGAACATGCTTCGGAGATGGGGATGGCGTCGTGTTATTTCCGCAGTTGCCACCGCGCTGGTTTTTCTTTTTTTCTTCTACGTTCTGGAACAACAGTGGCAGGCAGGGAAATTTCATGAATTGAAATATCCGATTGCGCCCATCCTATTTAGCGCGTTGGGCATGTTCAGCCTCGCTGTGCTTCTTGGCTTCTTCTGGTGCTGGATTCTCGGTCTTGTGTCCGGCCAACGGGTGAGACTCCGAGCTTTGTTTTACGTGCATTTCGTCTCGTGGCTGGCCCGATATATTCCAGGAAAAATCGGTCCGATCGTGGGCAAGATCGTGCTGGGCGAAAATATCAGCTATCGCCGGAGCGCCTTGATCACGTCCGTATTATATGAAAACGTTTTTTTTATCGGGAGTGGTGTCAGTACCGCCTTGCTCTGTTTAGGCCCGGCTTCACTGAGACGAATTTTATCGCCCACTCTATCCGAACGATGGATTATGATTCTGGCCTTGGCGCTCATTGCTGGATTGCTGTTGACCAGTTATTTGCTTCCGGTGTTCATGCGCCGCTTCCTAAGAAGCAGAGGAGGAGTTGACCAAGCCATACCGGCGAAATCGGTTGTGATGCTGTTTATCTCCTATCATTTTGCACATCTGGCCGCCGGCGCAGGTTTTTACTTTCTTCTGAGACTGCTCATACCGCAAACCGGTGTGCCGTTGGTTGATGCCATTGGCATGTTGACGGCCGCGCATATAGTTGGTGCTTTGGCGTTTATTGTGCCGGCCGGTCTGGGCGTACGCGAATCCATCCTGTCGTTATTGTTGGTTTCTTATATGCCCATGGACCAAGCCGTGCTGATTTCCCTGATCACACGCCTGTGGAGCACAGTTGCGGATGGCTATGTGCTGGCCGCTATTCCTATCATCAGGTTTAATCTGAAAGACGTCGGTTCTTAGTGTCTACGGCTATCATCCCGACGTGAAGTGAGATGTTCCGTGGCGGACGTTGGGGAGCTTAAATCGTTGCGGCGGCTGTAAAGCAGCATGGTGATCTGCTCGGAAACCAGCCCGATAAGAAAGATCAGCACCGATACACTCAACAGCAGGGCGCTCATGTTGGTGAAACGATTCAGCGTGGAAAAGGTATAGGCGTAATATCCAAGCCCGGTAAAAAAGAAGAGCAGACTGAAGGGCAGAAACATCTTCAGTGGCGAGTAGAGCGTGCCGATCTTGAAGATGATCAGAAAGAACCTCACGCCGTCACGAAGTGGGCTGATGTGGCTTTTGCCCGTTCTTTTTTTTGCGGTGATTGGCACATAGGCAATGGCATAGCCGGCACGAAAGAACGACATCGTAATTGTCGTGGGATATGAGAAGCCGTTAGGCAAAAGATGCAGAAATTCGCGAAACTTGTCGGCACGAGCAACGCGAAACCCACTGGTTAGATCGGCAATATTTCGATTTACGATCCAAGAGGCAAGCGTATTGTAGATGTAGTTGGCGCCCATGCGGCCAATGCCCGCCTGGGATTCGGTGTTGCGGCTCCCCACGACCATGTCGTAGCCCTCCGCAAGTTTCTCGAGCAGGGAAAGGATATCACTCGGGTTATGCTGCCCGTCCGCGTCCATGAAAATCAGAACATCTCCAGAAGCAGCGCGTGCACCGGTTTTTACAGCGGCCCCGTTCCCCATGCTGTAAGGGTGGCTCATTACTGTGACGCCATGAGTTCGGCACACATCTTGTGTGTTGTCAGTGGATCCATCGTCAACGACAATGATCTCGGCGTCCGGGAGCAGTCTCCGGATATCCAGGAGCAGCGGATCGAGTGAAAGAGCTTCGTTTTTCGCCGGAAGAACGACGGAAACAGCCCCGAGCTTTTTTATCATTGAAGATATGGAAGTGTAGCGATATAGTTTATTTATAGCACATCACAACCACGCTGATCGCCAAGGTCAGAAGCGGGGAAGTGTTCACGCAAGTACACAAGCTGTTATTTTCTATGTAGCCAGAGACTGCCATGTTTTTCCTCTGCCGCATTATTATACATCTCCCTCAGCTTGCGTATATTTGATTCGTGCACTGATACCGGCGTGTCTGTCGGCGCCGCTTCAGCTGCGATGAGGTCGATGGCATGCCTCGCCTCGTCCAAACGCCCCAGCTTGATCAAGTATTCGGCCCTGGTGACACGATAGGAAACATGATCTGGAAGCAGCGCTACCGCCTGATTGATGTACTCAAGCGCGCGTGAAACGTCCCCGGCCTCGGCCTGCAGCACGGCAGCATTGTTGACGATAATAGCGCGATAATCCTGCGAAGTACGTGAATTTTTGGCTGCTATCGCGAACCAGGATAATGCGACGTTGTGCAACGCTTTGCATGGTTTTGGCGGATCGAGTATGCAATGTCGCAGGTTTTCAAGTGAAAAGATGCCATGCACGGTAATCGCTTGCGTCCCAAGAAGCTCCGATATTCTCTCCGGACTTGAGTTGTGATGGGACAGGCGTAATCCATCTTTCGTTTCAACGGCCTGTATATCCTCGTCCAAGCCGGCAATGCGTATGTCGAGAGGCTGTCCGACGCTTTGTGTGGCCTGCCGCTGCAGCTTGTGCTCAATCTCATTGCCGAGAGTGCCGAGAAGGATCTGCAGGTCGATGTGGAACCCGACCTCCATGGGCGCATTTCGCAGACCATTAAGGGTGAAGCGTATGCCGGCTATCAAGTCGTTTTTAACGCCAAGACTGGTGCGCGCGGCGAAATCGTTGGCGCGCGGTGAGTTTGGGTGGTTGCTGACAGCATGTTCAGCCAAGCTTTGGATATTACCCCAGGTACCGGCGCGGGCCCATGTGATGAAACCGAGCGTGAGAAGGACTGCAATCACTGCAAGAGAAACGGTGGTGCGCCTGACCTGGATGGAAAATATCAGCCCATAGGCGGCCGCAAATAGGATGCCATAGCTGGGGAGATAGTTTCGATGTTCGTAAGCCAGCTCCAGACCAAGGACGCTCGATTCGATCACGTGTCCTGCCAGGAACCAGAGGATGGCGAACGAGATCAGCGGGTGCCGTTTGGCTTGGCTTAATCCCAGGCCGAGGATAGCAAGAAGACCGACCGTCGCAAACAACGTGCTGTGCGGTGTAAACAAGCCGGTGCTCAACACCATGTCATCATGAAACAGACCGAAGTCCTTGCTTATCGGAAACAAGATGAGTCCAGCGTAATACCAGAGCACGCGCGTTTCGGTAAGCACGCGCTCAAGCAAGGAAAAATGACGCGTGACATAGGAGTTGAGAATGAAGTCAGGGTTGAGCACGAGATAGATAGCAAGGGAAACCGCAGGCAAGACGACTACAAGCATATAAAATATTAAAAGTAGTCGTCTGGTTCGTTCATCGTGAGTCCTGAAATGGAAAAAGCTGTATTCGATGACCAGCGCGAACAGCGGCAGCAAGACGGCATTTTCTTTCGACGCCAAGCCAAGTGCCGTGCCGCCAATTGTACCGCCTGCCATCAGCGTGAATCCCCTTGCACCCACAGTGTTCAGTTGTGTCCTGCCATGAACGAAGAGGATGAGTCCTGACAACACAAACAGTGCCGAGAGACTGTTCATACGCTGGACGATGTAAAGTACATTCGTCACTTGGATCGGATGGAAGGCCCACAGTGCAGTTGCTAATATGGCCACGGTTATATGTCGTTCCGCTGGCATGCGGTTCAGCAGCGCTGGTGTAGCCAGCAGTGCCCGGCAAAAGAGAAATATCAATACGGTATTGGCGAGATGAATCAGCAGATTCGTGAGCTTGAACCCGAAAGTAGATTCGAATCCGCCGGCGAGATAATGATTGAGCGCGAAGCTCAACGTCGGCAAAGGGCGCTTTAATGGGCCGCTGTCATTGCTAAGTGCCGCGTCGCGCAGGCTGACATAATCGAGACAATGGATCGCGATCTCGGGGACGGCGGTGATGTTTTCCTCGTCATCGAGCACGAAGGGTCCGTTCAGCCCCGGGGCGTAGATGAGTGTCGCCCCGATCAGCACCAAGCCCAGCAGGACAAGGCCGAGGCGAGGGGTGATCAAGGTGTTGCCTTGAGCATCTGGTTCAGGTCGGCCAGCTGCTCTTGCTGAAAGAGATTCAATGGCCTGTTCGCCAGCCAGATCAGAATGCCACCAGCGATATCCTTCTGCCCGGCTAATAGACGGATGTTCGCTTCCATGATGGCTAGTGATGTATTGAGCGGATCAATTGAGCGCGCCCGTTGCGTTGATTCAAGGGCAGAAAATAAATCACCCTGCTCGAATTGCAGACGCGCAAGTTGTGTCCACAGGGCCCGGCGGATGCTGTTGTTGGTCCGGGGATTGTCCAGAGATTGTTTGAGCCACTGGACCAATCGTGATTGTATCTGTCTGCACTGATCGGGAGATTTCACCGCGCATTCGGTCAGCTTTGCAAGGGCGCTTTCCGTCTCGCTATCTACGGGCTCAGTTGACAGGCGATGCGTGATTTCCGAGAAGAGCGAATCGTCAACGATCAGCCGCGCGGCCTGTCCGTCTTTTTGAAGACGGAGCAGGGGCCGCTGATCATTGGACTTGTCCGACACCAGGGGAATATTCAACGGCGCGTCGGTGTTTACCTGCGCACGTGTGAAACTTACTATGCTCAAGAGCCTGAGCAGGTACGCAGTTTTGGATGGCTCGAGCCTCGCTGCCGTATGATAGTGGTTGACAGCCGCAAGCGGGTTGTAGGCGGAGCTCCGCAGCAGCACTTCCGCCAGCATGGCGTGGGAGCGCGCAGAATCGGGATGATGTCTGACCAGATATTCGGCTAATGTACGTTCCTCGACCCAGTAACGGACCATCACATTGGTCGTGGAGGCAAACAACGCAATCAGAAGACCGGTTGCGAGCGGCACGATCCATTTCCTATGTGTCTTCGAGCCCATCGTCACCACAGTCGCCGAGATGGCGAACAGCAAGCCGATGCTCGGAAAATAATTGCGGTGTTCATGCACCAGCTCAAGCCCGATGAAACCCGATTCCATGCTATGACCAACCAGAAACCAGAGCACGCCGAAACACATGACAGGTTGTTTTTTCCGGAACCAAACGGCGGCGAATGCGGCGGTGATCAGCCCAATCATCGCCGGCAGCGTTGCCCAGGGTATGAGTAACCCTGTGCTGATGGCAAAATCGTCGTGGAACAACGTAAGCCGGTCTGTTGTGGGCAGTACGATCAGGCCGAGATACATCCACAGCACACGTGCCTCGGTCAATAACCGCTCCGCCATGCTGAAATCGCGTACGTTATAAATATTGGATAGTGACTCGCCGTGGAGAATGAGCCACCCTAGAGCAGGTATTGCCATGATCGCCAGCGGTGGCAGATAGGCCGCGAGAAGCCAGCAACGTTCGCGTCTGGTATCACGACTAAAAAAAATCCATTCAATGACCAGCGCATAAAAGGGCAAAAGCAAGGCGATTTCCTTGCTAGTCAGGCCAAGGGTCATTCCCCCAATGAGGCCGCTCCAGATGAATGCAAGCCCTTGCTTTGGGTATTCCGCCAGTCGTTGGCGGCCGTGAAGAAAGGAGATAAGCCCGGCAAGCATGAAGAAGGCAGCCAGGCTGTTCATGCGCTGCACGACATACAGTACCGAGGTGAGCTGTATGGGATGCATGGCCCATAATGCCGCCGCCATGCCCGCTATCCATCGTCGCTGACCGGCGTCGCGTGCAATCCCTGAATTTAAACTGGCGGACATTTTGAGAAGCAGGTGCAGGAGCCAATACACCAGCGTCGTATTGAGGATATGAATTACCAGGTTAGTGAGCTTGAACCCGAAGGTGTTGTCGAACCCGCCGGCAAAATAATAATTGAGCGCAAACGTAATGGAAGCGAGAGGACGTCCGAACGGACCACCGATGCCGGAAAGCGCTGCTGTTTGCAGTTCGGTGATTCCTAACCGTGGGATGGCTGTGCCGTCATTGTTGACGATATTGACCCAGTCGTCGAATACAAAGGGACCGGTGAGGCCCGGTACATAAATGGCGATAACCGCAGCGATGATGACGCCAAGGATGGTGGCGTGACTCAGGAAATGCCGGGATGTACCCACGTTGCGTCCCGTCACGGCTGACCCGGCGCGATGACGCGCTCACCACGCCGCAGGCGTTCCAGGTCGCGAGCAACCAATTCGATTTCCTGCGTACGTGGGTGCGGATTGCCACGGTTGGCTTGCCGCAGGCTTTCCAGGACTTGCGCCGCCTGATTCTGCAAACCCAGTTGGACGTAGATATTCGCCATGGCGAACAATGGATGCAGGTAAGCTGGGTCAGCAGCATGTGATTGCTTAAAGGCATCGATCGCCTCAGGGAGTCTGTCCTGAACCACCAGCGCAATTCCGAGAGAATATTGGTAGAAGGAACGGTCACCCGGGGCTTTCTCGCGCGCCAGAATGATGCGCAGCCATTGCTCAAGGGGGTCACGCAGTGAGCGGCATGAACTCTGGAGACATCCAGTTATTTGCTGAATGGAAAGAAAAGTCGTCGCGGACAATGGTTCGGATTGCAACATGTGCCGGATACGTTCATTCTCGGCCTGCGGACGGGTTTTGCCCGTGCGGACGGCCAGGAGTTGCAGCTGGATCAGGTAGCCGGTTTCGTACGGTTCAATTTCTGCTGCACGCTCCAGCGCCCGTGCGGCGTCTTCATAGTTACCATGGGCTTCGTGCAGAATCGCAAGTCCCGCCTGTATGCGTGCAGAATCGGGATGGTGCAATACTTCATAGCGGTAGAAATTTTCGTAATTATCCCACTGGGATGCGCGCAAAGCTGTGACGGTGGCCAACAAAACGATGGTGATCGGTATGACCAGCGAGATTTTTGGCCACTTGAAATCGTGACGCATCATGCTGAGCAGCCCTACCAGCACGAACACAATGCCGATTGAAGGCAGATAGTTGCGGTGTTCATAAGCGATTTCCAGCGGAAAAATGGTCGATTCAAGGACGTGACCCGCGTAGAACCAGAGCAAGCCCAAGGCGATCAAGGGTTGGCGCCGATGCAGCATGACCGCCGCCACGATTAACGCAATATGACCCGCCAGGGAGGGCAGGGTGGTCCAGGGATCTGTCAGCGAAGTGGAAATCGCAATGTCGTCATGCTGATGGCTGAACCTGACGATCTGAGGAACAAGAATGAGCGAAAGATACAGGAACAGCACGCGCCCCTCCGTAAGGAGGCGTTCCATGAGCGTGAAGCGGCGGCCCCCGTACCCGGGCAAGGCATATCTTATCGCGAGAGACAGCATGATCGCTAAACCGATCACCGCGAGCATCACTACTATCCGTCTCGCCCGCGGCGAAAGCCGCCGCCATCGGTTCCACGGTTTCTCCGACGGGAACAGCATCACTTCCAGAAGCGGGACGAACAGCAGGAGCAGCAGGGCATTTTCCTTGCTGAAAATGGCCAGTGTTCCCCAGCCCAGGAGACCCGCGCCGACAATCCAGATACCGCTTGCCTTTTTCTCGATCATCCGCATGCGTCCATGGAGATAACTGATAAGCGCAAGCAGGGTGAACAGAGCGGAAAGCGAATTCATTCGCTGAACGACATAGAGGACGCTGGTTAGCTGGATGGGATGTAACGACCACAGCAACGCGGCAGCGGCCGCGGTAAGCAGGATCGCGCGCGATGTATCGCGGCCGCCGACCAGTAGAGGTGTTCGATGTTGTATATGCAGGCGCGCGATCACAAGCCATGCGAACACAAAGACGAGAATTCCATTAAGCGCATGGATGCCGATGTTCGTCAGCTTGTAGGGCGTGGCATCCTGAATGTTTCCGGCGAAATAGTGATTGAGCGCGAAGCTCAACATGGAGACAGGGCGACGCAAAGGGCCGGCTTCAAGTGAAAACGCGGCGTAATACAGGGACCGCCAATCCAACGAATGGACTTTTATATATTGATTTTGAACCAGGTTGGTGTAATCGTCGAAAATATACGGCCCTGACTTGCCGGGCAGATACACGAGCATGCTGCTGAGCGCGATGAACACTGCAAGTACAAAGCTGACTCGACAGACGTGAGGGGAAAAACGTGCCATTGTGCTCTTCCTTCCTTGTGATTGCAGCAATGAAGCAATAATACAACAAGTGTATAACTACATTATGCGAGCCGGAGTGGGCTCATCGTTGTATTGATATTCTCGACACATAAAATAAACAAGGGCGACATTTCTGTCGCCCTTGTTTGCTTGTGCAACTGATTTGTGGGTTTATGCCGTCTGCACAATATTCGCCTCTTTAATTCTTCGGACGATACTTGGTTGGTACGGTGCCCTTGACCGACCACCGCAGATTTCCAGCATTTGATGTCGGCGAATATACGACACTCTTGGCGGAAGCATTGCCAAGTTCTTTCAAGGTGTGCAGGGTAACTGTGATGAGGCCAGCCGCGGTGTAGCCAACCTTTGTAACGTACTTGCTATTATAACTGGTTGACGCCGATATATTCAGCGAGGCTGGCGTCGTGGGAATCGATCCGAGCTTGTAGCCCTCACTGTACGCTACGTCCATCGCGGTTCTGACCGCACCCGCGAGACTCGCGGCTTCTGATACGCGTGAACGAATGGTGTAGTCCTGATACGCTGGCACCGCGATGGCAGCCAGAATGCCGATGATCGCTACCACGATCATCAATTCGATAAGTGTAAAACCCTGTTGCAGCTTTTTCATAAAACCTCCAATTGGATATTGCTGTTACGAGGGTGCCTCGGAAATAACCGGCCCTGTT
>JACQAA010000014.1 GCA_016195185.1 Pseudomonadota bacterium | reverse complement strand
GATTTGCCCACATTGGGCAGGCCTACGATACCGCAATTAAAACCCATTTTTTCACTACCCCTTTGCCCCAAGAAGAACTCAACCGAACGCGGCATAACAGCTATCCTAATACCCCGTGCTGGTATCCATGACATGCATAGTGTTATTTTGCAGTAATTTTTTCATCATCAGCTTCTTTTTTCTCTTTTGGGGGCTTTGGCGGTACCAGCACTCGCGCTACCCTGCTCATAAATCCGTCCATATCTCTCTTGACCAGCCACTCAGCATGTTCACCAATAGCACCCATTAATTTTTCAAGCCAGCCACGGTCTGCCCTGGAAAAATCTCCCAAAACATGCCCTAGAACTCGCTCCTTATCTCCCGGGTGACCAATACCAAGACGAACACGCCAGTAGTCCTGCCCTAGACATTCGTCAATAGAACGCAAGCCGTTATGTCCCGCCGCGCCGCCAGAAAATTTAGTCCGAATCTTTCCGGACAACAGATCCAGCTCATCATGAAAAACGATCACATGATCCAACGGTATTTTGTAGAAGGCAACCGCTGTCTGCACCGACTGGCCTGATAGATTCATAAAAGTCTGCGGCTTCATCAGGAGGACTTTTTCCCCGCCCAGCACTCCTTCTGATACAAGCGCTTGAAACTTTTTCTTCGGCTCAGAAAAATTATGGCGGCGGATGATTTCATCCACCGCCATAAATCCAATGTTATGCCTGTTGTATTGATATTGTGACCCGGGATTACCTAACCCAACAATAAGCCACATGACATCAATTACTTCTTGCCCTTACCAGCAGCATCCTTAGCCGTAGCAGCACCCTTCGCGACGGCAGCCGGAGCTGGGGCGGAACCCTTCGCAGCAGCCGGGGCCGTAGCAGCGCCCTTTGCGGCAGCAGCGGGCGCCGCGGCAGCACCAGGCGTTGCACCCGGGGCACCCGTCGCAACAGCCGGAGCGGCCGCAGCAGCCTCGGCCGCAGCAGTAGCGGCGGCGGCAGCGGCGGCGGCTTCTTCAACTTCAGATTTCATCGCAGAAGGCGCGACCAGCGTGATGACGGTAAAATTACCCTGCACGGCGGACTTGACGTTCGGCGGCATCTTTATATCACCGATATGAATACTGCTGCCAACATCAAGGGCAGACAAATCCACCACAAATTCTTCAGGGATATCTGTAGCGCGGCACAGTACATCGATCTCATGACGTACAATGTTCAAAACGCCGCCCTTGGTCAGACCCGGGCAATCTTTCTGGTTTTTAACATGAACCGGAATCCCTACACGAATGATTGTTTTATCCGTGACACGCAAAAAATCAACGTGGACTGGGCGATCAGTGACCGGGTCAACCTGAACATCGCGCGGCACTACCAGAAATTTCTGACCCGCCACATCGAGGTTGCACAGGCTTGTAAAGAAACCCTGTGTACTGGTTGCTTTCGCGAGATCTTTTTCAGTCAGCGAGATGAGGACCGTTTCCTTGTTGTCACCATAGACTACGCCAGGTATCTGACCTGTACGACGTGTTGCGCGGGCGGCCCCCTTACCGGCCTTCGCACGCGTTAACGCCGTGAGTGCTGTATTTTTGCCTGCCATTTTTTAAATCCTTTAAGTTGTTCAACCCTTATCCAGCCTCCAGGGGTGCTGGCCTTTCGGACGGTACATATAATGAAAATATGGCAAGAATATCAAGTTTTTTATTAGATTTCTTGGCTAAACATGAGCGTAAATTATTTTATGAAAAATATTTACCTCTCGTTCGTCTCCGTATTGATCACCATGCCGTCATAGGCAGGGCGAATATGCGGCGGCAGCTCGTGGCAAAGTGTCTGGTAATCCATGTGCGTCGTGAGGACGGTTAGGTAGGTCATTTTTGGCTTGAGTCTCTCCACCCATTCCTTGACGCACCGAATATTGGCATGGGTTGACACAGTTTCCTTGTGGTAAGCAGCGGCATCGACTATCCATACTTCAATTCCGGTTAGCGTCTCCAACGAACGTTCACTTAACTCCGCCACATCAACACTATAAGCTACTTTTCCAAACCGGAAGCCAAGAGAGGTGCAAGTCGTTGCTGTGATAGGCAATCGCCTTAAGATCATCAATGCCGTTGACGTGGTCCGAATGGGCATGACTGAGAAGAACACCGTCCAGTTTTTTTAGTCCCAGTCGGTTCAAGTGCATTCGCACATCAACGGTTGTGTCTACCAGGAGATTGGTTGTCTGCGATTGTACCAAGATAGAGGCGCGCGAGCGATGGTTTTTAGTTTCATGCGGATCGCACTTTCCCCAGAAACCACCTGCTGACGGCGTACCCATCGAACCTCCACAACCCAAAACGGTGAATTTCATGACATTTGTATCTTGTTAAACAGGTGAAAGAAATTGTCGGTTGTTTGCTTTGCAACTTCCCCTACGGGAACGCCCTTTAACTGAGCCACTATCTGCGCCGTATGCACGACAAAAGATGGTTCGTTCCGCTTACCACGATGCGGAACCGGCGCCAAGTAGGGGGCATCCGTTTCCACCAGAATACGATTCATGGGCACATATTTGAGTGCTTCGCGTATCTCCTCAGCCTTCTTAAAAGTGATAATGCCCGAAAAAGAAATATAAAACCCCTGAGCCAAAGACCTTTCCGCCAGAGCCGGGTCGCCACTGAAGCAATGCATGACGCCTCGCGCCCTGCCCTGCCCGACGTCACGGATAATACGTATAGTGTCATCATCCGCTTCACGGGTGTGAATAATAAGGGGTAAATCAGTTTCAAGCGCCGCTTCAACATGCGTTGCAAAAGTTTTTTGCTGTTCTGCCGCCGGCGAGTGGTTGTAGTGATAATCCAGGCCTGTCTCGCCGATCCCAAGCCGCATGGTGGGGATGCGTACCCACGGTGCAATGAATAAATGGGAACTGATTAGCAACTGCCAGCACCTTATCGAATTCAGAGATATGCGTGCAGATAGTCAAAAAATGCCCGACGCCTACGGATTGAGCCCGCCCCAAGACCGCCGCCAGCCCTTCGGCGGCAAAATCGGGATAATCGAGGTGGCAATGGCTATCAACCAGCATGCTCAGGCTGTCTTGGCTGAGCCGCTGCTGCTCACAGCTGCTTCATCAACAATACGGGGAAACACACCGGAGGGCGCAGGAAGGGACGTCCCCATTTTCAAAGCATGGGCCTCCCCAATAAAGCTGAAACCGCGTTCTGACGGCGCAACCGCAACCTGATCAAGTATTTTCTGTGCCGCAATAGGCGTGAATGGCTGGATAATCAGCCCCAGATTACGGATCACTTCCGCCAGCACATAGAGTACAGTTGCCATGCGTGCCGGATTGGTTTTTTTCAGCGCCCATGGCGCCTGTTCATCAATATATAAGTTTGCCGCGTGCGACACGGCAATGAATTCTTCAATCGCTTTGCTGAACTGCATCTTTTCGAACTCTGCCCGCACGGCGATCAGCATCGCCTGCCCCGCTTTACCCAACAACCGCTTATCAACATCCTCCAGAATTCCCGGTTGCGGCACCTTCGCATCGCAATTCTTGTTGATCATGGACAATGTGCGTTGTACCAGGTTGCCGAGATTATTTGCCAGCTCGGCATTGATGCGGTTGGTCATCAGGGTGTAGGAAATATCGCCATCCTGCCCGAACGTCGCTTCACGCATCAGCGCATAGCGCGCCTGATCCACCCCGTATTTTTCAATCAGATCTTTCGGCGCAATCACGTTGCCAATGGATTTCGACATCTTCTCCCCATCTGTCAGCAAAAACCCGTGCCCGAATATGCGTTTTGGCAAAGGGATTCCGGCAGACATCAGGAAGGCCGGCCAGTAAACCGCATGAAAGCGCATGATATCTTTGCCGATCAGATGCACGTCGCAGGGCCAGAACTTCTTGAATTTTTCAGCATTGGCATCTGGATAACCAAGCGCGCTGATATAGTTGGTCAGGGCATCAACCCAAACATACATGATATGCTTTGAGGCATCAGGCACCGGCACCCCCCACCCAAAGGTCGTCCGCGAAATGGACAAATCCCGCAAGCCCTGCCTTACAAAACTAACCACCTCGTTCTTGCGGAAAACGGGCTGTACAAAATCTGGCTGTTTCTCGTAGAGCTCCAGTAATTTGTCGGTATAAGCGGAGAGCCTGAAGAAATAACTTTCTTCCTCCATCCACTCGACTTCTGTTTTCGTTCCGGTAGAGATTTTTTTGCCATTGGGCAAAACCGTCAATTCATCTTCGGTGTAGAAAGCCTCGTCGCGTGTAGAATACCAGCCGGCATATTTATTGAGATAAATATCACCATTCTCTTCCATCCTCTTCCAGATCGCTTGACAGGCTTTCTTGTGAAAATCTGCCGTGGTGCGGATGAATTGATCGCAGGAGACATTAAAAGACTGGCACATCGCTTCAAATTGCGCGGCAATCTCATCAACAAACTGTTGCGGTTTTTTACCCGCCAGCGTCGCGGATTTCTCAACTTTCTGCCCATGTTCGTCGGTGCCAGTGACAAAATAAACATCATATCCATCCAGCTGCTTGAACCGCGCCATGACATCTGCGCCAATAGCTTCATAAGCGTGGCCAATATGGGGTGCGGCGTTGGCGTAAGAAATGGCGGTGGTAATATAAAAATGCGGCTTGGTCATTGAATATCCTTTATGTGCTGCGCTATTCTGTCAGCAACCTGTGCAGGTTTCAACCCAGTTGTATTGATAACTATGGCATTATGATGAGTTGTGGGGTGGTATATCGTGTACTTCTCGTACAAACTTGCCAAGTTCTCGATATCCATCAGCTTTCCTTTTGATGCTCTCGCCGGATCGACAAGACGCTGTTTATTCTCCTCCAACGTGCAAGTCAGCAGTGTCGGGACAAATGGCACCCCTCTCCTGTCTGCCAAAGTCTGAACAGCATTGAAACGCTCCCTATCCTCAGAAAGTTCAGCGGACAGGGCATTGGTAAATACAAAGATTTCTTTTTTTTGTAACGTCTCCAACACCTCATATACAACCTTTGTCAGTTTCAATAGGGTTTCTATATACATAAGCGAACCACGATCACAGCATACTGTGACTGTATCGATCAGACGATGGTTATCAATCAATCTCGCCGGTAAATCTGCCGCTAGAATTTTTGCAACCGTCAGCTTGCCTACGCCTGGCATACCATTGAGGTGAATAATCATTCCGGTACCTTACAAATTCAACCCCTGATACTCCGGCTGTTGCAGAGCCAAAAAGGCGCCGATAATCGTCTGACGCCTATCAAGGTTATAAATGTCGGTTTGCTGCACCAGGCGGGATATCTTTTCCCACGCATTCAAAAAATGTTGTGGCGGATAGATATTTTTTATTCTTTCAAAAACCGCTGCATCACCCGGTAAAATGTCCACCGATGATTTTTCACGCACCACTGCACGCGCTTGGATCTCACACCAGCCGATCATGATCTCCGTCGCAATGCTATAGTCCTGTTCCGCGCCGTATTTACCCAGTTTCTCGGCGAGTTCATGCACCTTCACCATATTTAGTTCCGGCATTGTTGTCACAACCTCTAACAACTGACGATAGAGGACGATACCGCCATCTTGATGAAATTGTAGCGCCTTACCAATACTGCCCTGCGCCAGACGGCTTAGACTGATTTTTTCACTCTCTCCCAGTCCAGGTGCCATTTTATCGAGCAAAGTGCCGATGACTTCTTCAGCGAGCGGCTCCATATGCACCATCTGACAACGTGAGCGAATGGTTGGCAGAAAACTGCCAGGCTGGCTAGTCGTGAGGATGAGAATGGATTTTGACGGTGGCTCTTCCAGTATCTTGAGTAGAGCATTCTGACTGCTGGCATTGAGATATTCGGCGCTGTCAATAATCACCACACGCCAGCCATTTTCTGCCGCCGTCATACGCAGGAAAGGATGAATACGGCGCACAGCTTCCACGGAAATTTCTGTTTTCAGACGACCTTTTTTCTCGTCAAATTCCCGCTCAACTGTTAACAGATCAACATGGCCCGAAGACGCAACACGGCGAAACACCGGGCGTTCGGGAGCTACACGGAGGCTGGCTGGCGGTGCAGCAGCACCAAATAATCCACCATCAGATTGCGACAACAAAAAGCGAGCTAACCTGAAGGCAAGCGTGGCCTTGCCAATACCCGGCATACCAGCCAACACAAGCGCATGTGGCATGCGCCCTGCCAAATAATCACGCAATAGGGATTTTTCGATAGCGTCATGACCAAGAAAATCCGGATTGCGACGCGGTGTCACCTCCGCCGGAACCTCCGTTACCTCGGCATCAACTTCTATTTCGACGGCCTCAATAACGTCTGCTTCATCATCGTCAAGAAGACTAGCCACGCTGCACCTCTTTGCCGCTGACCCCAAAGCGGGTTTCAATGACCCGCAACACCTGCCGATGGATCATCTGGACGTCCTGCGCGGCGTCGATGATCACACAGCGCTGCGGGAATTGCTTGGCAATGTCAAGAAACCCCTTTCTCAGCCGCTGATGAAAGGGAAGACCCATCCGCTCATAACGGTCTTCCGTCGTTCCCGCCCGGTGCGAGCGATGCAGGGAACGTTGGATCCCGATCTCCGGATCAAGATCAAAGATAAGAGTCAAATCGGGCTGAAAATCCCCCGCAACCATCCTGTATAAGTCTTCAATGACCCGCATGTCGAGATTCATACCATGGCCCTGAAAAGCACGCGAAGAATCTGCAAATCGGTCGGAAATCACCCACTGGCCTCTTTCCAGTGCCGGCCAAATTTTGTCGACCAGATGTTCACGCCTGGCTGCGAAGAGCAGCAGCGCCTCCGTCATCGGGTCAAAGGTACCGCTGTCACGCTGCAGCAAAAGGGCACGGATACGCTCCGCCTGATTGGTGCCGCCAGGTTCACGCGTGGCCAGCGTCTCTATTCCAGCTGCGGAAAGGGCCTGTTGCAAAAGCTTGATTTGCGTGCTCTTGCCTGTTCCCTCCCCACCCTCCAGTGTGATAAAAACGCCCCTTTTCATTGCTGATATTTTTTGAGCAGATACTGAAAACGGGCTGCGACGCGGCCAAATAACCCCGTACGGGCAACATCGTTTCCGGCCACCAGACTAACTTCTATTGACGGCTGATCTGGAATAAAAACATGTAGCTTGGCCACAGAAGCGCCCTTTTTGAGAGGCGCCTCCAGAGGAAATTTATAACTGACCGTCATTTTCATTTCCGCACGGCGGGATAAAGGCAAAACAACCGTCAAATCTTTGTCGGCCACCAAAGGTACCGTATCTTCCTGTCCCAGCCACACATCAGCCGTTCCCACCTGTTCTCCCTTCTTGAACAACCCCCTATTTTCGAAGTTGCGGAAACCCCACTCGATTAATTTTGCCCCCTCTTCAGCACGCGCCTTTTCTGACTCAAGGCCATTGGCGACCAAAACCAGTCGCCGTCCGTTCCGGGTGGCGGAACCGATCAGCCCATAGCCAGCAATCTCGGTATGACCAGTTTTGATGCCATCCGAACCTTGAACCTTGCCGAGCAAGGGATCACGATTGGGCTGGCGGATCTTGTTGTAAGTAAAGTCTTTCTCGCCAAAATAGTGGTAATACTCAGGAAAATCACTGATCAGATGTCGCGCTAATATGGCCAAGTCGCGTGGTGTTGAATAATGGCCCGGATCAGGCCAACCACTCACGTTCATGAAACGGCTATTGAGCATACCCAGCTCTTTGGCCCGAATGTTCATACGTTCCACAAGCGCCTCTTCCGTTCCAGCCAAACCCTCCGCCAGGGTGATCGTTGCATCATTGCCCGACTGTATCGCCACGCCACGAATGAGATCCTCGACTTTTACCTTGCTGCCCACCTTGATAAACATTTTTGAGCCCTGCATCCTCCAGGCCTTTTCGCTGACTGGCAACTCATCCGTTAGCTTCACCTGGCCCTGCTTGAGCATCTCAAACACCATGTAGAGGGTCATGGTTTTGCTCATGGACGAGGTTGGCATATGTGCATCAGCGTTTTTATCGAGTAGCACCATGCCCGTATCCACATCAATAAGGATAGCGTGTGTTGCAGGCGTTTCGATGGAGAGAGCATAAGAAGGGCCCGCACCGGCCAAGGACAGCAACAGGGCCAACAGAAGAGTTCTTGCTTTCATCTCACATTCACCGGATTATTTCTTTTTGTTCTTAACGACCTTGGCGGTTCCCATGCCGGCATGGATCACTTTTTCCAGTACTTCGTCAGCCGCCTCGACAGACGCGATCGGCCCCAGCTTGACACGATACATCTTGCGCGTATTGACAGTCACCGGCTCGATAATTGTCGGCGCGATGCTGACCAGTTTTTTTGCCAGACGTTCAGCATTGCTGTAAACGGCAAAAGATCCGGCCTGAACAAAAATCCCTGTCGGAGATACAGGCACGGTCGAAACGATCGGATCCGGCATGAAGTGCCCCGACTGCATGTGCCCCGCCGCCATCTTTTGTGGTGGGGGAGGCGAAGCAGGCTCCTGAGTCATCGGGATAACAGCTGGAGAAGCTGTTGACGATTTGAGAGCCTCAACTGTGATCGTAGGCGTGCGCAGACTTTCTGGCACCGTATCACTGGCCGGCGGTGGCGGCGACCGTACAGAATCAACCCCAGACGCTGCCGCTGGCACGGGCCTTTTGTTCAAGTCAGCCACCGTCATCCGCGTTGTGTCTTCTCCGCGCTTGGCGGCTTCAGCCAATATACGGCTTTCCTTCTCGAGCACCTCGATGCGAACACGCGCCGTTCCTTTGTTGATAAATCCCAGCAACTCAGCTGCGCGCTGCGAAACATCCATGATGCGCCCGTGCAAGAAAGGGCCACGGTCATTGACACGCACCACCACTGAACGTCCATTCTCAAGATTAGTAACCCTGACAAGCGAAGGAAGCTGCAATGTCCGGTGCGCTGCCGTCAATTCGCTTTGGTCAAACACCTCTCCATTGGAGGTGTGCCCCTCATGAAAGCCGGGACCGTACCACGATGCAATACCGGTTTCGACCAGATGAAAATTTTCTTCCGGATAATACCACACGCTGCCCACCTTATACGGCTCACCCACCTTATACACGCCTTTAGATTCCTGCTGTCCAGGCCAACTGACTTGTTTGGCCCAATGCGAGAGCAACTCTGTCTCCGCACATCCCGACACAACGGAGATGACAACAAGCAAAATCACGAATTGTAATAAACGATTGTGGCTTCTCATACGCTGCGACTTTCCCTGAGATGAAGCGTTCAACTGTTCTCCTAATTTAAAGCATTTCCTGTTTAATCATAAACATTTAATTTCAACTGGTCAGCAAACAGTCCAACCGCTGTTGCAAAGTACGTGGAATAATTCCACTTCATAATGATTCTGTAATTATTGTAAACGATATAAGTCTTATACCCCTTGCCGCCAGGCTGAATGATAGAGCCGAGACTGCAGGTGTCGGCCGGCGGACGTTGGCCATTCGCCAACCGCACACCAGCATCTTGCCAAAATCGAGCGGATTTCTGGATATTCAGTCCCATCATGCGGTTATCGAACGACTTGGGCAACCTCACCAGTCTCATAAAGGGTTGACCTCTTTGCCACCCCTCCGCAGATAAATAGGCTGCCGTGGAGGCAAAGACGTCTTCCCTCGTGTTCCAGATGTCACGCTTACCATCCTTGTTATAGTCTTGCGCATATTTTTCGAAGCTGCTCGGCATAAACTGGCATTGCCCCATAGCGCCAGCCCAGGACCCCTTCATGGCATGTAATCCAATATCGCCATGATCGACAATTTTTAAAGCGATGAGCAACTCTCGACGAAAAAATTCGCTCCGCCTCCCATCATAAGCTAACGTTGTTAAAGCAGGGATCGTTTCAAAACCACCTACGTTCTGTCCAAAGCTAGTTTCAATTCCCCAAAGTGCCACAATATACTGTGGATCAACTCGATAGAGATTTCCTACCCGCTTCAGCAATGACTGATATTGCCGCATATACTGACGGCCTGTCTGCAGACGGACGGCAGCGATGGTATTTTTTTTATAACGTTCAAAACTAACCGTATTTTCTGGCTGCTTACTGTCAAGGCGTAAAACCCGTTCATCAGGCACCAGCGTGTCTGGTAAGGCCTCATCGACCAATTTTTGTGAAATACCATACTGAATAGCAGCGTGCCGCAAATCCTGAAGCCAGGAAGAAAAGTCTTGCATAGCGGCCGGAAAGGCGGGTACCTGCAGTCCCAGAAGAACCGTACCCAGCAGTATCAAAAAAAAGATCTTCACTTGATGTCTGAGGCTTGCGGTGCGATGACTGGGAAATTATGTGTCGTTGAGAATCAGAAAAAGGCGCAACGCTGCAACTAACATGCATTGTTCCTTATAGCCTGATCGCTGAGGACTTTTCTATAGCTTTGATATAGCTTGGTAAATACTCCCTTAATTATTCGTTTATTTATTTATGGGATATTATAGAGGTAGGCCCAGTTTTTAGATTGGCACGAGCCATGTCAGAACAAACAGTAAACACTTGGACGCTATTTTTAGAAAAAGAATTATTTATCAATAAGTTAAATGTTCTCGTTTTGAGCTGCGCCATTTTTCTTCTCAGTGCCTGCATGCCGATGGGCGACCAAGAAATCAATACCTCCCTTTTTAAAAGCAAGGAGGATATGAAGTCCCGTACTGCAGCGCTAAAGCCAGGTATGAGCAAAAAAGCGGTTTTCGAAAAAATCTGCATTCCGCCAGATAAATTCTCCACAATGAGCACTCAGGAAGTGCAAATGAGCATCTACGGCAACTCCCAGGTTCAGGGCACACCCGAACAGCTGGAACAGTTTAAACAACGGCTCATGGCCTACGAAGGGTATTCGCTCCCCTACCGGGACATCAAGAGCAGCGGTTCGCTGGGTTTTGGCACTATGAAAGTCAATAAAAATGGGTATGATCTCAAACTTGTCCTGATATTTGAAAGGGATAAGCTTATGCGCGCTTCCGTAGACGGTAATCAGGATGTCAATCAGGATGATGACCAGTTCCTCTGGGGAGCTGTCCTGAAGAAAACGACAGGCTTTGGCTTTTAGTATAGTTTCGTAAAATATTAAAGCTGGCCCTGACCCCGGCTTTTCGGGGTCTTCTTGTGCCGATTGATCCAATGCTCAAACGTAAAAAACCTTGACATAGTCAGTTTTACACGTATATTTCGTCGTCTTGGCAGGAATGCCTCATGGGAAACACTTGAAAGTAAATGGTAATAGCCATGTATGCAGTTATTAAAACCGGTGGTAAGCAGTATCGCGTTGCCAAGGACGACATCATCGAAGTTGAGAAGCTCGACACCGCCATCGGTGGTTCAGTAACACTGGATCACGTTTTGCTTGTCGGCAGTGCGGACAGCGCCAAAATCGGCGCCCCGACTGTCTCCGGAGCTAGCGTGAGTGCTACTGTGCTGAACCAAAAGAAAGATGATAAAATCATCGTTTTCAAGAAGAAGCGCCGTCAGAACTATCGCCGTAAAAACGGGCACCGTCAGAACCTGACCGTGCTGAAAATTACGGACATCAAGGGCTAAGAATTTTAAGGAGAAACGACAATGGCACATCATAAGGCCGGTGGCAGTTCCAGAAACGGCCGCGATTCAGCAGGTCAGAGACTCGGCGTTAAAAAATACGGCAGTGAACTTGTCATTCCTGGCAACATCATCGTCCGCCAACGCGGCACGGAATACCACCCCGGTAAATATGTCGGCATAGGCAAAGACCATACCCTCTTTGCAAAAAGAGCGGGTCGGGTCTTGTTCCACGGCGGGATCAAAGGCCGCCAGTACGTCTCGATCGTTCCGGAGGCAAAAACAGCTTAATACGTGGGCTGTAACAATTTCTAAAAGCCGGAGAAAGATCTTCTCCGGCTTTTTGTTTGGATTAAAGGTTACAAGGATAATAATGAAGTACAGAGCCATCATATGGGACTGCGACGGCGTTTTAATCGACAGTGAAGTTCTGGCCTGCACCACTGCCGTTGAGGTGTTAGAGGGCCTTGGCCATTCAATTTCCCTTGAAGAATACCTGCGCCGTTTCATGGGAAAAAGCAATGTGCAGATATGTAGTGAAATAAGACTGGAAACGGGATTGCAATTGCAGGGTGATGTCTTAAGCGACCATCTGTATGAAGAACAAAAAAAATCCTTTATTCAAGGTCTACAAGCAACGCCAGGGGTTCATCACGTGCTGAAAAATATTAGTGTGCCAATGGCCATCGCCTCCGGCAGTTCCCCAGCGCGTCTTCAGCACTGCTTGGAAGTTACCAAACTTGCCGGCTATTTTAACGGCCATCTCTATAGCAGCGAAATGGTTAAACGAGGAAAGCCCGCTCCCAATATATTTCTTTACGCGGCAAAAAAAATGGGTATAGCGCCGAAAGACTGCCTCGTTATTGAGGATGGTATTCATGGCCTTCAGGGGGCAAAAACGGCTGGTATGGATGTGTTTGCTTATACAGGGGGCAGCCATATGAATGCTCACCTCAAACAAAACGTTATAAATGCTGGTGCCAACGCCATTTTATCCAACATGAATGAAATGCTGCCCCTGCTACACATCTCTCATCAAAATGCGGCTTGAAAACCAATGAAATTCCTCGACGAAGCAAAAATCTATCTTGAAAGCGGCAAGGGCGGTGCCGGATGTGTGGCATTCCGTCGTGAGAAGTATATCGACATGGGCGGCCCTAACGGTGGCGACGGTGGTCGCGGCGGACACATCATTTTTGAATGTGTTCCAAATCTCAATACCCTGATCGATTTTCGTTATACCCAGCATTTCCGAGCTGAAATCGGCCACCACGGTCAAGGTAATAACTGCACCGGCGCCGATGGCAAGGACCTTATTGTCAAAGTCCCCCTCGGCACTGTCATTCTGGATGAAGACAAGAAAACCGTTCTGGCCGATATGATGACACCTGGCGAACGGATCGTATTCCTCAAGGGCGGCGACGGGGGATTTGGTAACGCCCACTTCAAATCGTCCACCAACCGTGCGCCACGAAAATTCATCCCCGGCTGGCCCGGACAGGAAAAAGCCGTCTGGCTACGCCTTAAACTGATTGCTGATTCCGGCGTTATTGGTCTACCCAACGCCGGAAAGTCGACATTTCTTTCTGCTGTCTCCCACGCCAAACCCAAGATCGCCGACTATCCTTTCACTACTCTTGTTCCCCATCTTGGCGTGATCCATATCCACGATCAGGAATTTGTGATGGCTGATATTCCGGGTTTGATCGAAGGCGCGCATGCGGGCCACGGCCTTGGCACACGCTTTCTGGGTCACGTTGAGCGCACCAGCGTATTGCTCCATCTTATTGATATCACGCAGGATGATATTATTGGCGCCTACAAAACAATCCGCAAAGAGCTAAAAGCCTATGGTGGCGGACTCGCTAAAAAATCAGAAGTAATCGTCCTCAACAAAGCTGATTCCTTGGGGCCAGAGCTTGCAGCCGAGCAGCAGAAAACGCTTGCCAAGGCCATTCGCAAGAAAGTCTATGTCATTTCTGCCGTCAGCGGCGAAGGTGTCGAGAAAGTTCTCGGCGAACTCTGGAAGCACATCGCCAAAGGGCGCGAGAAAGATAGGGAAAATGCTTACCGATTACT
>JACQAA010000013.1 GCA_016195185.1 Pseudomonadota bacterium | reverse complement strand
AATTTATGGATCGCCTGATGCCCGGTATGGATATGGAAGTGTCAAAGGAAATGAAAAAAATCCTGACCAAACAAGGGATGGAGTTTAAACTCTCCACCAAGGTAACCAGTGCGCGGACCTCCAAAGGAAAAGTGACGTTGACACTGGAAGCGGCAGCAGATGGCCCTGCTGAAAAGCTTGAAGTTGAAACGGTCTTGCTATCCATCGGACGCCGTCCCTATACGACAGGGCTCGGACTCGAAAAAGCAGGGATAAAAGTCGACAATCGCGGACGCATTGACATTAATGATCATTTCCAGACCAATGTGGAGGGCATCTATGCCATCGGCGATGTAGTGCGCGGCGCCATGCTGGCCCACAAAGCCGAAGATGAGGGCATTGTGGTCGCCGAAATCATCGCCGGACAATCCGGTCATATCAACTACGATGCCATCCCGAACGTGGTTTATACTTTCCCTGAGGTCGCCAGCATCGGCGCTACGGAGGAACAACTGAAAGAAAAAGGTATTGCATGCAAAGTCGGGAAATTCCCCTATATGGCCAACGGCCGCGCCCGCGCCATAGCGGCAACAGACGGCTTTGTCAAAATCCTCGCCGATGCCAAAACCGACCGCGTCCTCGGCTGCCATATCATCGGCGCGGAAGCGGGAACACTGATCGCCGAAATTGCGCTGGCCATGGAATTTGGCGCGTCATCCGAAGATATCGCCCGCACCTGCCATGCTCACCCGACACTCAATGAAACGGTAAAAGAAGCAGCGCTGGCGGTGGGCGGCCGGGCAATACATATTTAAAGGATACCTGATGACAGCCCAGCCGGCCCTTGCCAACAAACGCATCATCCGCGCTGCGCAGGGCTCCAAGCTCGCGGCCAAATCATGGCTGACCGAAGCGCCGCTGCGGATGCTGATGAATAACCTTGACCCTGATGTCGCGGAAAACCCTGATGAGTTGGTGGTGTACGGTGGCATCGGCAAGGCAGCACGAAACTGGGAGTGCTTTGATCATATCGTCGATACTCTCAAAAAGATGAATGGGGATGAAACCCTGCTCATACAGTCCGGAAAGCCCGTTGGCGTATTTAAAACCCATGCCGATGCTCCGCGCGTGCTGATCGCCAATTCCAATCTCGTGCCGCACTGGGCGACGTGGAAGACTTTTCACGAACTCGATGCCAAAGGCCTGATGATGTACGGGCAGATGACAGCGGGATCCTGGATTTATATCGGTACGCAGGGCATTGTGCAGGGTACTTACGAAACTTTCGCCGGGGTCGGCCGGCAGCATTTCGGCGGCAACCTGAAGGGAAAATGGATTCTGACCGGGGGGCTCGGCGGTATGGGCGGCGCACAGCCACTGGCGGCAACGATGGCCGGCGCCTCATTGCTCGGTGTCGAATGTCAGGCCAGCCGTATCGAGCGCCGTCTGGCTACGGGTTATCTTGACCGCAAGGCAGGAGCCCTTGATGAAGCGATCAACATTATTCACGATGCAGATGCAAAGGGGCAAGCGGTATCGGTTGGATTGCTTGGGAATGCGGCAGATATTTTCCCCGAACTCGCCAAGCGAGCAGTACAAGACAAAAAATATCGCCCCGATGTCGTCACAGATCAGACCAGCGCGCATGATCCTCTTAACGGATACCTGCCCGCAGGCTGGACGTGGGCAGACGCCGAAGAACACCGCCGCACCAATCCTGATGGCGTCATCAAAGCGGCTAAAGAATCAATCGCCATACACGTCAAAGCCATGCTGGATTTCTGGTACATGGGTGTGCCAACCTTCGACTACGGCAACAACATTCGTCAGATGGCGCTGGAAACCGGAGTCAAGAACGCCTTTGAATTTCCAGGCTTTGTGCCGGCTTATATCCGACCTCTGTTCTGCCTCGGCATCGGGCCGTTCCGCTGGGTGGCATTGTCTGGCGATCCGGAAGATATTTATAAAACCGACAAAAAAGTAAAAGAGCTACTGCCCGATAACAAACATCTGCATAACTGGCTTGACATGGCACGCAAGCGCATCAAATTTCAGGGTTTGCCGGCACGGATTTGCTGGGTCGGCCTCGGGGACCGCGCTCGGCTCGGCCTTTCCTTCAACGAGATGGTAGCCAGCGGCGAACTGAAAGCGCCCATCGTGATTGGCAGAGATCATCTCGATAGCGGCTCCGTCGCCAGCCCCAACCGTGAAACCGAGAGTATGAAAGATGGCTCTGATGCCGTGTCTGACTGGCCGCTGCTGAATGCACTATTAAATTGCGCCAGTGGGGCGACCTGGGTATCGCTCCATCACGGCGGCGGCGTCGGTATGGGGTTTTCGCAGCATGCCGGCATGGTGATTGTCGCCGACGGCAGCAAGGAAGCGGCAAGGCGTCTTGAACGTGTTTTAATGAATGATCCAGCCACAGGGGTGATGCGCCATGCAGATGCAGGCTATGAGAAGGCCCTTGCCTGCGCCGAAGAACATCACCTCAACCTCCCCATGCTGACAGGCGTAACATGAAAAAATTCGCCCTAAGGCCGGGCACCCTTTCCCTGCATGACCTGCGTGCCATCGCACGACAACACACACCGATTGCATTGTCGAAAACCGCCTATACCGCAATTGATGCCAGCAAAAAAACAATCGATGATATCATTGATGAGGGCCGCGTTGTATACAGCATCAATACCGGCTTCGGTGCCCTAGCCAAGGTGCGTATCACCGAGGATAAATTTGAGACCCTACAACGCAATATCGTGCTCTCGCATGCAACCGGCGTGGGGAAATTCCTTAGCGATAACACCGTACGCTTGATCCTGCTGCTGAAAATTAACGCGTTGGCGCAAGGATATTCCGGTGTGCGCCGTGAAATTATTGAATTTCTGGTCACGCTCTATAACAAACAAATTTACCCCTGTATCCCCGAGAAAGGTTCGGTTGGCGCGTCGGGAGACCTAGCGCCGCTGGCGCATTTGAGTTTGCCTCTGCTGGGCGCAGGGCAAGTACGGATCAGAGGTGAGATTAAAAACGCCAAGTCTGAACTGAAGAAGCATGGGTTACAGCCTCTGAAACTGGCGCCAAAGGAAGGGCTGGCACTTCTCAATGGCACGCAAGTCTCCACAGCGCTGGCGCTGATGGGTCTATTTGCCACCCACGATTGCTTCGCAGCAGCGATGGTTGCCGGCGCCCTTTCTGTTGACGCGGCTAAAGGCAGCACAACCCCTTTCGATCCTGAGATACAAAGGGTGCGCCGTCAGCGGGGACAAATGGATATTGCCAAAGTCTATCTCGAGCTTCTGAAGGGTAGTGAGATCCGCGCATCTCATAAACATGAGCATGACCCTAAGGTACAGGATCCCTACTCGCTGCGCTGCCAGCCTCAGGTGATGGGCGCCTGTCTTGACCATATCCGTTTTGCTGCAGATATTTTCTGGCGCGAGGCTAATGCCGTCACGGATAATCCGCTGGTGTTCCCTAAAACGGGGGACATAAAATCTGGCGGGAATTTTCACGCCGAACCGATCGCGATGGCTGCGGATACACTGGCGCTGGCCATTGCGGAAATCGGCTCTATGAGCGAGCGACGTATTGCCATGCTGATTGATCACACCATCAGCGGCTTGCCGCCCTTTCTGGTGCAGGATGCAGGGATCAATTCCGGCTTCATGATCGCCCATGTAACAACAGCAGCGCTGGCAAGCGAAAATAAATCTCTCGCACATCCGGCCAGCGTCGATAGTCTACCCACCTCCGCTAATCAGGAAGATCATGTCAGCATGGCAACTTTTGCGGCACGACGTCTGGGTGATATGGCCGCTAACACAGCCACTATCATCGGTGTGGAGCTGCTGGCGGCAACCCAGGGCGTAGAATTTCATAAACCACTAAAAACATCCAAGCTGCTGCAACAGGCAATTAAGGTGGTCCGTGAACGGGTTAGCCATTACTCTGAGGACCACTATTTCGCACCGGATATCCGCGTCGCAACTGCCATGGTCGAAGACGGCATATTCAGTGAATTCATGCCCCAAGGATTATTTACATGCAAATAAGAAGGCTTATCCGCGGCCCAACCCCCCTGTTGATCAGCATTCCGCATATGGGAACATTTCTGCCCCCCGATATTAAAGGCCGCATGACCGACGCCGCACTCAAACTCCCCGATACCGACTGGAGTTTGGATAAACTTTACTGGTTCGCCGTGGATATGGGCGCGAGCCTTCTGATGTCCGCTCATTCACGCTACGTAGTCGACCTTAACCGCCCACCCGATGATAGCCATCTCTATCCGGGACAGGAAAAAGCAGAGCCGGCCGCCGCGCCCAAGTTACAAGGCGCGCTGGAACTCGACCTGGATAAAAGTTGGCTTAAAGGCGGCCAAAAAACCACCCCGCAGGAGCCTTTGCCTCAGTACGTGAAAACAGGGCTCTGCCCACTGGAAACATTTGCCGGGGAGAAGATCTACAAGGCCGGGGAAGAGCCCAATGCCATTGAGAAACTCAATCGCGTCACCGCCTACTGGGTTCCCTACCATGAAACACTGGCAGCCGAGTTGCAGCGTATCAAACAGGAGTTTGGCTATGCTATTTTATATGATGCACATTCAATAAAATCGGTTGTACCGCGTCTGTTCAGCGGCCAGTTACCTGACCTAACCCTGGGGTCAGCCCATGGAACTTCCTGCGCTCCAGCGATGGTGGAGGCGGCATATAAAGCTACCTCCGGTCACGGTTATTCGTCGGTGGTGAACGGGCGCTTTATCGGCGGATATATCACGCGCCATTACGGGCAACCACAGCACAATATTCATGCCTTGCAAACGGAGCTGGCGCAAATCAATTACATGGACGAAAACTATCCTTATCAGTATGATGGAGCAAAAGCAGAAAAACTACAGGGTGTTTTAAAGAATGTTTTAACCGCCCTATTGGATTGGGGCAGAAAGAGAAAATAAGATGAATATCTGTAAAGAAATCCCATGGGGCCTGGCCTTCAGAGTCTGGTGGCATGTCTTCTGGAGATACGTCGTGTTTGGAATGTTGGGAGGCATTATCCTGGGCATATTGGTGGGATTTGTGGGCGCCCTGCTGAAACTGGACATCCATCTTGTTACATCGCTCAGCGTCTTTTTGGGCGCTTTTGTGATCATTGCCATTCAGATCTGGGTGGTCAGACGCGTCCTGACAAAAGACAGTAAGGTTTCAAAATACCGCCTGGCGTTGCTCGAAGAATAGTGGTGGGCTGCTCTCGAAGTCACAGAGACATCCCGCCCTCACCACTCCCATACATGGATTGCGGCCAAAATAATAGCAGAGATCACGTGGGTGCGTGATGTCCCAGAGCGCGAAGTCAGCAGCCTTGCCTCGTTCCAGCGTACCGCAAATATCTTGATAACCAAGAGCTCGCGCCGCATGACGAGTCACCCCCGCCAGCGCCTCTTCCGGAGTTAAACGAAACAAAGTACAGGCCATATTCAGCATCAATAGAAGAGAAAGTGTCGGCGAAGTGCCGGGGTTGTGATCCGTGGCAATAGCCATTGGCACTTTATATTGCCTGAATAAATCCACCGGCGGCAGCTGTTTTTCGCGCAGGAAATAAAAAGCGCCAGGCAAAAGAACGGCAACTGTCCCAGCTTTAGCCATAGCCTTAACCCCCGCCTCATCAAGATATTCCACGTGGTCAGCTGACAGGCCCCCATATTGCGCGACCAACGCGGCACCTCGCTGGTTAGATAATTGTTCAGCGTGTAATTTGACCGGCAACCCCAACTCTTTGGCCCTTTTAAAAACTTTTTCAATATGCGTACGGGTAAAGCCGATATTCTCACAAAATCCATCAACGCAATCGACCAGATGCTTCTGGTGGAGCGCAGGTAGCATGTCCTGACAAACAAAATTGATGTAATCATCTGGGCGGCCGGCATATTCCGGCGGCACGGCATGGGCGCCCAGGAAACTGCGTTGGATACGTAGCCCCGAAGTATCATGTATGTCCGTGGCTACACGTAATATTTTTTCTTCAGTTGCCACATCTAATCCATAGCCGGATTTTATTTCGATAGTAGTAACACCTTCGCGTAGAAGAGCTTGAATGCGCACCAGCGCCGAGTCATAAAGCTGTTGCCCGCTAGCGGTGCGCGTAGATTTAACGGTGGACATGATCCCCCCGCCAGCTTTGGCGATCTCCTCGTACGTAAGACCCTGCAGGCGTTGCTCAAATTCATGTACGCGATCACCTTCATAAATCAGATGTGTGTGACAATCAATCAGACCGGGCGTAGCCCACCTCCCCCCGCCGTCGTGTACATGTTCAGAAAGAGGTTCCGGTTTTTGTGGCATCTCCTTCTGCGGCCCAATCCAGGCAATTTTTTTATCCTGAATACCAATCGCTGCGTTTTTGATAATGCCAGGACTTCCCGCTTCAGCCATCGTCGCCGCGTGAACATTTACCCAGAGGCTGTCAAACATAGGATTGCCTTTTTGAAGCTGTGCTTTACTATTTATAGAGGGGGTGTTCCGACATGACAACGATTTTTGCGCAAACTGCGCTTTTGCCGGACGGCTGGGCAGATAACGTCCTGATCGAATATGATAAGGACGGCTGGATCATCGGTGTCGACAGCTTCAAATCCCCCCAACACGGAAACGCGGATGCTGAATTTGTCGCCGGGCCGGTAATAGCTGGCATGCCCAATGTGCATTCTCACGCCTTTCAGCGGGCAATCGCCGGATTAACCGAACGTGCCAGCGGCAAGAAGGATAACTTTTGGAGCTGGCGCGAAACGATGTATCGTTTCCTTTCTCATATCGGCCCGGAAGATATGGAGGCCTTGGCAGCGCAAGTCTACGTCGAAATGCTGAAGGCTGGCTACACGACCGTGGGGGAATTTCACTATATTCACCACCAGCCTGGCGGAACACCTTATGCGGACCGCGCTATTTTATCCCGGCAGATTATCAAGGCCGCGCTGGAAACCGGTATCGCACTGACGCATATGCCAGTGCTCTATGCCTACAGCGGGAGGGATGCCTGGCTTGGTCAAAGAAAAGACCCGTTGAATGGCTGCTGCAAAGCGGAGATGTCGATCAGAACTGGACCTTCGTGCATTGCACCCATATGACTGAAGGAGAAATCATATCACTCGCCGCCTCTGGTATTGTAGCCGGCCTGTGCCCAACGACGGAAGCTAGTCTTGGCGATGGTATTTTTCCACTGGTAAAGTTTTTTAATGCCGGCGGCACCTTCGGCATCGGTTCCGACAGCCACATTTCTGTGAGCGTCATGGAGGAATTACGCTGGTTGGAATACGTGCAGCGCCTGATGCACCGCGAGCGCACTCTGATCAAGCAACCCGACAACCCTTCTGTCGGCGCCTCTCTGTTTGAACAGTCTGTTTCCGGCGGAGCCCGGGCGCTGGGCCGGAGAATCGGCAGAATCGAGATCGGCCACCGTGCTGATTTTCTGGTGCTGGATACGAACCTACCCTTTATGGCAGAAAAAGTCCGCGATCATGTTCTGGACGCCGCGATTTTCGCCTCCAATGAAAATCCAGTCAAGGACGTCATGGTCGGCGGGCGATGGGTCGTACGCAACCGTCATCACAAACGAGAAGAGCACATTCTGGAGCGCTACCGCAAAGTGATAAAGAAGCTACAATAGAGGCGTCAAACAACACACTAACGACAACCGGGTTATACGCCAACCAGGATAATCCCCATTGACTCATATCTTTTGGCTAACTCTCAATCACTTCCTTTACCTTCATTGCCAATTGCTTAAGAGTGAAAGGTTTGGGCAGAAAGTAAACATTGGCGCCAAGATGCTCCTTGAAACGATCTTCCGCATACCCAGAAATAAAGATGATTTTTATTTCTGGGTATTTTTCCCGGACAATCTTGGCTAACATCGTGCCATCCATAGATAAAGGTTGAACGTCGTACCCTTTCCCAGTACGGATTTAACTGTTATGAATCCGCCTGTCTGATGGATGATACCATGAGCCGTGGCAAGACCAAGGCCTGTGCCGGCGCCAATATCCTTGGTGGTAAAGAAAGGTTCAAATATCCGCGGCAGAATCTCGGGCTTTATCCCGACCCCCGTGTCTTCAATGGAGATAGTCACCCACTCTCCGGGTGGCAGCGTTTCCTCACTGTTCAACTTTAGACCAGTCAAGTTGACAAATCTGTCAGTACTGATCACCAGTTTCCCGCCTTGTGGCATGGCATCACGCGCATTGACAACCAGATTAATCAGGACTTGTTCCATCTGCCCCTGATCCGCCTTGATCAAACCGACATCGCTGCCGTGCAATATACGCAGATCAATATTCGATCCGATCAACCGCCGCAACAGGTGAGAAAGTTCGGTAAGGACATCTGCCAAGTCTAAAACACGCGGCTGCAGGGTCTGTTGGCGTGAAAAGGCCAGCAGCTGACGCACCAAATTAGCGGCACGATTGGCGTTTTGCTTGATCTGCATGATATCCGCGAAAGAAGGGTCCCCCGGCTTGTGACGCAACAACAGCAAATCCGCAAAGCCTATCATTGCCGTCAAAAGGTTGTTAAAGTCATGCGCAATACCGCCGGCCAACTGCCCCACTGCCTGCATTTTCTGCGATTGAGTGAACTGTTTCTCCAGATTTTTCTGCTCTGTCAAATCGATAAAATGCAGCACAAAGTTATTGCTACCCTTAAATTTGCGCGCATACAGCTGCGTCACAGTGCCATACATCCCTTTCAAGGGAACCTCAATGAACGGCTCAACCGCTTCCCCATTGGAAAGCCGCCGCAACCAATCTTCCACACGCTTGTGCGATTCTTCACTGATATGCGACACTAGGGGTTGACCGTTAATGACTCGAACCGGCAGATGCAACATGTGGGCAAGCGCCTGGTTGGCATCACTGACCACTCTCTGATCATCCAGCATGTGCCGTGAGATCATAAACGACTGAACGCGAAATAATTACGCCTTCTTCAGATTCGGCAATGGAGTGCGTAACCGCCGCCTTAAATACACGCTCTCCGGACCCCCTCATGAGCAACTCACCACGCTGATGCAAACCACCGGTATCAAAAAAGTCATACGGTCTGGCATTCTGTGGCGGAGAAACCAGAAAATCATGAAGGGTTCCCTTCCCAACCAGCGTCTGAAAGTCGGTGCCTAAAAGACGCAGCAACATCTCATTGGCAAAGAGAAATTTTCCCCCTTCATCAACAGAGAAAAATCCGACCGGTGCATTATCCATGAAATCCCGGAGTTTTTCCCGTTCGGCGCGTATAGCAGCTTCCATTTGGTGGCGGTGAGTAATATCCTCAAAGCGCCAGTGGATAAAGCCGGGCCACCCGATGATATGCTGACATGTTACCTGGAACCACAGAGACCTTCCCCTGACGTTAGTTTGAAATTCTGTCATAGCCGCCCCAGCCGGCAGCGCCCGACGCCGCAGCTCTTCCAGATCCTTCTCAACAGACCGAGGGTCTTCAAACATTCTCGCAAAACTAAAGAGGGGGGGATTTTCTGCCCCGCTCACCAGTTTACTGAAACGTGGATTGGCATAGATCGTATTTCCGTCTGGGTCGGTTATCACTCTGGCTTCCGCACTTTTTTCCAGCACCTCAATCAGAATTTTTCGGCTGCGGTCAACTCCCGTATAGAATTGGTTAAGCAGTAAGAATCCAAACCCACCCACCAGTCCATAGACATACAACACGAACATGGACACGTTCTGATGTCCTCGGAGCCCAATATCAAGAATGAAATAAATAAATAACCCATAGGCGGCGCTCAGGAAAAACAAGATGAGCGCCTTGCTGTTGCGACGCATTAAAAGAGATTTTTGCCCTTCAGGCGGCTTGTCTAGAAAAAATCCGGAGTTTGAAGGGGGCATAGTCACGATTAGGTCCGGCGCCCTTTCAATTTGAATACATAGGAGATTACTTCAGCGACCGCCTTATAATGTTCCCGCGGGATAGTCTGGTCAATCTCCATGGAAGAGTAGAGAGCGCGCGACAACGTAGCATTTTCAACGACGGGTATATTGTGTTCTTTGGCAACCGCTTTGATTCTTTCCGCCAGACTATCAATGCCCTTGGCAACCATAGTGGGGGCATCCATCTCCAGCGAATTATACTTTAGGGCGACGGCGTAGTGCGTCGGGTTGGTGATGACAACATCAGCGGTCGGAACAGCCTGCATCATGCGCTGGCGGGCTTTCTGTTCACGCAGCTGGCGCAGCTTGCTCTTGACATGCGGGTCACCTTCGGTCTGCTTGTGTTCTTCCCTTATTTCCTGTTTACTCATGCGCATGGTCTTCATGAATTCAGACCGCTGGAAAATATAATCGAGAACAGCCAGAATAAATAATATGCTCAGGACGGCGATCATCATCCTCAGAAACAATGCTTTCAGCTCAAACAACGCCTGGGAAAAATCGAGACCGACAAAATGTTCTACGTTATCAAAATATGGCTGCAGCGCCATGACGGCTGCGATTGTCACCAAAGCAATTTTGATTAACCCCTTTCCCAGCTCCATAAGCGAACGCTTAGAAAAAAGCCGCCCGAAGCCCTGAAAAATAGATATTTTTGACAAGTCTGGACGTAGAGGCTCCAGGGTAAAAAGCGGCCCCGTCTGCATAAATCCTGAAAACGCCCCCGCAAACGACAGCAAAAGCAAGGGCAGAATAATATCGCCGCCAATGCGCAGGAAGAGGAGCTTCAGAACGCGCCCCAATCCCACCGAATCCATGGGAATAGCATAGGCTTGCTCCAAAAAATTCTTAAACAGGTTTTGGATGTCGGACATGATGCCTGGACCACCCATCGCCACCACAATGGTGGCTGTGAATAAGATCACCCAATTATTGACTTCCCGGCTATTAACGACCTGCCCACGTTCGTGAGCCTCCTCCAGCCTTCTGGCTGTTGGGTCTTCTGTCTTCTGACTCTCGTCTGTTGTCTCTTCGTCGGCCACTTCAACTCACCGTTAAGGAACCAAGGCTTGGGACAGAATAGTTTCGTATCCGTTCAGCCAGTAAACGATGCCAGCGGTCAAAGTCAGCACCAGTATCAGCATGCTCAGAAAAATCTGCGCCGGCATGGCCAGGAAAAAGACCTGGACCTGCGGCAGCAACCGCCCTAACACGCCAAACCCCATCTGTACCAACGTACCAACGATCAGAAAGGGGATAGCAATCTGCGTGCCAATTTTAAAGGCCACAGCAGCTATCTTACCAATAGTGTCCGAAGCCGTGTCCATGTCTAACAGTACACCGTTGGCAGGATACAACTGGTAACTGTCTACCACCACCGCCAACATCTGATGATGCAGATCAGCGGCCAGCATAATCGTTACCCCCAGCGACGAATAAACCGCACTCATGATTGACCCCTGAGCATCCGCGGCGGGATTAAACAAAGTGGCATTCGAAAACCCAGCCTGGATTGAGACAATCGTCCCGGCCGTATCCAGCGCCGACACCAGAATCCGCATTACCGTCCCAATAAAAAAGCCAATGACCGCCTCGGAGATAAGAAGCGCCAGAAACGCGCTGGTATTCTCCGGGATGGTTGGCAAATGCGGTGCAAGAACGGGAGTCAGGACAAAACTAAGCGCTAACGCAAACAACAAACGGATCTGGGCAGGGACAAACGTAGCCCCGATACCTGGCATGATCATCAGCGCGGTGCCAAAGCGCATGAAAATGAGCAGAAAGGCAAAGATATTCCCAACAACCAATTCCTGCAAAAAGTGTTGGATGTGTATACCCCTCCCCCGGCCCCGCCAGCATCCCTTGCGGAAGCGGAAATCCATTATAGGCCCAGGGAAAGGCTGCCACCACCAAAATCAGGGAGTGGGTGGCTTGTGAGCAGGCGGCTTGCGGGTTGCAGCCAGAGCATCGATCTGCTGCATCATCCGGACGTAATCAGGGTCCGCCTGAAGAAAGATTCCGGAATATCTGATAAGAGCTGTGTATATACCCCTTACAAAGCCCTTGATTGCCTCTAAAGTGGGGTATTTGCCTGTCTCTGGATGAGGGTAGGCCAGTAATTTGAGCGACGTGCACTTCTTAGCCCCAGCTTCCAAAGGGGGCTGCACGTAATCTATAGGCATAATTTTGGCACCCCACTTTTGAAATATTTTTATCCGGGTGGCCGGGTCGAAACTGTCTTCTTCAGGCTTTACCTTCAGTGGGTCATTACATTCCAGGAAGTAGCCGCCCAGTTTGCCGCCATTTTTCTTCGCCATCCGCAGGAAGGCCTGTCCCAAAATCTCAACTTGTATATGCCCTAAGCCTTGATTCCTATATTCAGGAGCTGTGGCCGTATAAGCCAGTAAACCCACATCTTCCTTGTGATAATAATATCCCACGACAATCCCCTTAATAGCAGGATCTGTTGTATTGATATTGTCGCTGATAATGGCGATAACGATGTTGCCAAGCCCCGAGTCCGTGCCGTCCAGCCCGCTGAGAAGGGAACTCATTGTCTCCCGCTCTTCTGCGATCGGGAAGGCAGGCTCATAAACATCTTTGTAGGCTTTTGCCAGCAAATCAATGGACGACGGGTTGCCCGCCTCTACGATATGTACATCATGACCTTTGAACTTGGTCCACTTCAGGGCGCTATCGGCTCGTTCATTAAACTGAGGTTTAATTTTCTTGTGTAGATTTTTCATTTACATATCTAATAATTTGATGAGCGCCAAAACCGTATTTACCCTAGAGATGCCAACCGTTTTCTGTGCAATGAGCGCAAATGTGCCATATTTCTCTTTGATATGTCAACGATCTTTCTTGACTAGAGATGATTATGCCGAAAATCTCCACTAACTTTAAATTCTCGTGGTTAAAATAGGCCCATAGGGACCAATAAGGCAGAGAAGATGAAAAACGGCTTATCCAGCGGCATAAAAATTTTCCCCGATTTGGCTAGGGCCACATGGGCTGAAGTCAGCCTGGACGCCCTGTCGCGGCAGGAATTCAATGGTAAAAGCAATCCATTGATCGATCCCCAGCAATGCGATGACTGGGTCAAGAAAATTGCTGCACAACACCATGTTGATTATACCTATGGCGGATATTTAGAAGACCGCTCGCATTTATGGCGCGGACATTATTTGCCAAAGGGACCACAAGCACACCTCGGCGTGGACTATAATGTGCCAGCCGGCACAAAGGTCATTATTCTCTCGGATGCTGAAGTTATGCACGTCGGCCGGGACGGCAGCTTTGGCGGCTGGGGCGGTGTGCTGGTCTTTCGACTCGATAAACCGCCCTACAAGGGAGCAGATTATCTATACTACGGTCATCTGGCCTGGGACGATACCGTGTCTTTAGGGCAAAAACTAAAAGCAGGTACTCTTGTCGGGCATATAGGCAAGCCCCATGAAAACGGTGTCTGGTTCCCGCACCTTCATGTACAGATGGTATCGGAGAGGGAGATGAAACGGGCCAAGAACGGCAACCCGGAAGCTGTTGACGGCTACAGATCACCACCCGTTTCGAAAGAAGACTTTCCAGACCCGCACCCCTACGTGCTGGGCAAGATCTAACCCATCGCGACGATTTTGTCTGCAATTTTCTGGGTAAACGTCACCAGTGTCGCGATCATGAGCGGAAACATAACGAAAATGGTGGCAAAAATGGCAACTATCTTCGGCACAAACGTCAGAGTCATTTCTTGAATTTGCGTGAGCGCCTGCACCAGAGAAATAACAACACCAACTATCAGACCGACAACCATCACCGGCGCCGAGATTTGAATTGTCAGCATGATGGCTTCGCGCGTGAAGTCAATGATCTCGGTTTCATCCATGAAAATGCCGCATCTCTGGTATCCCTACAGGTCACGGCTTGTAAAACTTCGGTCATGTCCGCCTTGCCAGCCAGTGCCGCTCCGGATACTTTTTCACTCTTGTGTTGTGCATCAACGGCCGTTTGTAGCGACTGTTTCAGCAGGTCGCCAAAAGCCGCACCGGAACTTTCATCGGCACCACCGCTCAGCGGCTGTTTCAGCTGATTCAAGGCGCTGGCATAGGCACTCGTCGCTTCTTTTATATTGGCCATGTTTTATTCTCCTTATCGGCTCAGTAGGTCAAGGGTACGCATGAGCATTCCCTTTGCCATATCGATAACACCCAGGTTGGCTTCATAAGATCTCTGCGCTTCCCGCATATCCATCATTTCCACCAACGGATTAACGTTAGGCATCTTGACGAAACCATTCTTATCTGCCGCAGGGTGGCTGGGGTCATATTTAGTGACGAACTCAGATTGATCCGGCAAAATCCTGTCAACCTCAACTTCCTGCTGCCCGTTTGCCTTGTCGAGCAGGGACTTAAAGGTAATTACCTTACGCTGATAGGGCAACTGGCCCGGCCCCTTGGGGGAGCTGTCCGCGTTGGCGATGTTCTCGGAGATGACACGCATGCGGGCGCCCTGAGCTTTCATCCCCTTGGCAGCCTGCGTCATCGCATCAAGTAAATCCATGTTTATCTCCCGTCTTTAAAATCCGCCTACTGGGATCTGATCGAACTCTTCAGCATGTCGATATTCTTCTGGTAGATCGTCGTTGTCAGGCGGTGATCTGTGAAGTTCTCGTTCATTTTCAACAGTTGCTCTTCCATGACCACTGAATTGCCGTTCGGCGACACGCCATAGGTGTTTTTTTGTTTCTGGACGGCATGCTGCCTGGAAACCGAAGTCCCGTTTAGGCCTAAATGTTTTGGATCGGTGGTTGCCATGGACAACGAAAGCGAACTGGAAGATCCTTCCAACAAGGTCTTGAAATCCAGCGGAGCAACGTCCTGGGCCTGATAGCCAGGAGTATTCGCATTGGCGATGTTCTGGGATAAAACCTTCTGGCGCTGTTCGTGCCAGTGCACTTTCTCGATAGCCGCCTGTAAGAGCTTCAAGTCCTGTGTCGCCATGCCCAAACTCCCGTTTACCCCCGGTTTTTAGTGTAGCACTGTTCCTTCAACAATTGTGGCATTATTGTCGTTAACATCTCGTAAACTTTTGCTACACTTGTTTCTAAATACTAGGGAATACATGGTTGATATTCTGGACAATGGGCCCACAGGCCCTGAAAAAGACCCCGATCCACGGCGGCGTGCCGCCGTGGCCCTCAAGAAGTTTGGGCTCGACGAAAGCTCCATCCCCAAGGTCGTAGCCGCCGGCTACGGTAAACTGGCTGAAGAAATCCTCCAACTGGCTTTCGATAATGGCGTTAACGTCCGAGAGGACAAAGACCTTGCCCAAATGCTCGCCGCGATCGAACTGGATAGTGATATTCCCTCCGAAGCCTTGGTCGCCATTGCGGAAATTCTGGCCTATGTTTACAAAGAGAACGGAACGTATCAATCTATGAAAGAGACAAACCCCGATACTGGCAGAACACAGGACAATGACAGAAAGTAATCTTGACACGACGACAGTCGAAAAAAAAATAAAAGGCATTGTCGACTACGTCCGTGATTGTCAAGCACGGGTGACCAGGGGCGAAATCATGGACTTGCAAGGCCTGGACAAAAACGTGATGAAAGTGTGCGATGCCGTCGCCAAACTGCCAAAAAATGACGGCCGCGCCTTGGAAAAACAAATGAGCCATCTGATTGAATCTCTCGAGACCCTTGCTCGCACCATGAAGCAACAACAGGATGCTTTTAACACACCGGGGGTGAGATAGCCTATGGATACTATGTTGCTTCTTAAATTCTTTAGCGCATTTGCTTTTGTTATTATCCTGATGCTACTGCTCTCATTGGTCATGAAAAGAATCGGACTTTCAGGCGCCCTGACACCCGCCACCGGCAAGCGACGGCTGAAGGTGATTGAATTCCTGCCCCTTGACCACCGTCGCCGCCTGGTCCTGATCAAGCGCGACGACCAGGAACATCTTTTGGTACTGGGGCCGCAGGGGGAGACCGTGGTGGAAAGCAACATTCCGGCAGGGAGTGACAATGTTGTCGGATTTTTGAAGGATCAGAAAAATGTCCAGGCTTAAGCTCTTCACACTGATTGCCGGGTTGCTCTTGGTGGCTGGGTTACTGTTCATTCCCGGCCACGTCTGGGCACAAAGCCTGACGCTCGATCTGGGCGGTGACAAAGCCGGTGCTGCAGATGGTGCTGGCGGCACTTCAGTTGCCGGCCGCGTTATCCAGATGGTGGTGTTAATGACGGTCCTCTCGCTGGCGCCATCCATCCTGATGATGATGACTTCTTTTACACGGATAGTCGTGGTGCTGTCCTTCCTGCGCACCGCGCTGGGGACACAACAAACGCCCCCCAATACCGTCTTGTTGAGCCTGGCGTTATTTCTAACATTTTTTATCATGTCACCCACCCTGCACACCGCTTACGAACAAGGCGTCCAACCTGTCATGAGCGGGGAAATGGATGAAATGGAGGGAATGCAAAAAGCAGCTATGCCATTTAAGCAGTTTATGCTCAAGCACACGCGGGAGAAAGATCTGGCGATGTTTATGAATCTGAGCAAGACACCGAAACTGGAGGACGCCATGGCAACACCGATGCAGGTAGTTATCCCCTCCTTCATGATTTCGGAACTGCGCCGTGCGTTCGAAATTGGCTTCCTGATCTTTTTACCATTTCTCATTATTGATATGGTGACCTCCTCCATCCTGATGTCGATGGGGATGATGATGCTGCCACCGGTGATGATCTCCCTGCCCTTCAAGATCATCTTTTTTGTGCTGGTTGACGGCTGGCACCTGATCGCCGGGTCGCTCGTTCAGAGCTACGGCGGCGGAACATGACCTAAATACGCCTATATAGGGAAAATATGTTGATAATATAGGCATCAATCAGTTTCAGATTCCGGCTAATCCGCATCAAAACTCTTCTTTTGCCACCCGAGCAATTGTCAGGACGTTGACTGTCTCAGCCCCGGCTGATTTGAGAATCCGTGCACATTCGTTGAGCGTGGCACCAGTCGTAAACACATCGTCAATCAATAGGAGATTCTTATCACGAACGGTGGCATGACTGCACTTCTTGACCACAAAAGCACCCCGCACATTCCGGTCGCGGTCTTTGGCGCTGAGGCCATTTTGCGGGGTGGTATGGCGGATGCGTAACAGGGTATCGGGAAGATAATCTTTTCCCGTTCTTGTGGCAATTGCCTGCGCCAGCAGAGCTGACTGGTTGAAACGCCGCTCCCGCAGCCGCCGCGCATGCAGCGGCACGGGGATAATGCAATCCGCCTGCCCGATCAACTCCTGTCCGGCACGGATCATCCACGGCACGAAGGTGTGAACCGTATGCAGTCTATCGCCGTACTTGAAAGCCAGCACCAGTTTCCGGCTGGCCTCGTTGTAGGTAACAGCGGAGCGTGACTGGTCAAACAACGGTTCCTGCTCCATGCAGGCGGCACAAAGTGCACCAGTCGGAAGATTAAAACTGAAAGGGCTGCCACAGGTCTTGCAAAACGGATCCTCGATAAACTGCAGTTGCGCCCAGAAAACGGGGCTTACCATCCCCTGCGCATCCACAATCTCTCCGGTCGCCACACAGCGCGGTGGCAACAGCGCGTTAATGGTGGCCTCCCACAGGTCAGAAAATCTATTCTTCTTTTTTATTGCCGATGGCATACTGGACAAGGTGCCCGAAGATGCTTTACATATCAACAAAAAAATCTATTGTTTTCCGTATTAATATAATATACAAGGGGCATTGTTAAGAAGGTTCGTATCGTGTCAAAGATCGACAAAACAGAGATTAATGAGCAAATCGCCGCTAGCATCAAAAACTTTTCCTCCCGGGCAAAGGATGAGGGGTCACGCCAAAAGGCCGTGATTGAGCTACCGGAATTTATCCAGCAAAAAGCGGCCCTGATCTCTGCCCACCTCCTGCTGCCCTCTGGCTCCCGCATTGTCGATATGGGGTGCGAAACGGGAGAAATAACCTATGTTCTGGCCCAGCTCAATCCGCGTGCCGAGCTGATCGGCGTTGACCACGATCCCGCCGCCATTGAATTTGCCCGCAAAAATTACAAGCTGCCGAACCTGTCCTTCCGCCTGTCAGATATTTCGATACCCGAACTTGAAGATGAATCGCTGGACGCAATTATCAATTCCAATATCCTGCACGGAATTTATTCAGCCGCCGGCTACAACCAGATAGACGTGAGCCTCCTCCTGGAGAAACAGATTCACAAGCTGAAACCCGGCGGTACCATGCTGATCCGTGACTACATGATGCCACCGGAAGGGGAATTCGTACTGCTGGAGCTGCCCGACACGCCCAGCGAAGGCATGGGGATCCCGCATCTTTCCGAGGCAGATCTGCTGTTGTTATTCTCCCAGTCAGCTCGCCCGTTACCGGCAGGCGGGTGCGAAGGATTTTTTATTGAAGAACTGAAGCCGCGGCGCGATGGTACGCGCCTCTTCCGCTTACCACACAAATGGGCAATCGAATTTATTCACCGCAAGAATTACCGCGCTCACTGGGACCAAGAAATTCGCGAGGAATATACGTTCTTTACCTATCAGGATTACCGTCGGGAATTCGCACGGATCGGCATGAGAATGACTTTTTCTGCTCCGTACTGGAACCCCTGGGTAGTGAAAAATTGCTTCAAGGGCCGCTTCCAGCTTTATTCGGGAGAATACAAACCCATGAGCTATCCGGCTACGAACTATTTTATAGTCTCGCAAAAAGTAGCCGACAAACAAAGTTTGGTATTAGAAGAGAGACGCCCGTCGCAGAACCCCGTCGGTGAATTGCAAATCATGGTGGTGCGCGATAAGAAAGGCGGTGCCCTGCACGAACTGGTCAAGCGCCCCGGGGAACACTGTGACATCATTCCCTATCGGATTACCCCGGACAACCGCTTAGTTATTTTTGTCCGCAGCGGTTACCCGCGCCCCATCGTCAACGCCGTCACACGCGGCAGTTCCAACTTGGATGGTAAAAAGTGGTCAGGACACCTGATCGAACCCATTGCCATGGACACAGTAGAGATGTCCGAGGATGCCGAAGGGAACCGGCATATGATTTTTGAGTATGTACGCCACAATATTGGCCTGCGCCCCAAAACGGAGGGGAGCTGGTACATAGGAGACACCTACTTCCCCTCACCCGACCGCATTGATGAAGCAATTGAACCGGTATTTATCGAGGTGGAAAACCCCTATAAAACCTCATGGCCTCTGCCAACGGACAAAAGTTCCCTTTTTACCGAGCTGGGCATGATCACCGAACTGGACGGCGCTGATATTATCCTCGCCTCTCAGGTCGGCCTCCTGCCCGAGCCGCGGTTGGAGATGTATGTTTTTGATCTGATGACACGCTATAATATCCCCCTGCCACGCTGGATCGGGGAAAGCATGCCCAAGCTGCCGGGTCAGGCAGTTAAAAAAATCTATGAACCAGATGATTTACTGAAAGAGCCGGAACGTACTGAATTTGAAGAAGAAAAAACAGAATCACTACATTTAAAACCGGTTAAAGCCGTGTTTATCGAAGAAGGAAAAGTAGGACGAACAACTCGCGGCTTGTCAGCGCAGGATATCGAGTTCATTGTTTCGGATGATGGGGTAGAAAACATTGCCGTCATTCTGCCGATTACCCGGGATTGGGACAACAATTTGCTGGTTGCACTCGATCCAAAAATCATGCCCGTGCCCAACCGCCTCGGCGGTGATGGGGCCATGCTCAATGCCCCCAGTTTTGTGCTGCCCAAAGATGTTAGAACGGTCGAAGACGCCAAAGCCTTTATTGCCAGCAAGTTCGGGGTATCCCCAGAACAGGTTAACCAGCTTGGTGAAAGTTATTTCACGCATGTGGGCGTTACACCGCAACGGATCTATCCCTTCACTGTCGTCTCGGCTCCCGAATCCAGCGCGGGCAGCGTCATGAGATATACGATGATGAAGAAAGTGGATAAATACTGCCGGGTCGGTCGCATAGCCCGCGATACACTCAAATTACTGGCGCGGGTACAGATGCAGGCCAATGATGGCTACGGCCTGGCTGCACAACGCGATCTGCAGCACCAGAAAAATAAAGGATTCTCCCTCTCCACCGAGAAAGTAGCCGTCGATGTAAAAAATATCAGCTATTCCGCAATACCGTCACGCATTCTGGGCCAGCGCGGCATGGCAGGGGACGAAACCAGGAAAGAACCAGAGCCGACACACAATACACCCGAAAGCGCGGCAGCGGCGGCAAGCGGAAAAAAACTCAGCCTCAGCTATGCTCAGACCAAGCTGCACGTTAAAGAAAACCCCGGCATAGAGAAAATCGATCGGAATATTAACGCCATCTCCAAGAGTCTCTTTCCAACCAGGCATAACAAGCTGGAACCAACGCCACCAAGCGACAAGCCTAAGGGGCGACATTAGAGATGCCCCAAAAAGTGACGTTGATAGGCATGAATAATCAGCACAACCGACCCCCCGCTGTCTTTGACCGGCGTCTGCTGCGCCGCCGGCGTGATCGCGCGGCACAAAATATCCGCCAGTTTGATTTCTTGTTGACCGAAGTGGCCGAACGGCTGATCGAACGACTCGATGTGGTGAAAAGGAACTTTCCTCTGATAGTGGACTTGGGCGGCGCTTATGGTGGCCTTGCAGAGCGTCTGCAACAACGTATAGGAACGGAACATGTCATCTGCATGGATACTTCCTTTGACATGACGCGCCAGACGACAACCCCCGCCGTTGTGGCCGATGAGGAATTTTTACCCTTCCGCTCTTGCAGCCTGGATGCTGTGATAAGCAACTTAACCCTGCATTGGGTCAACGACCTGCCTGGCGCGTTGGTGCAGATCAAGCAAGCACTGAAACCGGACGGCCTGTTTCTGGCAGCACTGCTGGGTGGGGAAAGTCTGCGTGAGCTACGCCAATGCCTGATGGAAGCAGAAATGGCGGTAAGTGGGGGAGCGAGCCCCCGCGTATCGCCTTTCATCGACCCCCGCGATATGGGAGCCCTGATGCAGCGCGCCGGCTTTGCCCTGCCCGTGATCGACAGTGATACTATCACCGTGCATTACTCGAGTCTATTAAAGCTGATGCAGGATTTACGTGGAATGGGAGCCAGCAATGCCACTTATAACCGGTTGCTACAACCAACACGACGACAAGTCATTTTAGAAGCAACTCGGCTGTATCAGGAAAAATTTGCCGATGCAGACGGAAAAATACCGGCAACATTTCAAGTCGTTTATGCCATTGGCTGGGCACCACACATGAGCCAGCCAAAGCCATTAAGGCCCGGTACTGCCCAACACAGACTGGCTGATGCACTAAAAACAGTGGAAAACCCGGCGGGGGAGAAGGCAGGACATTAAGTGCCACTAAAGAAAAACGCGCCCTCTTGAAGAGGCGCGTTTTCACTCGGTCTATTAGTCTTACTTAAAACACATCATCTCCCAGACCGTGCTTGTCGCCGGGACCTTTGGGAGGGGTAACTTTGGGGCCAGTCGGCGGGTTCAAATTGCTCTTGATCAATTCCAAATTGTTCTTTTCGTCGACTTCCATTCTGAAGGGAGAAGTCGTCGCTTCTGCCGCGCTATTAAAAACCGCTACAAATCTCTGATCAAGTTTTTTATCATTACCCCAGACCGATTTGGCGTTGCCAAACAGCGCCTCTTCCTGCCCGTCTGCAAACATGACCTTCTGTCCCGGGCTGACCTTTGCCATCAATTTGACCTGCGACATGATGTCGCCCAGATTCGTGATCAGCTGCGCCATATAAGCACGTTTCACGTCGCTGTTCGCTGCAGCAAGATTGGCGTCACGTTCGCCCGGATAAACGTCAATATGCTGCATTTGAGCTATAACATCGGCAACCTTGTCGCCAAATTTTTTAGCCAGTTTCAGATAGTCAAGGGGAGACCGAACGCATTCATTCAGAATGACAGCGGCCAGCAATTCCGGCGAGGCCTTCTCCCCGTTATTGACAAGCTCTTGGGCCGGACCCAGGCGGCGCTGATTAAAATTGTTATCCAACTCCCTATCAACGATCCGTGGACCCATTTTCATTTGTTCATCGCGCATTTTATCCAGCGCCTCTTTTTCTTTCTTGTAATCATCCGGTGACAAAGTACCCGCAACTTTGTCAGCATCCAGTTGTCTGAGCTGCGCAGCATGCGACTGGTTGATCTGCTGGGTAAAATCCTTCATGACTTCGTCACGATAGCTCATCACGTTCGCATGGCTGTAGTTGAAGGCGTCTTCAACCAGCTTGTTATTCGGCAATCCTGATTCGGCGAACTTCATGGTTTTCCTCCAACAAAAATACTGTAATTAAATATGCTAAATAAGTAGCATGGTTTTTCCGAGCGCACAATTCCCTGAATACGAATTAATCAACTATTCCCCAATTTGCAACAGCGTCCCGTGCTTTCTGGCATTGTTAAAAGACATTTGCAATAAAATTATGGAAATAATAATATAAACACAGTTCAATACGAAAGCCGTGGACAGCTGGTAAGTATCCACTCCGCCTTCCTGCACCAACGTTCGCAACCCCTCAAAAACATGAGAAGCGGGCAAAGCGTAGGAAATTTTTTGCAGCCATGCCGGCAGCATAGCCACCGGATAATAAACAGCGCAGAAGGGCGCCAAGAAAAATGTCAGGCCCCAGGAGATACTTTCAGCCCCCGGCCCCGCTTTGATCAAGACGGCGGTGATCAAAAAACCAAGCGCCCAGCCCATGATCATTAGATTTAAGAACAATAACAGCAGAGGTAATCCCAAACCAAAAATAGAAAACCCGTAGAACGGGATCGCCAGCACAACCGCCGGCCCCATACCCAGCAGGGCGCGCACGATGCTATAGAACATCATGGAAACCCACCACTCCAACGGCCTTAAAGGACTCACAAACAGATGCCCAAGATTGCGCGACCAGACTTCTTCCAAAAATGACAGTGACACGCCTAGTTGCGAACGAAACAAAAGGTCCCATAACAGCACAGCCCCTAGCAAGGTGCCCATCGCATAGTTCATCGGCAGCAAGCTTTTATGCGCGAAAAACTGACTGATAAATCCCCACAAGATCATCTGCATTGTCGGCCAGTAGATAATTTCTATCAGCCGCGCCGGTGAGCCGCGCAAAATATAAAAATGTCGGAGCAAGATAGCATAAATGCGCTGGAGGCTCTCGCTCATGCAGCGTCTCCCCGGGCGATATCAAGAAATACCTCTTCCATCCCTTGCCTGTCATACCGCTTCATCAACTCTGCCGGTGTGCCACGGTCAACAATTGTCCCCTTGCGCATCATCAACACGTAATCGCAGAGGCGTTCCACCTCGCGCATGTTATGCGAAGCCATCAAGATTGTGGTGCAGTTCTGCCGACAGAACCTTTCCAGCATGCCGCGAATACGGTCCGCCGTGTCGGGATCCAGAGAAGCCGTTGGCTCATCTAACAGCAGTAGTTCCGGCGTATTGATCAACGCCTTGGAGAGGGAGACTCGAGTCTGCTGGCCCGCCGATAGTTTACCAACCTGACGATCCAAAAACGTCTTTAGATCAAGAGCGACAGCCAAATTCTCAATCTGCTCCTCAAGATTTCTGACGCCATAAAGCTTGCCATAGATGCGCAGATTTTGACGCACGGTCAACTTGCGGGGCAAGTCAACATAAGGGGACGAAAAATTCATCTTCTTCAAGGCACCATAACGGTTGGCCAACATATCATGACCAAGGATAGAGATCGTCCCGGATGTCGGCTGCAAAATACCGAGTAGCATGGCAATTGTGGTAGTTTTTCCCGCCCCGTTGCCGCCGAGCAGGGCCGTAATGCTGCCACGGGGAATAGCAAAAGAGATTCCCTCAACAGCTGCAACCTGACCGAATCTTTTAGTCAGGGAATGAACAGAGATGATATTTACAGGTGCCACTATGCCTTCCCCAGAGGGGATGATGCGCGATAATTCTAGAAACGAGAAAAGATTAGCCGGCAGCCGCTTTTTTCTTCTTTGGTGCAGCCTTTTTGGCTTCCGGAGCCGGTGCCGATGCTGGAGGAGTATCATCGACATTAACAGGGCCGCTATCCTGACCCTTCGCAGCGCGGTCACGGTCAACCAGCTCAATAATCGCTAACGGCGCGTTATCGCCATAGCGGAAACCCGCTTTCAAAACACGGGTATAGCCGCCCCTACGGTCCTTGTAGCGGGGGCCTAAAGTATCAAACAACTTTTTGAGCATCGCATCATCACGCAAGCGGGAATGCGCCAAACGCCGGTCGGCCAACGTACCGCTCTTGCCGAGCGTGATCAGTTTTTCAACAAAGCCGCGCAGTTCTTTTGCCTTCGGCAGCGTGGTTGAAATCTGCTCGTGCTTAATCAGGGCGACAGCCATGTTTGCAAACATAGCCTTGCGGTGTGATGTCGTAACGCCGAGTTTACGGCCTGCTTTTCCATGACGCATGATAACGCCCTCCTTCTACGATCGCCTTACGCATAAGGCAGATTAAACACACAATACCCTGATGTCAGCAGTATTGTTGGGGTAGCCAACCCTTTGGTTCAAAATGGCTCTTCGAGTTTCTTTGCCAGATCTTCAATGTTCTCTGGCGGCCAGCCCTCAACTTTCATGCCGAGGTGGAGGCCCATATTGGTAAGAACTTCCTTGATCTCGTTAAGTGACTTGCGGCCAAAGTTTGGTGTACGCAGCATATCGCCTTCGGTTTTCTGAACCAGGTCACCAATATAAATGATGTTGTCGTTCTTAAGACAGTTAGCCGAACGAACAGACAGCTCCAACTCTTCGACCTTACGCAGCAGGTGACGGCTGAAGGGCAATTCATCCTTTGCTTCTTCCTTGGCAACAGACTCTGGCTCCTGGAAGTTGACAAACACCTGCAGTTGGTCTTGCAGAATGCGCGCTGCATAGGCAACCGCATCTTCCGGGCGAATAGTGCCATTGGTCTCGAGATCAAGGACCAGCTTATCGTAATCAGTGATCTGGCCAACGCGGGTATCTTCCACCTTGTAGGAGACGCGGCGTACCGGGCTGAAAATGCTGTCAACCGGGATCAACCCGATCGGCGCATCTTCCGGACGGTTTTGCACAGCCGGGCGATAGCCCTTGCCATTGCCAATCGTCAGCTCAATATTGAGCTTGGCCTTGTTGCCGAGCGTGCAGATCACCAGATCCGGGTTAGTAATTTCAATATCAGCACTGGTCTCGATCATGCCCGCCTTGACCTCACAAGGACCTTCCGCACGGAGATGAACCTTACGGGTTCCTTCAGCATGCATGCGCAGTGCAATGTTTTTGATATTCAGGACGATGTCGGTGACGTCTTCACGAACGCCGTCAATAGACGAAAACTCGTGCAAAACACCGTCAATCTTGATTGAGGTAACAGCAGCCCCCTGCAATGACGACAGCAGAACGCGCCGCAACGCGTTGCCAAGTGTCAAACCATAGCCGCGCTCCAACGGTTCAACGACGACAGTGCCAAAACGCTGCGGATCTTTTGATGTGCTGATGTCAACCTCGTTGGGTTTAATAAGCTCTTGCCAGTTTTTTTGTATCAAGGTAAGCCCCTCTTTGCATGTTTAACCAACCATAAACGGGTACCAGTAATAACGGGCACCCACCTAATATTAAAACTTAAACTCTGCGGCGTTTACGTGGACGGCAGCCATTGTGCGGAATGGGTGTGATGTCTACAATCGAATTGATGATAAACCCCACTGACTGAAGCGCCCGCAAAGCCGATTCGCGGCCCGAACCAGGACCCTTGACCAGAACTTCCAGAGTCTTCACGCCATGTTCTTTTGCCTTGATACCTGCATCTTCGGCGGCAATCTGCGCCGCATAAGGGGTCGATTTACGCGATCCCTTAAAACCTTTGTGACCGGCCGTCGACCACGCCAGCGTATTGCCCTGGGCATCGGTGATGGTAACAATCGTATTATTAAATGTAGAGTTAACGTGGGCAGTTGCCGTGGTAACGTTTTTACGTTCCTTTTTGCGTGCCTTGGGAGCCGCCTTCTTCTGATCGGCCGCTTCCGCTGCTTTTTGTTTTTGTTCCTTAGCCATTTCTTGTGTTCACCCTCAACAATTATTTCTTGGTCGGCGCTAATTTTTTGCCCGCAATGGTTTTGCGGGGCCCCTTGCGTGTACGGGCATTCGTCTTGGTACGTTGACCGCGAACCGGAAGACCCTTGCGATGACGCAGGCCGCGATAGCAGCCAAGATCCATCAGGCGCTTGACACTCATGGCCACTTCACGACGCAACTCACCCTCTACTTTGTAATTTGCCTTGATGGCGTCACGAATACGATTCAGCTCATCTTCAGACAATGCATTCACGCGCTTGCCCCAGACAACCTTTGCTGTCTCAAGAACTTTTTTCGCTCTGGTACGACCGATACCAAAAATATATGTCAGCGCAATGCCGATGACCTTATCTGCCGGGATATTGACACCTTCGATACGTGCCACGCGGATGCTCCTCAAAACTGTCTATTCTACCGACAGACCACCTGCCGGCCATATGTCCCGCACCCCCTCACAATACAGGGACGCAAAACAGACTCGTTACCCCTTAAAGGCAGCGAGACCGCGCATTATAAGATGCAGTCCGGAAACGTCAACAGGATATTTACCCTATTTGTGAGAAAAATGACCCTTTTTGGCCCTCAACCGCCCGGGCGGGGTGACGACGGACGATCCCCCCCCTTACCTCCCTTCAAAACAGCCTCAATTTGGGCGGTGACATCTTCCATGGGAGCCATCCCATCGACCGTTTTCAGCATGCCCCGGCCTTCGTAGAAGGGGAGAATCGCCTTAGTCTGACCATGGTAGACATTCAGCCGCTCACGAACCGTTTTCTCATTATCATCGGCGCGGCGGGTAAATTTGCCGGTGGCCCCGCATTTATCGCAAGAATCGGTATGCTGGGGCTTTTTGAACCTGTCATGATACCCCTCTCCACAGCCAGAACAGGTAAGGCGGCCAGAAATTCGCTCTACCAGCTTCTCATCATCGGCCTCAATCTGCACAACGGCATCCAACTTGATGCCTTTTTCCTGGAGCATTTTCTCTAGCGCCTCGGCCTGTGCCTCATTGCGAGGAAACCCGTCCAGAATAAATCCGTTTTTACAGTCGTCCGCATCCAATCTCTCTGAGATCATTTTGATGGTGATCTGGTCTGGAACCAGCTTGCCACTCTTCAGAATAGACTCAACCTGCTGTCCCAGTACTGTCTTGTTTTTGACATTCTCACGAAACAGATCGCCAGTTGAGATATGCGCAATGCCCTCTTTCTCCATCAATATCCGCGCCTGTGTGCCTTTGCCGGCGCCAGGGGGTCCCAACAGAATGATTCTCATTTGCGCGTCCCCCTCAGCCTTGATTTCTTAATCAACCCTTCATACTGATGCGCAATCAAGTGAGAATGGATCTGCGCCACAGTATCCATCATGACCGATACTGTAATCAGCAAGGAGGTGCCGCCAAAATAAAATGGCAAGCTAAATTTGGCGATCAAAATCTCCGGCAACAAACAAACAAAAACCAGATAGGCAGCACCAACGACGGTGATGCGCGTCAGTACGTAATCAAGATAATCCGCCGTCGCTTTTCCAGGACGGATACCAGGCACAAACCCGCCGTATTTACGCAGGTTCTCGGCGGTCTCGTCGGGATTAAACACGATAGCCGTATAAAAGAAGGCAAAGAATACGATCAAACCGCCATAGAGGGCCATATAGGCGGGCTGACCATGCTGCAAATAGCGCGCGATCATATCCATGAAATCGTTGCCCTGCCCAACACCAGAAAAACCAACAATCGTCAGCGGCAGCAGCAGCAGCGACGAGGCGAAAATCGGTGGGATAACACCCGAAGTGTTCATTTTCAATGGCATATGGCTGGAATCACCACCGGACATGCGGTTACCAACCATGCGCTTGGGATACTGTACCACCACACGACGCTGCGCCCGCTCCATGAATACGATAAAGCCCACCACCCCCACCACCATCAAGACTATTCCGAGAATGGTCAGGGGAGAAATGGCCCCCTCTTGGCCCAGTGCCAGCGTACCGGCCACGGCACGGGGGATACCCGCGACGATGCCCGAAAAGATGATCAGAGAAGTTCCGTTGCCCACGCCACGAGCGGTAATCTGCTCGCCGAGCCACATCAAAAAGATCGTCCCCCCCACGATCGTGATGACTGTGCTGATACGGAAGAACATGCCGGCATGGATCACCGCGGAGCCCGTTTGGCTGTGCATATTTTCAAGACCAACCGCCAGCCCGTAAGACTGAACGATGGCCAAAATGATCGTGAAATAGCGTGTGTATTGATTGAGTTTCTTGCGCCCGGATTCGCCTTCTTTCTTCATGGACTCCAGCCGCGGATTCATTGATGTCAGCAGCTGCATAATGATGGACGCCGAGATATACGGCATGATGTTCAGCGCAAAAATACTCATCCGGTGCAAAGCACCGCCGGAGAACATGTCAAACATGTCCAGCACGCCGCCTTGCTTCTGCTGGAAAATCTGCTGCCAAACGTGGGGGTCAATACCAGGGAGCGGTATATAGGTGCCAATGCGGTAAATAACCAGCGCACCTAACGTAAACCACAGGCGCTGCTTCAGTTCTTCAGCTTTGGCAAAAGAACCCAGATTGAGATTAGCAGCAAATTGTTCGACGGCTGATGCCATGTGAGAGCCCTTCTATTGCTTATCCGACAATACTCTAAGCGGTGGAGAATGAGGGGTCAAGACTTGCATTGCGGCTGCGTCACACAGAGCTCTTTCCTGGCCATGACAAGAGACACGGCGACAATCCCACCGCCATGTTTCTACATGGATTTCATATTTGGTGTGAGAGGAACAACAGAAGAAATTTACTTCTTGCCGGCAACTGCCTTCGCCGCCTTATCAGCACGCGATTTTTCCTTCTTCGGCACTTTGCCCTTCAGGAGCTTATTCACTTTTGCAGGCAGAATCTCAACCTTGCCACCCGCCCTTTCAACTGCCTTGAGAGCGCTCTCAGAAGCCCCGACCACAACGAAAGTCGCCTTTGTCTTCAAGGCACCACGACCAGCCAACAGGCGCAAACCAGAACCGAGCTGGCGGATAACACCAGCATCGAGCAAAGTATCGGCATCAATTGGTTTCGCGGCTGAGATCTTTTTTGAATCAATTGCTTCCTGAATGGTATCCAGGTTGATATCGGCAAATGACTTGGCAGTAAAATTGGTGAAACCACGCTTCGGCATCCGGCGCAAGAGGGACATCTGACCACCTTCAAATCCTTTGATGGCAACACCAGAACGGGCTTTCTGGCCTTTCACGCCGCGACCGCAGGTCTTACCCTTGCCACAGCCAATGCCGCGACCGACACACAGTCTGGTCTGGCGGGCGCCTGGATTGTCTCTGAGTTGATTTAATTTCATTTTGATCCTTACCTATTCTGGCGTATTTCAGGCCGCCGTCTCGACAACAACGAGATGTTTCACGCGCTCAATCATACCACGGACCGCCGGTGTATCTTCCAACACCTTGGAACGATGCCGTTTGTTCAGGCCCAGACCAATCAACGTTGCCATCTGCGCGTCAATACGGCCGATCGGGCTGCCGATCTGGGTCACTTTCAGCTTCTTTCCCGACTTTGCAGGAGCCGCTGCCTTTTTAGGGGCCGCTATAGCTTTTGAGGCCGCTGCAGTTTTTTTTGCAGCCTGTTTCTTTACTGCGTCAGCCATCGGACTTCTCCTTCGCATCACCTTTGCGGCCCAAAATCTCATTGACGCGGCGACCACGACGGCCCGCTACCATGCGCGGGCTTTCCATGACCGAGAACGCCGTCAACGCGGCCTTCACCATGTTATAAGGGTTAGAAGAGCCCAACGATTTTGCCACCACATCCTGAACACCCAGAACCTCGAACACAGCACGGAGCGGGCCGCCGGCGATAATACCAGTACCGGGGGCCGCCGCACGCAAACGCACATGACCAGCGCCAAAGCGGGCCTCAATGTCATGGTGCAAGGTACGACCTTCACGCAAAGAAACACGCACCAATTTACGCTTTGCCTCCTCAGTCGCTTTCTTGATCGCCTCAGGCACTTCTCGTGACTTACCTTTGCCGATACCGATACGGCCACGGCCATCACCAACCACAACCAGGGCGGCGAAGCCGAAACGCCGCCCCCCCTTGACTACTTTCGCAACACGGTTGACCGCGACCAGGCGTTCGACGAGTTCTCCGCCTTCGCTCTCCCGGTCTTTACCCTTATGTTCTCTCGTTGATTTCTCAGGTTTCGCCATTGTCTTTTTTTCCTTTAGAATGATAAGCCAGCTTCACGCGCCGCTTCTGCCAGAGCTTTGACGCGTCCGTGGTACATATAGGAGCCGCGGTCAAATGCGACTTTCTCAACACCTGCCTGTTTGGCGCGCTCGGCAACCAGCTTGCCAACCACCTGAGCAGCGTCTTTATTAGAGGTGCTTTTCAACTTTTTCTTCAGATCAGTATCCACTGTGGAGGCGGCTGCCAGGGTCGCGCCCGTTGCATCATTGATCACCTGCGCATAAATGTGATTCGCCGAACGATGCACAGTCAAGCGCGGACGTTCATTCTTCTCAGCGGCCTTTTTCAGGACCTTGCGAACCCGCCACTGGCGGCGCTGTTTAGCTGCTACTTTACTCATGTTGGCCCCTGTTACTTCTTCTTGCCTTCTTTACGACGGACATGCTGTCCTTCGTACCTAATGCCCTTGCCCTTATACGGCTCGGGCGGTTTCAATGAATAGATCTCGGCCGTAACCTGACCCACCTTTTGTTTGTCGATACCGAAAATTTCGATTTCAGTCTGCTTCGGCACTTTGATTTCAATGCCCTGAGGCGTTTTATAGTCAACTTCGTGGCTGAAACCGATCTGGAGTACTAAATCCTTACCTTTAAGTGCAGCGCGGAAACCCACCCCCTCGATCAACAGCCTCTCGCTGTAGCCTTCGGTCACGCCCTTGATCATGTTGCGGATGTTTGACGCGGTGGTACCCCACATGTTCATCGCCTGACGCGCTGTCGACAATGGTTTCAAGGTAACCCCGCCATCTTTGACAACAGCAGAAATATCGTCAACGAGAGAGAGGGTGAGTTCACCCTTTTTCCCTTTCACGACAAGAGTCTTGCCGTTGACCTTGATATCTACCCCGGCAGGGATCTTAATCGGATGTTTGGCAATTCTGGACATTGTAATATACCTTGCAATTAGAACACACGGCAGAGCAGCTCGCCCCCCACATTCGCTTCACGCGCCTCCTTATCAGAGAGAACGCCACGCGGTGTGGACAGGATTGAGATGCCAAGACCATTATAAAAACGCGGAACTTCCGCTACCTTTGAATATACCCGACGTCCCGGCCTGGAAATGCGGGAGATTTCTCGGATCACCGGCTGGCCCTCTGAATATTTGAGCTCAACGCTCAACTCAGCCGAACCATTGTCTTTTTTGCTAACGTTATAGTCGCGGATGTAGCCCTCGCGCTTGAGCACGTCCAGCACGTTGATACGGTGCTTGGAAGCGGGGCTCGAAACAGCCGACAGTCTCGCCGACTGGCCGTTTCTGATGCGCGTCAGCAAATCTCCAAGAGGATCATTGACCATGTAATATTACTCCCTTCCTCTTACCAGCTTGATTTCGTGACACCAGGGATCATTCCCCTGGAGGCCAGATCCCGGAACATCAGGCGGGAAATGCCGAATTTTCTGTAGTTACCACGTGCACGACCCGTGAGCGCGCAGCGATTACGCACTCTTGTCGGATGCGAATTGCGCGGCAGTGTCGCCATCTTGAGGCGCGCAGCGAAACGCTCGTCCGCCGGACGTTTGCTGTCATTGGCGATCTCTTTCAGCCTCGCCCACCGGCTGGCAAATTTCTTTACCATTCTTTTACGGCGGTTATTTTTCTCAATAGAGCTTAATTTAGCCATTGTTGAACATTCCTCCGACTATTGTTTTCTGAAAGGCATCTTGAATGCCTTCAGCAAAGCTTTTGCCTGCTCATCTGTTTTAGCTGTGGTGCAAATTATGATATCCATCCCGCGAATCGTATCGACCTTGTCGAATGTGATTTCAGGGAAAATAATTTGTTCCTTGATGCCCATGGCATAGTTGCCATTGCCATCAAAACTCTTGTCAGAAACACCACGAAAGTCACGAATACGCGGCATCGCAATCGTGATCAGGCGATCCAGAAACTCATACATGCGCTCACCGCGCAGTGTCACCTTGCAGCCGATCGGGATGTTCTCGCGCAGCTTGAAGGCAGCGATGGACTTACGAGAGCGGGCTACCACCGGCTTCTGGCCAGAGATTAAGGTCATATCCGCAATCGCACCCTGGATCTTCTTGCTGTCGGATGCGTTTTCACCAACACCCATGTTGATGACGATCTTGTCCAGACGCGGAATCTGCATGTCGTTCTTGAAGCCAAACTGCTGCTTCATCGCAGGTTTGATTTTTTCCAAGTATTCTTTTTTAAGACGCGCTACCATGATTTACCTCTATTCAATCTGTTCGCCGGAGCGCTTTGCAACGCGCACCTTGCGATCACCGACAGTTTTATAACCAATACGAGTTGACTTGCCCGTCTTGGGGTCAACCAGCGCAACATTAGAAATGTGAATTGGCGCCTCAATTTTATCAAGACCGCCAGGGCCGGCCTGCGATGGCTTGCGGTGCTTGGTCTGCACATTAACCCCCTGTACCGTGATTTTGGAATCAGTAGGGTTGACGTGTTTCACTTCACCACTTTTACCTTTATCGCTACCCGTCAGGACAATGACCTTGTCACCCTTTTTAATTTTGAGCTTAACCATTACAGCACCTCCGGCGCAAGCGAGATAATTTTCATGAAATTCTTAGAGCGCAATTCGCGCGTTACAGGTCCAAAAATACGGGTACCCACAGGCTCTCCGGCTGGATTAATCAATACAGCGGCGTTACGGTCAAAGCGGATGCTTGTGCCATCATCGCGCTTCAGCGCAGTGGAGGTGCGGACAATCACCGCTTTATGTACAGTGCCTTTCTTGACACGACCCCGAGGAATGGCATCCTTCACGGAAACAACAATCACATCGCCGATACCAGCCGTTCTTCTATGTGAACCACCCAGCACCTTGATGCACTGGACACGGCGCGCTCCGCTGTTGTCGGCAACATCCAGATTAGATTGCATCTGTATCATTTGTTTAGCCCTTCCTGTACAAACTACTTATCTTTTTTCGCAGCAGGTTTTTTCTCTGCTTTTGCTTCTTTTTTCGCCACCGTCGGCTCCGCAATGACCTTCTTCACGGATACCTTTCCGTGATTGAGATCATCAACCGTCTTCGCACGGCTTTCACCCGATGCCTCACCGCTAATCACGCGCCATCTTTTAGATTTGGACAGCGGACGGCACTCTTCAATGCGCACCTTATCACCGATTTTCCAGGCATTGCCTTCATCATGAGCAGCATACTTCTCCGAACGGCGGATGATCTTGCCGTAGTTGGCATCTCTCACACGGCGCTCAACGATGACCGTGACGGTCTTGTCACATTTATCACTGACGACTTTGCCTTCCAGTACACGACGCGGCATCTTAACTTACTCCTTAAGCTTTCTTTTTGGTAGCTTTTACGATCTTGGCCACCTTTTTAGCGGTTTTAACGACCGGTTTTTTACCGGATTTCAGTTCATTCAGCAGCGTCTTGATTTTCGCGATGTCACGGCGGACAAGGCGGATGCGCGAGGTATCATCAACCTTGCCGGTTGCCTTTTGGAACCGGAAGTTGAACTGCTCTTTACGCAAGTCAAGCAGGGTCTGCTTTAATTCGTCTGCGGTTTTTGCTCTTAAATCTGCGGTTTTCATTTTCTTCTACCTTAATCGCGGGACACAAAACGCACTTTGATCGGCAGCTTGGCAGAGGCCAGAGAAAACGCCTCTTCAGCTACTTCACGGGGTACACCGTCCAGTTCAAACATGATTTTTCCGGGCTTCACACGGCTCACATAAAACTCCGGCGACCCCTTGCCGCTCCCCATCCGCACTTCAAGCGGCTTCTTGGAGACCGGCACATCCGGGAAAATACGGATCCAGAGGCGGCCCTGACGCTTGATGCAACGACTGATCGCACGGCGTGCCGCTTCGATCTGGCGTGCCGTAATACGCTCGGGCGACATCGCCTTCAAACCAAAGGAGCCATAGGCCAGGTATGTGCCAGAGGTTGCAGCCCCATGGATACGGCCCTTATGCGCCTTGCGAAACTTCATTTTCTTTGGAGACATCATGGTCGTGCTTCCTTTTCCTCTTCAAAACTTCCTTAGCTGGCGCGCGCTGGTTGTTGATCCATCAAACGCTTATCATGTGCTTGCGGGTCATGTGCCAGAATTTCACCTTTGAAAATCCAGATCTTGACACCGATAATTCCGTAGGTTGTCGCCGCCCGCGCAACAGCGTAATCGATATCTGCCCGCAACGTATGCAATGGCACACGGCCTTCGCGATACCACTCACGGCGCGCGATTTCGGAGCCAGCCAAACGACCAGAGCAGGTGATACGGATACCGCCGGCACCCAAGCGCAGCGCGGACTGAACTGCACGCTTCATGGCGCGACGGAAAGAGACACGACGCTCCAGCTGTTGTGCTACACCGTCAGCGACCAGCTGTGCATCCATTTCTGGCTTACGAATTTCGACGATATTCAACGTCACCTCGCCGCCCGTAAATTTGGACAGCTCCTTGCGAAGCTTCTCAATATCAGAACCCTTCTTGCCGATGATGACACCGGGACGGGCGGTGTGAATCGTCACGGCGGTTTTATTCGCCGCGCGCTCAATAACAACCCTCGCTACACCCGCCTGCTTCATCACCTCAAAAACATGTGCGCGCAGCTTGATGTCCTGCAGCAATTTGGCCGCATAGTCTTTGCCTGCATACCAGCGGCTATCCCATGTGCGGTTGATGCCCAGTCTCAACGATATCGGGTTAATTTTTTGACCCATACTGTACTCCTAAAACCTTTCTTGCTTAAGCCTTCGCTTTTGTTTTGGCTTCTGCCGCCTTGTTGTGAGAAAAACCCTTTTTGACCGTCTTTTTAGAGTCTTTTTTGCCTGCCGTTGCGCTTCTCTCGCTCACGATGATCGTAATGTTTGCAAAAGGCTTTTCAACTCCCGCGGATCTGCCACGGCCGCGCGCGTGAAAGCGCTTCAGTGTCATAGTGCGGCCAACCGTTGCCTCTCTCACCACCAAGCGGTCAACATCCAGATTATGGTTATTCTCCGCGTTGGCAATCGCCGATTCCAAAACTTTCTTCACTTCACCGGCCATCCGCTTGTGCGAAAATTCCAGATCAACCAGTGCACGCGCCACAGCTTTGCCACGGATCAACTGAGCCAGCAGGTTCAGCTTGCGCTCACTCCCTTTGATAAAACGAGCCTTTGCCAGTGCTTCGTTTTCCGCATGCCGCGGCTTATTTGCTGATTTTGACATGATTAGCCTTCCTTCGCTTTCGCGGTCTTGTCTGCCCCCGCAGCCGTATGCGCGACAAACTGACGCGTCGGTGAAAACTCACCCAGCTTGTGACCGACCATGTTATCCGTGACCATCACCGGAATAAACTTCTGACCTTATCGGCCTTCTTCAGCAGGTAGCCATCTATAAACGGGCCTTTTTTTACGGAACGTGCCACGATCTCTCTCCTTTATTGACCTTGAGCCAGACGCTTATTCTTGCGGCGGCGCAAGATATACTTGTCTGTCGATTTGTTTTTACGCGTCTTCGCGCCCTTGGTTGGCTTGCCCCACGGCGTCACAGGGTGACGACCACCAGAACTTTTGCCTTCACCACCACCATGCGGATGATCAATCGGGTTCATCACAACACCACGGTTGTGCGGTCTCCAGCCCAGCCAGCGCTGGCGACCGGCCTTGCCAATCTGCACGTTGATATGATCGGCGTTCGAGAGGGCGCCTACCGTTGCCATGCAGTCGCCACGTACCACGCGCAACTCACCGGAGGTCAGCTTGATCTGGGTATAACCCGCGTCACGACCGACGATTTGCACGAACGTACCGGCGGAGCGCGCCAGCTGCCCGCCCTTGCCTGGGGTCAGCTCGAGGTTATGTACCAGCGTACCAACCGGGATATTTTTGATCGGCATCGCGTTGCCAGGCAGAATATCGACTTTCTCGCCAGCAATGATCTTGTCGCCAGCAGCCAGCCGCTGCGGCGCCAGAATATAGGCCAACTCACCATCTTTGTACTTGATCAGCGCAATCCAGGCCGACCGGTTCGGATCGTATTCCAGGCGCTCGACCACCGCTTCGATATCGAACTTATTACGCTTGAAATCAATGATGCGGTATCTTTGCTTGTGCCCACCGCCACGATGCCACGCAGTAACCTGACCTTTGTTGTTGCGGCCATTGGCACTGTGATGCTTGCCATCAATCAGAGATTTTTCCGGCCTGCCCTTCCACAGTTCACTGCGGTCAACGCGAACCATCTGACGAAGGCCTGGAGATGTCGGGCGATATGATTTTAATGCCATGATGCTTAAACTCCCGTTGCCACGTCAATCGTCTGGCCCTCAGCCAGAGTGACGATTGCTTTCTTGGTGTCGCCTCTCAAAGCCCTGCGGCCCTTGAAGACTTTCATTTTTCCTTTGTGCGTGGATGTGTTCACATTCACGACTTTCACTTTGAACACGCTCTGAACGGCGTCCTTAATGATGGTCTTGCTGGCATCCAGCGGCACGCGGAACGTTACCTGGCCATGCTGCGAACCCATCGTCGCCTTCTCAGTAATTACCGGAGAGCGGATCATCTCGTATAGCGTTTCAGTGACATCCTTGATGTCTTTTTTCTTTACGGCTGCTTTTTTCATACCAGTCTTGCCTCCAGTTGTGCCACTGCGTCCTTGGTCAAAACCAGTGTCTCGCGGCGCAGAATATCATACACGTTGATACCCTTCTGTGGCAGGACATCCATGTTTGGAATATTGCCAACCGCGCGCACAAAGTTCTGATCCAGGGCTTCATCAATAATCAGCGCCGAGATGAGACCCAAGTCAGACAATGCCCTGGCCATATCCTTCGTCTTGTGGGATTTAGCCTTTGCCGCATCCAGCACGATCAGCTTGCCCTCCGCCTGTTTTGCAGACAGCGCGACGCGCAAAGCCAGCTTGCGAAAGTTCTTTGGCATATCAATCGCATGGTCGCGAACATGCGGGCCAAACATCACGGCGCCACCACGATGATGCACATTCCGTAGGGAGCCCGCGCGGGCTCGACCGGTGCCCTTCTGAGCAAAAGGCTTTTTGCCGGTGCCGCTCACTTCGCTGATATCCTTGGTTTTGTGATTACCGGAGCGGCGCTTTGCCAGCTGCCAGTTGACCATTCTGTGCAGGACATCGACACGTGGCTTCAAGCCGAATACGGCCTCGCTCAGGTCAATATCACCCACTTTTTTATTATCCAAACTTTTAACGGCGACCTTCATGGTTCATCCCTTCCTTAAGCCTTGGCTTTCAGACCCGCCGGTTTCGGCGCATCCTTCGGCAATGCTTTTTTCATCGCATCTTTTACTGTCACCCAGCTACCCTTGTAACCGTGTACAGCACCATTGACCATGATCAAGCCATGTTCGGCGTCGATCGCGACAACACGCAGGTTGACCATGGTGCGGGAGGCTGCGCCCATATGGCCCGGCATTTTCTTGTTTTTGAAAACGCGGCCCGGATCCTGACGCATACCGGTAGAACCGGGAGAACGGTGAGAAACGGACACGCCGTGCGTCGCGCGCAGACCACTGAAGTTCCAGCGCTTCATCGCGCCCTGAAAACCACGGCCGATGGTGACACCCGTCACATCCACATACTGACCCACGACAAAATGGGAGGCGCAAAGCTCGGCTCCTACTTCCAGCAGATTCTTTTCATCAACGCGGAATTCAACAACTTTTGCCTTGGGTTCCACATTGGCCTTGGCAAAATGGCCACGCTCCGCTTTGCTGATGCGGCTGACTTTTTTCTTGCCAGCGCCCAGCTGGACAGCGGTGTAACCGTTTTTTTCTTTCGTCTGCACGGCAGTTACCTGACAGCCGTCAACCTTCAGAACAGTCACAGGGACATGCTTCCCGTTCGCATCAAAGACGCGGGACATGCCAAGTTTTTTTGCAATCAAACCGGTACGCATTTTATTGTCCTTATCCTATAACTTGATTTCGACGTCCACGCCGGCAGCCAGATCGAGTTTCATCAAAGCATCGATCGTCTGAGGGGTGGGGTCAACGATATCCAGTAAACGCTTGTGCGTTCTCATCTCAAATTGCTCACGGGACTTCTTGTCCACGTGCGGAGAGCGCAAAACGCAAAACTTCTCAATCCGCGTCGGCAGCGGGATGGGGCCACGCACCTGCGCACCAGTCCTTTTCGCCGTGTTCACGATTTCCTTCGTGGACTGATCAAGAACGCGATGATCATAGGCACGCAACCTGACGCGAATAACCTGAGATTCCATTTTACCAGTATCCTTCTTTGTCTTTCTTCTCCCCCTCCCTTGCGGGAGAGGGGAGCAAGCATTCAGTTACTCTACAATCTGAGCCACAACGCCGGCGCCGACCGTACGACCGCCTTCACGGATCGCAAAACGCAGACCCTTGTCCATGGCGACCGGGCAGATCAGCTCGATGTCCATGGTGATATTGTCACCAGGCATCACCATCTCGACACCCGCTGGCAGGTGAACAACACCCGTCACATCTGTCGTACGGAAGTAGAACTGCGGACGATAGTTAGTGAAGAATGGTGTATGACGGCCACCTTCATCCTTGGTTAGAACGTAGGCTTCTGCCTTGAACTTGGTATGCGGCTTGATCGAGCCCGGGGCCGCCAGAACCTGGCCACGCTCGATTTCTTCGCGTTTCGTGCCACGGAGCAGCGCACCGATGTTGTCACCGGCCTCACCCTGATCAAGCAGCTTGCGGAACATTTCAACGCCGGTAACGATGGTTTTAATCGTGGGACGAATGCCAACGATCTCAACTTCTTCACCAACTTTGATGACGCCCTGTTCAACACGGCCCGTGACAACCGTACCACGGCCAGAGATGGAAAACACATCTTCTACCGGCATCAGGAACGGCTTGTCCTTGACACGGGTCGGGGTTGGGATAGCATCATCAACCGCGTTCATGAGCTGAAGAATGGCTTCTTTGCCGAGCTTCTCGTTCTTGCCTTCGAGAGCGCAGAGAGCGGAACCCCTGATGAAGGGGATTTTGTCTCCGGGAAATTTGTATTTCGTGAGCAATTCACGCACTTCCATTTCCACGAGATCCAGCAGTTCCGCATCGTCAACCATGTCGCATTTGTTCAAGAACACAACGATCGCTGGAACGCCGACCTGACGTGCGAGCAAAATATGTTCGCGGGTCTGAGGCATCGGGCCATCAGCGGCCGACACCACCAGGATAGCACCATCCATCTGCGCGGCGCCGGTGATCATGTTCTTCACATAGTCAGCATGGCCGGGGCAGTCAACGTGTGCGTAGTGGCGTTTGTCTGTCTCATACTCAACGTGAGCGGTGGAAATTGTTATACCACGCGCGCGCTCTTCCGGTGTTTTGTCGATCTGGTCATAGGCGGTGAATTGCGCCTTGCCCGATTCAGCCAAAATTTTGGTGATCGCTGCTGTCAGACTGGTTTTGCCATGATCGACGTGACCGATGGTGCCAATGTTAACGTGCGGTTTGTTTCTTTCAAATTTACCTTTTGCCATTTTAGTCGCTTCCTTCTTTTAGAGTTAATTGCGGTTAATTATGCTAGTTTTGCTTTCACTTCATCAGCCACAGCCTGCGGCACCTGAGCATAGTGATCGAACTCCATGCTGTATTGCGCGCGCCCCTGACTCATAGAGCGAAGAGTGTTTATATAGCCGAACATGTTCGCCAGCGGCACCATGCCGGTGATCACGCGGGCATTGCCACGACTGTCCATGCTGTTGATCTGGCCACGACGGCTGTTCAGGTCACCGATGACGTCACCCATGTAATCTTCCGGCGTGACGACCTCCACCTTCATGACAGGTTCCAGCAACACCGGTTTGCACTTTGGAATTCCCTCGCGGAAAGCAGCACGCGCCGCGATTTCAAAGGCCAGCGCCGACGAATCCACGTCGTGGTACGCACCATCAAACAGGACGGCTTTAAAGTCGATGCAGGGGAAGCCGGCGATAACGCCTGTTTCCTTCTGGTTTTCCATGCCTTTTTCAACGCCGGGAATAAATTCCTTCGGCACAGAACCTCCGGTGATGTCCGCTTCAAAGATAAAGCCAGAACCAGGTTCTCCTGGTTCAAAACGGATCAGAACGCGCGCATACTGACCTGAGCCACCAGACTGCTTTTTATGTGTGTAATCGATTTCACCAGTTTTGGTGATGGTTTCACGGTAGGCAACCTGCGGCGCGCCGATATTGGCTTCCACTTTAAACTCACGCTTCATACGGTCGACAATAATGTCAAGGTGCAGTTCACCCATCCCCTTAATGATGGTCTGGCCACTTTCAGTGTCAACAGCAACGCGCAACGAGGGATCTTCCGCTGCCAAGCGGTGCAGAGCGACACCCATCTTCTCTTGATCGGCTTTTGACTTCGGCTCCACGGCAATCATAATGACTGGCTCGGGGAATGTCATTCTTTCTAAGATGATGGGTTTGTCAGGATCGCAAAGCGTGTCACCGGTGGTGGTGTCTTTCATGCCGACCAGCGCCACAATATCCCCCGCCGAGGCGGATTTGATTTCTTCACGGTTGTTCGCATGCATCAACAGCATACGACCAACACGCTCTTTTTTATCTTTCACGCTGTTAATGACGTAAGAACCGCTCTCCAATGAGCCGGAATAAATCCGCACGAAAGTCAAGCTGCCCACAAAAGGATCGTTCATGATCTTGAAGGCCAGACCGGCAAAAGGCTCTTTCTCGCCAGGCTTCCGAAGCAATTCAATATCTTCAGCATCCGGCTGAGTGCCCTTGACCGCGCCGATATCCAGAGGAGATGGGAGATAATCCACGACAGCGTCCAGCAACGTCTGGACGCCCTTATTCTTGAAAGCGGCACCACAGAGGATCGGCACGAACTTGTAGTTAATAGTGCCCTTGCGGATGCACTTCTTGAGGGTAGCGATATCGGGTTCCCTGCCTTCCAGGTAGTCGCCCATCGCCTTGTCATCCATCTCGACAGCGAGTTCAACCAGCTTGGTGCGGTATTCCTTGGCTTTTTCCAGCATGTCGGCCGGTATGGCCATTTCAGAGAATTCAGCGCCGAGAGCTTCGTCTTTCCAGACGATGGCTTTCATTTTCAACAGGTCCACCAGACCGATGTGTTCAGACTCAGTACCGATCGGCAACTGAATGACCAGCGGAACAGCCCCTAAGCGATCAATGATCATGTCGACAGTGCGGTAGAAATTGGCGCCGATGCGATCCATCTTGTTGACGAAGCAGATCCGTGGCACATGATACTTGTCCGCCTGACGCCACACTGTCTCGGACTGGGGCTCAACACCCGCCACAGCATCGAAGACTGTAACGGCGCCATCCAGAACGCGCAGAGAGCGCTCAACTTCGATTGTGAAGTCGACGTGACCCGGGGTGTCAATGATATTGATACGATGGTCGTTCCAGAAGCATGTCGTTGCGGCAGAGGTAATTGTGATCCCGCGCTCCTGCTCCTGTTCCATCCAGTCCATCGTCGCGGCACCATCATGTACTTCGCCGATTTTATGCGACTTGCCGGTATAGTACAGAATGCGCTCGGTCGTCGTCGTCTTG
>JACQAA010000019.1 GCA_016195185.1 Pseudomonadota bacterium | reverse complement strand
GCAGTAGGATCACCGGACCGGCAAGGATCCTGCCGGCCAGTGCCGCTTCGGATGGCGATAGGGTCTGTTCGACAACATCGCCGCCCGGCCGCAGCAGCAATCGCTCGGGAGCCAATTCGACCACCGGTTCGGGGAGGGCGGAAGGCTCGGATGCGACGTAAAAAATCTCCAGGACCCTGTGCTGCGCGTCGGCGGGCAGCGGTTGAATCGAAAAATCAAAGCTCACAAGAACCGCCTCACCCCCCAGGCCATCAATCGGACGAGGTTTTGAAACCACTTCGTACGATGGGGGGATGGCATGCTTGGCCGGGGGGCCGGGTACTTGGTACCTGATCCGGGCGCCCAGTTGTCCGGGGCCGAGCGGTGCAGGCGTGGGAGATTTGACCTTGACCATGACCATCGTGATGGCCTGCCCATCAGGGGACAGGATCAGCAAGGCATACCGGTCGGTCGCATCGAACGGATCGGGGGGGATCATGAGCGCCTCGACCGATTGGGCCGTCAGGCACAGAACAACCGCCGCCAGAACGGCAAGCCATCGAGTGAGCAGCGTGCGGCGCATGAAGGTCCGTTCCTTCACATCAGCGTGTGGATTCAGCCGCGCTTGCGGTTTCGCATGGCCCCAGCGATACATGACCCTCACTGTCCTTGTCACCTGTCCTTTTAGGCAGGGGTGTCCTCTTGTGGGCCTGTTTTTCAACTTCTTGTCGAAAAAACACGGGGTTCTGGATTGGGAGTGATTGATGCATCATGAAGAAATGGTCAGGATCTTGGCCGAAAACGGTCAAGTTCTTGACCCTTTGTACAATCATCGAATAAAAATTTGGCGATTATGCACTTGACAAAACCAGTTGAATTATGTAAACTGGGTGCATGGATACCAAATCGAACGACCTCACCCTCATGCAAATCACGCAGCGTTTCTCTACCGAGGAAGCTGCCCGACACTATTTTGAGCGTCTGCGTTGGCCCGATGGGCCGGTCTGTCCGCACTGCGGCAACGCAGATCGAAAGCGCATTTACAAGGTTACACCCAATCCAGCCAAGAAGATACGCGCCGGGCTTTATAAATGTGCGGAGTGTAGAGATCAATTCACCGTGACAGTGGGAACGGTCTGTGAGGATTCCCACATTCCGCTCAATAAATGGCTCATCGCTTTTTACATGATGTGCGCGAGTAAAACGCAGATTTCGGCGCTACAGGTTCAACGCCATCTGGAACTTGGTTCATACCGATCCGCTTGGTTTATGTGTCACCGCATCCGATTTGCATTGCAAGACATCGAGCCAACTGATAAACTTGGCGGTACCGTAGAAGCTGATGAAACCTATATCGGCGGCAAGAGACGTGGGATGGGGCGGCGGTATGTTGGCAATAAAACCCCGATCGTGTCATTGGTAGAACGTGGCGGTCGCGTGCGCTCTCAGGTGGTCAATAAGGTGACTGGTGCGGCTTTAGATCACCTGCTCAGACGGCATGTCTCTCCGTCTGCGCGGCTCAATACCGATGAGTCGCCAGCCTACAAGAAACCCGGCAAACGCTTTGCCTCCCATGAAACCGTCAACCATCGGCTGGAAGAATACGTGCGCCGGGATAAATCTGGACGGCTGGCGACCACGAACACGGCGGAAGGGTTTTTCGGTAACTCCAAGCGCTCGCTTGATGGCACCCATCATCATGTGAGTAGTGGGCACATTCCCCTTTATATCGCAGAGCTTGATTACAAATACAATACGCGAAAGGTCAGTGATGGGGAGAGAACCATCGGCAGCATCCAACGGATGACTGGTAAGCGACTCATGTTGCGCCGCCCGAAGATCACGGGAGAATAGAATCATATGCCGCTTTCCGAGCAGCGCGCTCGAACCGTCACAAAAGAATTGCTCAGTTTTCGTGGGTGGGATTTACGGCCTGTCTCCTCCGGAGGCCAATTACTTGAGGAATCCGAATATAGGTCATACCCTGCACTGGCCCATGTCTTCGATCAAAAATCAAAAACCGGCCCAGGCATAGGCAAGCCAGATTTCCTGCTAATAGAATCACCGGCAAGTCTACGACCATTAATTGTTATTGATACGAAACCTCGAACGGTTGATTTGACCAAATCGATTAAGGATACTCAGCATTACGGAAACGCTCTCTATGAGTCAGGCAAAGACGCTCTATCGGTAGCCGTTGCAGGCGCTGAACGCGAGATTTGCGAGGTTCGGGTTCAGCGTCGCATCAATAGTCACTGGGAGGCCCTAACCCTCCATGATAGGGCAATCGACTGGATTCCCTCTCCAGAGCAGACACGCCGTATTCTTTCGCTCAAAGGTATCATTGAGGTAGCGCCGGAGCGTCCACCAGATCATGTGCTTGCCGAACAAGCAATGCACCTAAACGAGATTCTTAGAGAATGCAAGATCAAAGATGAATTTCGACCAATATATGCCGCGACCTTTATGCTTGCCTTATGGTTTGGAGAAGTAAGCACGGATTCGGATGTAGTTTTAGAACAGATTAATACAAACGCGCAAAGAGCATTAAGGAGAGCGCAAAAAACTGAACTGGCGCAAAGCCTTCGCGTTGATAGTGAAAATGAGAATTTAGCTGGTCGAGCATGGGAGATTATAGACATCCTCAAGAAATTGAACATCCGCTCATTTTTACAGGAACACGATTATTTAGGCCAACTTTACGAGACTTTCTTTCGGTATACCGGCGGGAACACCATTGGTCAGTATTTCACCCCGCGCCATATCATAGACATGATGTGTGAATTGGTTGAGATCACGCCTAAAGATATTGTATTCGATCCAGCTTGCGGGACTGGTGGATTTCTTATAGGAGCGCTGCGCCGCATGATCCGCTTGCAGCGTCTAAGTTACCAAGATTCTATAGCCAAAGTCAGGTCTAATATCTATGGGATGGAATCAGAACCTGCAACAGCCGCTCTTTGCATTACAAACATGATCCTTCGCGGCGATGGTAAAAGTGGCGTTATAAGAGCTGACTGTTTTGCCAAGAAAAACTATCCAGGCATCCCGACTGACATTGCTCTCCTCAATCCACCATTTCCCCATAAAAAAACAGACACTCCTCCGGAGAAATTTATCGATCGGGCATTGTTGAGCGTCCGCAATAAAGGTGTTGTCGCAAGCATTATTCCTTATTCTTTGCTTGTTAACGTAGGGGATTGGCACAAACGTATTCTGCGCGAAAATCGTTTACTATTCGTGGCAACAATGCCGCCAGATTTGTTTAACCCGTATGCATCCTTCAACACGGCAGTAATTATGTTACAGAAAGGAGTGCGGCACTCCGATAATAGGGTATTATTTGCGAGGCTTTGGAATGACGGATATAAAATAAAAAAAAGCATGCGCGTACCACAAGATGGATCTCAGATACCGGCAATCATTGATGCGTTTAACCGCAAGACAGAGCATCCTGAATTGACGGCCTATAGTCATGTTACAGAAGATTCTAAAGAATGGTCACCTGAAGCCTTTATCAAGGGAGCAGTTCATACCGATGAGGAATTTCTCGCTGGTTTTGAGGAGCATGTCCGCGCTCACGCCGCTTTCTATATTGCACACGGACATAAAATTCTGCGTCATGGAGAAAAGGTTGGAATAACTTCGGCTCCAAGAGTATTCGCCAAAAGCACATCATTATCTCTATCTGGTATTACTATGGGCTTGTTCAAGGTAAGTGATTATTTTGATATAGAACTTGGTGGCAAAGACGAGATCGAAGACCTCGGCGATGACGGGAATGTGCCCATCGTATCAACAAGCGAGTTTAACAACGGTGTGACTGCGTGGAAGCGTGCTCGTTTTATCTATGGCCCGCAAGTAATTACCGTTGCAACAGATGGTAGTACCTGTTCGAGTTTCGTTCAAGAATTCCCGTTTTATGCGTTCTATAAAGTGGCAATTCTTAGACCCAAGCAAAAAGGCGTTTCTATAGATGCGCTCTACTACGTCGCTTACTTATTAAAGCGAGAAAAATGGCGATATGTTTATGCTCGAAAGTTTGGGAAATCCAGGCTATCGAACACATGTCTATATGGTCCACTTAAAGACGGCAAACCAGATTTCCAACTGATGGCAAAATTACCTCGTAGAACTGCGGCATTTCCTCTTACGCGGGAATGTTCTTGAGGTAGAAGATGAGCGCGATATTGAAATTGCCCGACTGCGTCTTGCCGAAATTGCCGATACACCTCCTCTGCTTGTTGAAGGAACGGCCTTAAATAAGAGGCTTGAGGAGATTGGCAAGTAACCTCCGCAAAACAGCGCTCTATGGATTCGCATACACAGAGGCCGCGCTTAAATATCTTGAATCGCGTTCCTCCGCAAAGGTGCGTAGACAGATCAAGCGGCATATCGAGTTGCTTGCTGCCAATCCAGTCCCGCCTAAATGCAAGAAACTACAAGGGGCAACCGGTGGCGAAAATCCTATTTACCGGGTACGCTCTGGTGATTATAGAATTTTATATTCAATTCGGGGTCTCGTCATTGTGATCTTGGATATTGACCACAGAAAGGACGTGTACCGATGAAAGCGGGGCAGCGGAGGCCAGCCGAAGATTTACGCATGGATAGTAGGGAGTTTGACAAGATGATGAGCAAGGCACTCAAGGTTCCATTCAGAAAAGCGGCGAAGAAGGTATCGCGCGGCAAAAAATGGGCCTGTTTTTCAACTTCTTGTCGAAAAAACACGGGGTTCTGGATTGGGAGTGATTGATGCATCATGAAGAAATGGTCAGGATCTTGGCCGAAAACGGTCAAGTTCTTGACCCTTTGTACAATCATCGAATAAAAATTTCAACGCCGTCTCGGCACAGCGCACGGTGTGGGTGACGACGCAAAGATTCCAGGGGCATACAAGCACTCAGCGGCGAGGCGGGCGTTTCATGGGGCGGCGGGATGGCGGCGCCTTATCGGTTGCAAGGAAGAATTCGCAAATGGCATCGATGAGTTCCTGGTAGTCGACCCGCTCCAATTTGGCGTGGGCGGAGCGGGCGGCGGAGGGTTTGCCGGGCCGCCGCTTGGCCGGCTCCAGGAAGATGACCGGCTCAAGCAGGAGGCGCTTTTTTTTACTCGCCGGCTTCGACATCGAAGCGCTCGCGCAGGGCTGCGGCGTCATCGAACGGATTTTGTTGTTCCTTGATAAATTGACGCAGCTCCTCCAGCGCCTCCTCATCGATCTGCTCGAAGCGGACGCCG
>JACQAA010000127.1 GCA_016195185.1 Pseudomonadota bacterium | reverse complement strand
AGCTACAACGATGATATCTACATCCTTGCGATCCAGAACGCTGCGCCAATCCTGCAACGGCTGACAACCCGGAAATTTCCGGGCCAGAGCTTCGGCCTGCTCAAACGCGAGATCCGCACATGCCACCAGCCGACTGCCGGCCAGCGTCTCGGAACGCTTGCGGCCGATTAGACCGCATCCAATAATCGCTACGTTCATCTTATTTGTCGCCCCAATTCTGGGCGCGGTCTTTGGGAACAATTCTGCGCAGCGTATAAATATCTGACCGATTTAGCGTATCAAGATGACCGGGGAACCTCTCCCATGGATCCCAAACCGCGCTAATCAGTTTACCCGTGATTCCGTCACTGGCTGATGATGCCAAAAAAATTGCCAAGTCCGCGCCCTTTTGAAGCGGAGCACCCCCCTGCTCTTTCTGCTTCACCGCGCGGTCATAAAAGCCTTCGCCTACTTTCTCTGGGCCAGCTTCAAGTACTTCATCGAGCAGCCGTGTATTGAGCGCGCCCGGCGCAATGGCATTAACACCGATATTGTCATCCCGCACTTCCTCAGCCAGAGTTTCCGCAAAACGAACTATAGCGGCCTTGGACGCGGCATAGGCGCTGATTCGCGGCAACGGGTTCGTGGCACCTCCGCCTGATAATTGGATAATCTTCCCGTACCGGTTCTTTCTGAGATGAGGAAGCACGGCGCGGCACATTAACACCGAACCAAGCAGGTTAATTTCAATGGCCTTTACCCAGTCCCCCCAGTCCACTTCTTCGATCAGCCCTTTGGGACCATAGATCCCGGCATTATTGACCAAGACGTGCAACCCCCGTTGCATGCCCAAGGTGTTTGCAACAAGTTTTTCCACGTCATCTGGTTTTGCAACATCAGCGGGATACGCCATGATTTCCTGATCTGCTGTCGCAAGAGATTCAATTTCTCTTCGTGCTCTCCCCAGGAGTTCTGTGTTACGGCCACACAACATTAAATTGGCCCCCGCCATGGCAAATGCGCGCGCAACAGCCAGACCGAAACCTTGGTTAGCGCCAGTAACAATCGCCGTACGTCCTGTCAGAACTCGCTCCATTTATACCTCGCTTATTTTGAATGCGGTAGGCTACCTACAGAAACATACCGGATTCGGGAATCCCGGCCTAATGTGTTAGCCAAAAAACGGCCAGGGTCAATTACTGTCAGATTCTTGGCTACCGACAGAACCATCTCGGCCGTCAATGATCTGTATTCCGGCCACTCAGTGGCGTGCAATGATGACAGCGGTGTATCGCACAAAATAAACTCTCCTGAAAGATCATCGGGCAAAGACCTGACTGCGGGGTCATGCGCCAGCACATGAACACCTTGCTTGGCCAACCAACTACACAACTCAACCGAGCTTGACCGCCGTAACGTGTCAGTTCCTGGTTTATAGGTAAGCCCCCACACGGCCACGTGACGGCCATTTAACGCACCCAATAGCGAATTTAATTTTCGCGCTGTCCACCGCTTATGCGTGTCATTGCTGATTTTGACTGAGGACAGGAGATGCGTCGGCTGATTCGCCTGCTCGCCAATCTGCGTCAGAAACATAATATCTCTTGCCAGCGTTCCTCCCGCAAATGCTGCGCCTGGAGATAAATAGGCCTTTGGACCGATACGGGCTTCACTCTTCAGGCCGCGCTCAACTTCTTTAGCATCAGCCCCGACCTGTTCGCATAACACTGCAATTTCGTTGGCGAATGTCACTGAAACAGCTAGAAACGCGTTCACAGCGTGTTTTGTCATCTCTGCAGACTCTACCGACATCCACTCAAGCCGCTCCGTGAACGGCTGAAACAACGCTGTAATTTTACTTTTATCCATCTCTGATCTGTTGCCTATTACCACACGGTCTGGTTGCCTGAAAACATCGAGGGCCTTCCCCAACCTGAGATTTTCCGGTGAATATGCAAATGTTATTGATTTATCAGGATTGACGGCCCTGCAAATCTGCTCAAGTCGGTGTGTCGTGCCGACTGGCAATTGCGATGAGATAATTACCAGAGTGTTTACGCCAAGATGCGGGAATAAACGCGCAACACGCTCGATCACGAATTCTACACTCGCGCGATCCTGCTCATCGACTGGAGTATCGTATGTTACCCAGACTATCTGCGCCCCATCTAGGGCATAGGCAATGTCGTTTGTGAAACGAAGCCGTTTTTGCTCCAAGCCGGATTTAACAAGATCCTCCAGCCCGGGCTCAAATAAAGGCGGCTGCCCCGCCTGCAGGCGCCGAATGGCTTCGGGATCAAAATCCAGGCCAGTCACCTCGTGTCCGCCGGACGCGAGGCAGGCGGCGGTAACCGTCCCAAGATGCCAGAGCCCCAGCACGCAGACTTTCATCCCCGCGCCTCCAATACCCACTGGTTGTCTTGCAGGTACTGGAGTGTACGAATAATACCCTCGCGAATGGACAGCTTCGGTCGCCATCCCAGTGACCGTATCTTCCGGCAATCAAGGAAAATAAAAGGACTATCGCCGATCCATCCGCGTTCTCCGCCCGCATAAGTCAGCTTGGGTTTCAAGCCCAGATGTTCTGTGATCCACCCAATGGAATCATTAACTTCACAATATTCGTCTGCGCCTAGGTTAAATATGTTTACCTTGTCCCGCGCCTTTTCTACGGCGATCAACATGGCATTAAGACAGTCCTGAATATAAAGGTAAGACTTTCGCTGCCGGCCATTGCCCAGCACATGCAATTCGCTCGGATACAAGCTCAATCGCTTGTAGAAATCAAACACATGTCCGTGCGTATAACGCTCTCCCAGAATCGAGACAAAACGGAATATATGCGCCTGAAACTCAAAACCTTCACAATATGCCTCGATCAATCCTTCACATGCCAGCTTGGATGCGCCATAAAGAGAGGTCTGAACAGGGAAAGGCGCGTTTTCGGGCGTGGGAAAAACATCGGGCTCGCCATAGATGGAGCCGGTTGATGAAAAAGCGATACGACGAATATTGTTTGCACGCATTGCCTCAAGCACGTTGAACGTCACGATGGTATTCTGCTCCAGATCTTTATGTGGATGCTGAGTGCCAAAACGAACATCAGCATTGGCAGCCATGTGGTAGACAAAATCGCAACCGGTCATCGCCTGGGTCAACTTATCTTTATCGATCAGGTCGCCTTCAATGAAGGAGAAACCATCCTTCTGAAGAGCGCGATCAATAAACCTCAAGAAACCTGTGGAAAGATTGTCGTATGCAACAACGTGATGACCCTCGGTAAGAAGACGATCAATAAGGTTACTGCCGATAAATCCGGCTCCTCCAGTAATGAAATAGCGCATATTTTTATTCTTTAATTAAAATTGATGTCCTGTGTTTGGAATACTTACATTAAGGTGTGTAATGATACTTTGTCTATGTACATACCTCTTATGCCATCTTCCTGTATACATCCATACCGGATAAAAAACGATAGACGGCTCTTGTAACTAGAGCCAGTCATCCTGAAATTTAAAATGCCGACAGGCTTTGCGCCAAATACACATTCACCCAGCCCGCATGACCCGCGGGTGCCACAACCAGACCACGGAGCCCGGAAGGGAGGCAATCAAAAAAATAACACCTGTTGCCACAGATACAGCGAGTGCCTGAGCCGGCTCCAAAACGCCGCTACCTCCCAAGGTAAGGAGTGCTATTGCCTCTCTCGCACCCCAGCCAACATAAAAAATCGGCATATTCTGCGCCAACAGCATAAGTGGACCAAATGCAAAAAATATTACCAAATCAGGCGTAAAACCCATGGCACGGGCAAGCAGCCACATTAAAAATGAAAATGTTCCACTGTAGCCTAGTGCTAATAACCCTTGAATGACATAGTCTCCGGGCAGTGTAAAAAGTGAAAAAAATTTCTGTACTGAACGCCCCATTTCAGCGATAACGCGCCATCGCTGGATAATCTGGTGGCGCGCCATGATATGTAACCCCGTCAATGCCAAGACACAAAATATCCACAGCACAACCTGTGGAATCCAAATCTTTGCGCTGACACCGATTGCCCATTGGATGGGCATTAATAAAATTGCCAGCAAAACTATACCAAAAAGTCCGAGAATACGATCGAAGACTATGCTCTCGACCGCAATCCTTATGGGTATATTCATGCGCACACGGGCATATCCGATTCTTGCTACGTCCGCCGCTGCTCCGACAGGGGATAGATGGGTTATGAAAAGACTAAGCAGGTTTAATTGGAAGAGACTAATAAAGCCGGGGGGGCGATCATAGAGATGGCGCATAACCACTCGTAATCGTATCGTCGTGACAGCAAAGTTAAGCCACATCACGACTGTAGCGGCAGCAACGATTACTAGCGAAAGCGGACGAAGAGCGGTGGAAACTTGCTTGATATCAATATACTGCGGCAAAACGGCGAACATCACAGCCAATATCACACCGCTGAAAACAACAGATGCCCAACGCGGAATTCGCATGACTATATGTTTAAATGCAAAAATAGAGTTGATTTATGAGAGTTTGCACCATATTTTAAAGTCGAGTCAAAATACAACTTTCCCCTACTCCATAGCCTGTTCCACGATTATACGAAATGGATACTTTAGCGATGGTAATGGTCTTGCTTCATTTGCGCTACCTACACTTTTTCGGGCTGACATGAGAAATTTAATGGGCTAAAGTTAGCGAAGCTCCACTCTACAGAACGCCACGACATTTGCGATGATGTTCAGATTTGTCTGTCAGAATCGAAAATATTGCTGATACAAACACTCAATCCAAGAAAATGGAAACCATCAGCGTCATTATTCCCTGTTATAACTGTGAACGTGAAATAGAGGCCTGCATCAGGGCTATATTGAGAAGTACTTGCCCGCCATTGGAAATCATTGCCGTCGATGACTGCTCCAAAGATGGTACGCGCGAAAAAATAAAGTCTCTTTCACGAGGACTGTCAGGAAAAATTAAACTGACAGCCACCACAAAAAACAGCGGTCCCGCCCGTGCGCGTAATACCGGAGCCAAAGTCGCCGAAGGCGAATATCTGTTTTTCCTGGACAGTGACACGCAGGTTCTGCCAGATGCGCTCGCCAATTTTGCAAAGCGGATAGAGCAATGCGATGCCGTGGTCGGTATATACGACGAAGAACCAAGCAACTCAGGCGCCTCACCCCGCTATAAGGCCATGCTATACGCCTACCTGCTCGGTCAACGGGGTGTACAAACGTATGACCAGTTTTCGGCTTCATGCGCAGGAATACGTTCAGCCCTATATCGCGATCTTGGTGGTTATGATGAATGGTTTCCACCGGGACTGGATTTCGAAAACGAAGAATTTGGCCATCGCATATCAAGCCGCTACAGAATGGTTTTAGACCCCGCTGTACGGGCACGGCATCGTTTCCCCGGCTTCCGAAAAATGACACGCACCTTCTTTCAGCGAACCGCCCTCTGGGTAGAGATGTTTATGTTGCGTCGGAAGTTCAGCACACTTGCCGGTACACCTAAAACAGGCATTAGCTCAATGGCCCTTCTTGGGTCCGCGGTATTGCTTCCGCTCACAGCCCTGCACCCTTTTGGATTCATTCCCTCGCTGGCCACCTATCTCATTTATCTCTATGGGTACACAGGCTTCTTTGGATATGTGGCAAAAAAACGGCCAGCCTACCTGCCAACAGCCATTCTTCTGAATCACTATTACACCTTGGTTATCGCGTGTGGAGCTCTGTACGGACTGTTTAGGGTCGTTACTGGTGGCTCACAAATAATCCGGAAATTCACGTTATCCCGCAATGGCTGACTGGGCAATTGCCGACCTTACTCATATCACAAACTCCACCTGGTAATCTCACGCAAAGGCTAATGATAGTCATCGTCATGGGGGTAAGCGGATCCGGAAAAAGCACTATCGGAAAATTGCTAGCCCAATCACTAGAAGCGAACTTCGTGGAAGGCGATGACTATCATCCCCGCAAAAACATCGAAAAGATGCTGCGCGGGGCTCCAATAAACGACAGAGATCGCCAACCCTGGCTTGAGTCGCTTGCCTCTGCCATGGATGAATGGCGCAGAGAGAAGCGCAACGTCGTGCTTGCATGCTCGGCGCTTAAACATCGTTACCGCCAGATACTCGCGGGTAGCGACAAAGATACATATTTTGTCCACCTAAAAGGTGATGAAACACTAATTCGTGAGCGATTCAAAAATCGAACAGGGCATTTCATGCCAGCATCCCTGCTGTCGGACCAATTTGCAACGCTTGAAGAACCGCCCGATGCTATTACAGTGGAAATTGCTAACATACCGGAAGTAATCATCTCCATCATCCAGGAAAAATTAGACGCAAAAAATGGCTAACGACAATAATATGGCGGCGGCACATGTCTATGCCGTGGCCAAATGCCTTATAGCTATTTTCTGAATCCACACGGACTTTACTATAGATGGTCGACATACGCTGCGTGTGGAAAGCGGGCGCTCTTCTGGGCGAAGGACCATTGTGGAGCCCAAAGGAACATTGTCTCTACTGGGTCGACATCAAGGGTAGGGCGATTCACCGATATTTCCCTGATCACCATATCCGCCAAACATCCATGTTGCATGAAGAAATTGGTTGTATTGCTCTGAGAAAAAGTGGTGGATTTGTCGCGGGCATGCGCTCAGGATTGGCATTCGTGGAACCCGAGAATGGATCGGTATATCCCGTAGCAGCTCCTGAGAACGCCCTTCCTGGTAACCGGTTTAACGACGGAAAGTGCGATCGCTTCGGACGCTTTTGGGCGGGCACAATGGATGACGCCGCAAAAGAGGCCACTGGTGCATTATACCGCTTGTCTCCGGACTTGACCGTTACCCGTATGCTGTCAGGCGTCATTGTGTCGAACGGCATTGCCTGGAGCCCGGATAACCGAATCATGTACTTTACCGATAGCGAAAATCGCACCATCCTCGCTTTTGATTATGATGCCGAAACTGGAGATATAAGTTGCCAACGTGTCTTTGCGCGCGTGACCGACGGGGCCGGCTTGCCTGATGGTCTGACTGTCGATGCCAAAGGATTCATCTGGAGCGCTCATTGGGACGGTTGGCGAATAACACGCTACAGCCCGGATGGAAACATTGATCGCATTATCCCTATGCCGGTTCCGCGTCCGACGAGCTGCGCATTTGGTGGCGATTCACTGAATAAGCTGTATGTGACATCCGCCTCTATTGATCTCTCTCCGGCACAATTGGCGGCAGCTCCCCTTTCAGGTGGGCTGTTTGAGCTTGATGTCGGCACAAACGGGTTGCCAGAATCCTATTTTGGCGGCTAAATGCACACGACTCCATGTGGAAACCGGAATCCAGAGCAGAACGGAAGTGCCGATTTGGGTCTCGTCGGGCTTGGCGTCATGGGGTGCAATCTCGCTTTTGTGGCGCATGGTTACGAGCGCATAGATAGGCCAGGGAAATACCGCTTTAACCGGAAGAGCTGTTTAACGAATCACGCAGAGATTTCTACG
>JACQAA010000112.1 GCA_016195185.1 Pseudomonadota bacterium | reverse complement strand
GCAGTTCAAGAAACTGCCCTTCGCTGAAAGGGCGCTGTTCCGCGGTGCCTTGCACTTCTACAAGGCCGCCCTTTCCCGTCATTACAAAATTGGCATCGGCTTCGGCGGTGGAGTCTTCGGCGTAATCCAGATCCAGCACGGCGATACCTTTGTACAGTCCGCAAGACACTGCTGCCACTTCGTCAATCAGTGGGTTTTGTTTAATAGCACCCACCCTGTTTAAATGTTCGCAGGCCTGATGCAGGGCGACGTAGGAGCCTGTGATCGCCGCAGTGCGGGTGCCACCGTCCGCCTGGATCACGTCGCAATCGAGAGTGATCTGTATTTCGTTGAGCAGGGTCAGATCGGCCACGGCGCGCATGGCGCGCCCGATCAGTCGCTGGATTTCTTGGGTGCGCCCTGACTGCTTACCACGTGCCGCTTCGCGGTCAGTGCGGGTGCCGGTGGCGCGGGGCAGCATGCCGTATTCAGCGGTGACCCAGCCGCGGCCCTTACCTTTCAGCCAGGCAGGAACCTTGGGTTCCACAGTGGCGGTGCACAAGACATGGGTATTACCAAAGCGTGCCATGCATGACCCTTCCGCATGCCGTGAAAAACCTGGTTCAAGAATAACTTCCCGCAGCTGGTCTGCGGCACGGCCTGAGGGGCGCATTGTCTGATCCTTTGGGGTGAAGAGTTTACAGCTTGTTATCGGGTCCGCCGCTTTTGCGGGAGCGCTCAATAGCTGTATCCACTTCATTGATGAAGCTTTGCAAGTTATCGCGGAATTTTTGTAGGATGTCCAGCGGGATCACGGCGCCCTTTAGGCGGTCTGTAGCATCGCCCACCTTATTTGCTACATCTTTAAAGGTATCCGTAACAGAAGGTGTGCCAGAATTATTTGTTGATGATGGATTTTGACGCTGCGCTTCGCGCGCCTTACGCCGAGCTTCAGCAGCCTCGGCAGCGCGTTGTTCAGCCGTTTTTCTGGGCTGGCCATCAGTGGATTTTTGTTCCTCTGCTTTCTTGGTGAAGTACTCAAATGTATTGTCGTCTGTATAAACCTCTCTTTTTTTTGGGGGTGTATCGTGAGAACTGCCGGAGCTGGTTGCGGGGCCGCTTCCTTTTAGATTTTCAACCCCTGCATGGCCGTATTGATCGTAAGTATTGCGTTTGATGGGATCACTCAAGACGTCGATAGCCTCTGTTGCCCATTTAAACTTTTCGGCGGCTACCTTTTTTTCTGCGTCACTTTTGTTCCGCACCATGTCCGGATGGCAGGTCATGGCAATTTTCTTATGCGCCTTCTTGATCTCATCAGGAGAGGCGCTTTTGTTGACACCTAATACTTCGTAATAATCGGGTTTATCAGACATGCTATTCCACTCAGAAACTGTGTTATCCTGTTTTATCGTTTGACGGTTACAGTAGAGATTCGGAATATAGACAATTTTTTTTATTATGTCAAGAGACAATCTTTTCCTTGAAATGATTGGTTTTTTTCCTATATTGGTCCCATGATTCACGAGTTAAATGAACGCACACGCCAGATTCTCAGGCTGGTTATCGATGCCTATGTTGAGACGGGGGAGCCGGTTGGCTCCAAGGCGATTTCACAAAAGCCGGGCATGAAGTTGTCGCCAGCCACTATTCGTCACGCCATGGTCGAACTGGAAGATCTGGGATTGCTCTATTCGCCGCATACCTCGGCGGGACGGCTCCCTACTGACAGCGGCCTGACCGTTTTTGTTGAGGGTTTATTGGAAGTGAATATTCTGCCGGCCCTAGATCGTCAGCGAATAGATCAGGAGATTGATGAGGTAAGGGGGCAGCCGCTGCCGGATATTTTGGAACAGACTAGTGGTTTTTTGTCTGGATTGTCTTCCTGTGCGGGTCTGGTCTTTGCTCCCAAGAGCGAAGGCCGGATCCGGCAGATTGAGTTTGTATTATTAGCACCCGGGCGCGTATTGGCAGTGCTGGTCGGTAGTACAGGCGGTGTCGAGAATCGTATGATGGAAGTGCCGGTAGAAGTGACAGCGACATCTTTGCAGCGTGCTTCCAACTACTTTAATTCGCGTATTGCTGACAAGACTTTGCAGCAAGCCATTGAGCAGATCAAAACAGAATTGCAGAATCAGCAATCGCAGTTGGATGCTTTGACGGCCAAGGTGGTTGAATCGGGGGTTGCCAATATTGCCCCACAGGAAAGCGGAGGGCACCTTTTTATCAAAGGTCAGGCAAACTTGCTGGATGATGTCACTGCTCTGGAAGATCTGGAAGGTATTCGCGCCCTTTTCGAGGCATTGGAAACTAAAGAAACGATGTTGAGACTTTTACATGCCACGACCGTGGCCGATGGTGTTAAGATTTTCATTGGCTCCCAGAATAAATTATTCAGCCATTCTGGCTGCACCATGATTATCTCACCCTACAGGAACCAGGAGGCACAGGTCATCGGCGCGATTGGCGTTATCGGGCCTACCCGTCTCAACTACGGACGGATCATTCCGGTCGTGAACTACACATCGCAGATGATTAGCAAGCTTATCGGGTAGTTTTGTTACGACGAAATATCACTCAGCAGCTCCGCTGTCTGTTTGGCGGAGTCAACGGCTACCATACCGATGGTGTTATAGCCGGAATCGACGTAGAGGATTTCTCCGGTCACGCCGGAGCCGAGTTCACTCAGGAGGAACAGGCCGGCGCCGCCGACTTCCTGCGTCGTGACGTTGCGGCGTAGTGGTGAGTTCAATTCATTCCACTTGAGGATGTAGCGGAAATCCCCGATACCGCTGGAGGCGAGCGTTTTGATCGGCCCGGCGCTGATGGCATTGACGCGGATGTTTTCTTTGCCAACATCGCTGGCAAGATAACGCACCGATGCTTCCAGCGCCGCTTTGGCAACTCCCATCACGTTATAATGTGGCATCACACGCTCGGCACCGTGGTAGGTCATGGTGATCAGGCTGCCGCCGTTTTTCATGAGCGGGACGGCGCGCTGCGACACAGCGGTAAATGAATAGACGGAGACATCCATTGTCTTCAAAAAATTGTCACGAGTCGTGTTGAGATACATCCCGTCCAGCTCGTTTTTATCCGAATAAGCGATGGCGTGCACCAGAAAATCCAGACCGCTCCACTCTTTTTCAATCGTGGCAAAAGTTGCGTCAACACTCTTCATGTCGGTGACGTCGCAGGGTACGACAATTTTAGAACCAACGGAATCTGCCAGCGGACGGACACGTTTTTCAAGCGCCTCTCCCTGAAATGTGAAGGCGAGCTCTGCGCCATGGCGATGAACCGCCTCGGCAATGCCCCAGGCAATTGATCGATCATTCGCGACGCCCATGATCAGGCCGCGTTTTCCCTTCATCAAAGAACTGGAGATAGTCATGGCGTCTCTGCTCTCAACAATTAAAGAACCTTTAGAATTCAGACATCCTACACAAATACGCATATCCGTCTAGAAGAGATACGCAAGCCCTTTTAATATTATGAAATATAGCGAGTGATTTATTATTTGGTGAGAAGCTATTTTTGAATGTATCATGAGGACGTTACTCCAGCCTCTTGGCTTGCCTGCCTTCCTCAAGAGACTTCTGTCCGGAAGGTACGTAATAAATAAGGTTTTTAAGTATTGGTACAGTATCCGCTCTATTGGAAGTACTTCTCTCGTCGATACGTTTTTACCCTGTGTCAGCTGGCAACGGTGGCTGTGGCCTTCGTTGTTGTTTATAGCGCTTTGTTCCTGATTTTCCGTCCCGGAGAGGTTAACGCTAACAGCACCCTTCCCAAGACCGCAGCGCTGGTGCCACCGCAACCTAATCTGATCCAACCTTATGCAGAGAATCCGGTGGTGCATTCTCAGGGTGCCGAATTTACAGCCAAGCCATCGGTGTCGCTAGCGGCAAGTATGCCTCTTTCCGACCATCTTTTGTCGATTCAGGCGAGAATTGCCAATATGCTGGAGGCGAGCAACAGGATGCTCGTCTCAGAAAAAAGGGTGATGATTGGCGAGGGTGATACGTTGATGGAGCTTCTGGTGAAGAAGGCATCCGTGCCGCGCGAAGATGCGTATCAGGTAGTTCAGGCGCTCGGCAAGGTTTATAATCCACGTGACATCAGTCCGGGTCGCGAGATCACGGTATTTTTCCACAAAGACCCATCGATTGCCGATCCTAAGTTTAGTGGCGTGCGTATTGAGAAGGATCCTGTCAATGTCTTGGCCGTCAACAGAGACAACAGGGGGAACTATACTGTCAAGAAGATGGAAAAAGCCGTTCATCGCGCTCTGAATGGCTTTAGAGGCACCATTGATAATTCTTTGTATGTTGACGCCCAGACCGTTGGTGTGCCTGACCGGGTTATTGTTGAGTTGATTAAGATGTATTCATGGAATGTCGATTTCCAGCGCGAAATTCATTCCGGAGACAGGTTTGAGGTCATGTACGAAGAGTATAAAACCGAAGATGGGAAAATTGTTCATGGTCGGGGCAATATTGTTTACGCCAAGCTGGTGCTTAATGGCAACAGCATGCCGTTCTACCGTTTTGAGGATTCTCATGGTGACGCAGATTACTACGATGACCATGGCCGGTCGGCCAAAAAACCATTGATGAAAACGCCAGTTGACGGTGCGCGGCTCTCCTCTGGCTTTGGTGTGCGCAAGCACCCGGTACTTGGTTTTAGCAAGATGCATAAGGGTGTCGATTTTGCGGCTCCTCGGGGCACCCCCATTTATGCTGCAGGTGATGGGGTTATTGCTAAGATCGGCCCCTTTAGCAGCTACGGCAATTATATCCGTATTCGCCACAGGGCGGGCTTGGAAACCGCCTATGCCCACATGAGCCGGTTCAAGTCGGGTTTGCATCGTGGTGATCGTGTGAAGCAGGGTACCGTGATCGGCTATATCGGCACGACCGGGCGTTCTACGGGTCCGCATTTGCATTATGAAGTGCTGGTCAACAACCAGCAGGTTAACCCCGCATCGGTCAAACTCCCGACAGGCCGGGCTCTGAAGGGCAAGGAGCTGAAATCATTCCAAAGGGTATTAGCGCAAGCACGGGTCAAGTTTAACAACCTGGGTTATTCTACAGCAGTGGCGGAGAATCGGGCCGTGCCGTCGCATAGACCAGAAAAGACAGCAAAGAACTGAGTTTGTTTACTTCTTTTGCCACTTCCCTGCCTCATCCTGCTGAAAGTAGGTGAGGGTGTGGCCTTGGTCCTTGTAAACTTTCCAACGTTCCCGGGCTGCCAGAACGGCCGATTCATCGTTACCATCAAATAGCTCGCAGCAGAGACCAACCGTATTGACAGCACCGGAAATGGCACCATCCACTAATATCAATGCTGTGGCCTGATTGGGGTCGTCCTCTTCCGTGGTGAGCCAGATCGGTTGTTCCGGCGTATATTCGTCCCGGCTCGCACTGTGGGGCAAAAAACTCTCCGGGTTGTAACTCCAAAGTGATTGATCCAGCTCCTGCAGCCGTTCTGGGTTGCTGGTCTTGACAATGACGCGGTGCTGGCGTTCCAGCGCTTTGGCCAGTATCTCCGGCAAGGCATGCTCAAGTTTTTTCTGCTGCAGCTGGTAGAAGCGGATGTCGGTCATTTCATTTCGCAATATTTAGCCACATATCTGTCCAGCAGCCGTACGCCGAAAGCTGAGGCGCCCTTGGGAACGCCGGCACGGTCTCTATAGCTCCAGGCGACACCGGCAATATCCAGATGCGCCCAAGCGACGCCTTTTTGAATAAAGCGCTTCAGGAAATGCGCGCCAATTGCGCTACCGGCATCGCGACCGCCGCTGATGTTTTTCATGTCCGCGGCTGGTGAATCGATGGCTTTGTCCCAGGCATCGTTCAGCGGCATGGGCCAGAGTTCTTCAGAGACTTCTTTGCCGGCGTTGACCAGATGCTTCGACAGAGGCTCGTCATTGGAGAACACCGCGCCGTATTCGTGGCCGAGTGCGATAATCGCGGCGCCCGTCAGCGTCGCCAGATCGACGATCTGTGCTGGCTTGAACTTCTCCTGGACATACCATAGAGCATCGCAAAGAATCAGGCGACCCTCGGCGTCGGTATTATTGATCTCAATGGTTTGGCCTGACATCGACTTCACAATATCACCGGGGCGGCAGGCGCCACCAGAAGGCATGTTTTCTGCGAGCGCGACAACACCGACGGCATTGATTTTTGCGCGGCGCCCGGCCAGCGTTTTCATCAGGCCGACGACGGCTGCAGCTCCTGCCATGTCAAATTTCATTTCTTCCATGCCTGGTCCTGGTTTTAATGAAATGCCGCCGGTATCGAATGTCACACCTTTGCCGACAAAGGCGACATTTTTCTGATTCTTACTGCCGCCTTCATAATGCATCGTAACCAGTTTTTCTTCACGGTCACTGCCTTGGCCCACCGCCGCCAAAGCGCCCATGCCCATTTTTCTGATTTCTTGTCGTCCCAGAACCTTGACCGCGATACCCAATGGAGATAGTTCACGTTTGATGATATTGGCGAAACTTTCGGGGTACAGGACGTTTGGAGCTTCCGACACCAGGTCACGTACCAGAAACACGGCGTCAGCCAGTTTACGCGGTGCGTCGAAAAGTTTTCTCGCCAGCGCCGGGGCTGGCACAATGAATTCAACAGAATGCAGTGTCGGTTTTTTCTCTTTGGCCTCTTTGGTCAGGTATTTGCTAAAACGGTAGCTGTTGAGCAGGAGGCCGGTCGCCATATGACTAGCCGCCACTTCCACACCCATGTGTTTTAGTTCGCTGCCGAGGATAATTTGTACCGAGGTCGCCTTTCGCGCGTTCAATTCCGATGCCAGGTCACTGCCGGTTTTTTCACAGTCCTGTGCCTTCAGGTTAGCTGGCTTGCCGAGACCAACGAGCAGCAGGTGAGAAACAGCCACGCCTGCCGGGCCGGAGATAGCCAATATTTTTGTTTTTTTGCCGCGAAAATCTTCTGCCGCCATAGCGCGCTTGAGCGCGCCACCGGACTTCTTGTCCCAGACTTGTGCCTGTTCGGTCAACTGTCCGCCCTCAGTGGAAAAAACAACGCAAGCACTGGCTTTGCGGCTGGGCCTTGTTTCAAACGTGATTTTCATAGGCGCTCTTTCTTTTTTGATCCAATACTCATAGAGTAATAACATGTTGGTGACGCGCTATCTATTCAAAAACCTGTTGCATGTGGCTGTATTCGTCGCACTAACCTTGACGTTGGTCATTTGGCTGATGCAATCCATGAAATTGCTCGAACTGGTAGCAAACTCGGACGCACCGCTGGGGCTATTCTTGCAGTTGGTCTTTTTTACGCTTCCAAAGTTTCTGGAAATTATCATTCCCCTCTCGCTGGCTGTGGCAGTATTTTTTGCTTATAATAAATTAATTATGGACAATGAGCTGATTGTTTTACGCGCCTGTGGTGTTGACCAATACGCGCTTGCCCGGGCTGCCATTATCCTGGCCGTCTGTACCAGCCTGTTCGTGACGCTGCTGAGTACCTGGATTTCCCCCAAATGCGCAGGACAAATTCAGGTGCTGCGACAGACCGTCAAGACGCAGTATTCCACCTTTCTGCTCCGCGAGGGCGTGTTCAATACTTTTGGTGATCAGCTGACCGTCTACCTGAGGGCACGAGAAGCTAATGGCGATATGTTGGGACTGATGATTCATGATAACCGCAATAAGACCAAGCCACCTGTAACAATCATTGCCAAAAAGGGTCGGGTTGTCATGGAGGGAGATATTCCTAACATCGTGGTGTTCGATGGACTGCGGCAGCAGATGGATGCGGATGGGAAATCAGTCTCCAAACTTTATTTTTCACGCTACACGATTGAAATCAATGGATTGGAGGGCGCGACGCCGGAGCGTTGGCGCAATGCTGGAGAACGTACACTGGGAGAATTGCTCAATCCTGATGAAAAGGATGCACGTGACCAAGAAAATGTCAGTTTATTTCTAGCCGAAGCGGGTAGCCGCATTATCCTCCCATGGGATGCATTGAGTTTCACTATGATTGGAGTAGTCACGATCCTATTGGGACCGTTTAACCGTAGAGGACAGAGTCGGCGGATTTTATTCGGCTCCCTGCTGGTGGTGGCGGTTCAGGCTCTGAATATGACCTTTGCCTACTTGGCTAAAAAGCATCTGGGTGTACTGTCTCTACTTTGTCTCAATACGTTACTGCCCATTCTATGCGGTTTCTATTTTCTCCACATCAGCGGAGAGCAGAGGCTGATGTCATTCATACGGCGCTGGAACGGTTTTCTTCACCGGCGTCTGGAGGGTAAGATGGTATGATCGCCCCTTCGTCCACCCTGTTCCGTTATATCAGTCGGCAGTTTCTGGTGCATTTGCTGATTCTGATGCTGATCCTGCTCGGCATTGTGATGATCTTCGACATCATTGAGTTTCTGCGCCGTGCTGCCACGTTACAGCAACTGCCGTTTGGGTTGCTGCTCTCCATGTCTCTGATGAAGTTGCCTTACCTGGGGGAGCGCATCCTGCCGATGGGCGTTTTATTTGCCAGCATCTATACCTGCTGGAAATTGAACAGAACCAGCGAACTGGTGGTAATCCGCTCTGCCGGATTATCGGCATGGCAGTTTCTCAGCCCGATCATTCTCTGTGCCATGATCATCGGGGGTCTTTCCACCGCCGTTCTTAACCCGGTGTCATCCATTTTTCTCAGCCGGTACCAGCAGTTGGATCGGGTTTATCTTCAGAATAATGTTAGCTTGATCACCGTTTCAAAAACCGGAATCTGGCTACGGCAGCCGTCCGAACAGGGCTATGCCCTTATTCACTCCGACAGCTTTGATCAGAAAGCTTGGCAGCTGAATAAAGTGATCATCCTCTTTTTTGATAAGCAGGACAATTTTCTGCGCCGGATCGACAGCCCCATTGCCTATCTGCGAGATGGGTATTGGGATATCCACCAGCTCTTGCTGAGCGACAAAAAGGGGGGACTCCAGAGTTTGGAGACACAGCGGATTCCCACGGAGCTGACTTCGCAAAAAATTGAGGAATCATTTGCCGACCCGGATACGATCTCTTTTTGGAGTATTCCCGAGTATATCCATATAATGGAAGATACGGGGTTCCCAGTCACCCGCATTTCACTCCACTTTCATGCCCTGCTGGCACAACCCTTTCTTTTTGCGGCTATGATCCTTTTGGCGGCAACCTTTTCCCTGCGCCTATCCCGCCTGGGGGGTATTCCCTATCTGGTCGTGCTGGGCGTGGCAGTCGGATTTTTTATATTCTTCCTGCAATCCATCCTCGAGGCTTTCGGTATCTCCCAGAAAATCCCCGTACTTCTGGCAGCCTGGAGTCCTGCCATGATCGGCCTGCTATTGGGTAGTGCAGCCCTCTTGCACCTGGAGGATGGTTAATGCTAAATAATCTTCCGGATTCGGCAGATTAACGATTGAGTAATTTAGATAGGATACTGTATAATTCGGATTAGGGTAAGACGTCACGGGGTATTCACTTAGTAATATGAAGCATTTATCTTTTCGGTCTATGTTGGTGGCTTGCGGCTTCCTGCTGGTGGTGGGCATGGGTGGCTGCGCTAAGTCACAACAGCCTGATACAACTTACAAGTCATCAAAATCGAGCGCGACCGCCAATAAGTCGCAGGAGATGGCCGACCCGATTGAACCGGTCAACCGTTTTATTTTTGGTTTCAACGACATTCTTGACAAGATCCTCATTGAGCCGCTGGCCAAGGGTTATAATGCCGTATTGCCGGGTTTTGTCCGCGATTCTGTGCAAAGCTTTATGCGCAACCTGCAATCGCCTTTGCTCGTGGCGAATAACCTGTTGCAAGGCAAGGTTGGTGACGCTGGCGTTGCCACAGCGCGCTTCCTCATCAATAGCACCGTGGGTATTATTGGTCTGGTGGATGTCGCGCAGGCACAGGGTTTGACCTACAAAGATGAAGATTTTGGACAAACTCTCGCTACGTGGGGTATCGGCGACGGTTTCTACCTTGTTCTGCCGATCTTGGGCCCGTCGTCATTACGTGACACCGCAGGACTGGCAGTGGACGCTTATGCTGATCCAGTGCGTATTGTGGCGGATAATACCGATAATAACTGGATTTACTATACACGTGAGGGTCTGGAGGGGATCGATACCCGGTCGCGCTTGATCAAGGCTGTGGATGATCTGAGACGCAACAGCCTGGATTATTATGCGGCTGTGAGGAGCGCCTACGCGCAGAAGCGTGCCGCGTTGATCCGGGATGATAAGCCCGGTACCGTGCCCAAGGTGCTCAACTATGATGATCCCCAATAAAAGATAAGGTAAGTGATAGACCATGACTGAGACCAAAGCTGCGAGCGTGCCAGCGACTTTTTTTTTCCTTCTCCTTTCCCTACTTCTGGCCGTGACCATGGCTGTCCCGTGTTTTGCTGCAGCCGACGGGGCAGATAAATCTGTTGCCAAAGGCGCCCCATCGCAATTCATACGCAAACTGGGAGATACGGCGTTGATGTCTCTGACAGCCAAGAATGTCAATCGCGCGGCCCGGGAAAAAAGAGTGCGGGAGGTTCTGCAGAGCAATTTTGATGTGCCGGTGATCGGGCGCTTTGCACTGGGGACGTACTGGAAAGATGCGTCCGAGGAGCAGCGTAAAGAGTATATGAACCTCTTTGAAGACATGATTGTGCAGACCTATACGACCCGGTTTGAAGATTATTCGGGTCAGACCTTGAAGGTCGATGGCGCCAAAACGGTGGGCGATAAAGATTTTGTCGTCAGTAGTCAGGTCGTGCAAAAAGATGGCCCCCCTGTCAATCTGGAATGGCGGGTGCGTAGTAAGGATGGTGTCCTGAAAGTGGTGGACGTGGTGGTTGAGGGGGTCAGCATGAGCATCACACAGCGCTCTGACTTTGCCTCTGTCATCCAGAGCAAACTATTGCTGTGGCCCTCGGGAGTCCGCGGGTTTTTTTGCTCTTTTCTTAAACTGTACGCCGGGGATATCCGCGCCGTTGTCGTTGGCAGCTGCCAGAAGAACGCTTCCGGAAAGCTCATCGGCCTCCTTTAGGCTTACGGTGATGGTGGCGCCAATACGGTAGACGCGTCCGCTCTTGCGTCCGGTGAGAGTGTATTGGTCGTTGTCCAGATCGTAATAATCCGGTGGCAGGTTGCTGATAGGCAGTAGCCCATCAGCGCCTTTCTTCTTGAGCCGGATGAATAACCCCGCCTTAGTCACGCCCGTGATACTGCCAGTAAATTCTTCTCCGAGGTGTTTGGAGAGATACTTGGCGGCAAATCGGTCACGGGCGCTGCGTTCTGCTTTGGCGGAGAGGTTTTCGGTCTTGGAGATATGCAGTGTCATATCCTGCATTTGCGCTTTCTGTGCGGTATCCAGGGCGCCCTGCCCCATGTTGAAGACATCAGTCAGGCTGCGGTGCACCAACAGGTCGGCATAGCGGCGAATCGGTGAGGTGAAGTGTGCGTATTTTTCCAGCGCCAGACCAAAGTGGCCGATATTATTCGTGTCGTATGCAGCTTTTGCCTGGGCGCGCAGGATCGCCTTGATAACCAGATGGCCATTGGGTATCTGGGACGCTTTCTCGAGCACCTCCTTGAAATCGGCAGGACTTTTGATTTCTCCGGCGGGCAAGGTGAGCCCGAAAGCGCTAACATAATCACGAAGATTATCTATTGACGCATCAGGGGGGGTATCATGTACACGGTAAACACAGGGCGCACCCTTGCTTTCCAGCGTCGTGGCGGCAGCAACATTGGCTAAAACCATGAATTCTTCAATCACCTTGCAGCTTTCTGGCCGCGTGGCTTTCTCAAGTTTAGTGACTTCGCCCTTATCGTTGACCTCGGCCTTATACTCCGGCATGTCAAGGTTCATGGCGCCGCGCTTGTCACGCGCCTGGCGTAGTACTTTGAAAGCGGCGTAGAGTGGATTGATCACATTATCCATCAGCAGCTTTGTTGTCGCGTCCGGTGCGCCATCTTTGGCGGCCTGGACTTGGTCATAGGTCAGGCGGGCGGCAGAGTTCATCAGAGCGCGCACCACTTTCTGGCTGGTCAGGTTACCATCTTTGTCGATGCAGAGGTGGAAGGCCATACAGGCACGGTCTTCATGCGGCTTTAACGAGCAAAGGCCGTTGGACAGGTCTTCAGGGAGCATCGGCACAACACGGTCGGAGAAATAGGTGG
>JACQAA010000111.1 GCA_016195185.1 Pseudomonadota bacterium | reverse complement strand
AGGTCAGGACAGAACGTACTTCGACGGAATCAATGCCCGCCGTTTCGATCTGCTCGGCGCTGAACTCATCGATGATCGTGGCGGCTTTGACAATAATCGTTCCTGACAGGGGATCTTTGACGTCTTTTGCCGTGGTGCGACCCAGAATACGCTCTGACAAGCTTACCACCACATCACCGCCTTCAATAACAGGACGGACGGTGAAGCCGGTATCGGTGCCACAATCCTCTTCGGTGATGATGGCATCCTGGGCGACGTCCACCAAACGACGCGTCAAATAACCGGAGTTGGCGGTTTTCAGGGCTGTATCAGCCAGACCCTTACGGGCGCCATGGGTTGAGTTAAAGTACTCAAGAACCGTCAGACCTTCCTTGAAGTTGGAAATAATCGGAGTCTCGATGATTTCACCGGATGGTTTTGCCATCAGACCCCGCATCCCTGCCAGCTGGCGGATCTGCATGGTCGAGCCGCGGGCGCCGGAATGCGCCATCATCCAGACCGAGTTCATGTAACCCAGCGAAGCCGGCTTCGATATGACATCCATCATTTCTTTCGTCACGTCGTCGGTGCAACCGGACCAGATATCAATGACTTTGTTATACTTCTCGCCTTTGGTGATCAGGCCATCCTGATACTGTTGCTCGAATTCCTTGACGCGAGTATAGGCGCGGGACACCATGGCCTGTTTCGCTTCCGGAATAATCAGGTCGTCCTTGCCAAAGGAAATACCGGCTTTGCAAGCGCTGGTGAAGCCCAGTGCCATCATACGGTCGCAGAAAATGACAGTTTCTTTCTGGCCGCAGTGACGATAGACAACGTCAATCAGGTTAGACACGTCTTTCTTGGTCAGAACACGGTTGATCACGTCGAAAGAGACTTTCGGATGACGTGGCAGAATTTGTGACATCATCATCCGGCCCGGTGTGGTGTTGACCGTGATAGTGATTGGTTTGTTGTTCTCATCAACGGTTTTATAGCGCGCCTTGATCTTGGTATGCAGTGTGATCTCTTTGTTGAAGATCGCCATCTCGATCTCCGCCAGATCCCCGAAGGTGGACCCTTCGCCTTTCAGGCTGTCGAAAGCCAGAGACAGGTAATAGAGGCCCAATACGATATCCTGTGACGGTACGATGATCGGCTTGCCGTCAGCGGGGCGCAAGATGTTGTTGGTCGACATCATCAAGACGCGGGCTTCAATCTGCGACTCAACCGACAGCGGCACGTGAACAGCCATCTGGTCGCCATCAAAGTCAGCGTTGAACGCTGTACAGACGAGCGGATGCAGTTGGATGGCCTTGCCTTCGATCAAGACCGGTTCGAAGGCCTGGATACCGAGGCGGTGCAGAGTTGGGGCGCGGTTGAGGAGTACCGGGTGCTCGCGGATAACTTCTTCAAGAATATCCCAGACTTCCGGACGCTCTTTTTCAACCATGCGCTTTGCCGCTTTTACTGTGGTTGCCAATCCATACAGTGACAGCTTGTTATAAATAAACGGCTTGAACAGTTCGAGCGCCATTTTCTTCGGCAAGCCGCATTGGTGCAGTTTTAGCTCGGGGCCGACCACGATCACGGAGCGACCGGAGTAGTCAACGCGTTTGCCAAGCAAGTTCTGGCGGAAACGGCCCTGCTTGCCTTTCAGCATGTCCGCCAGAGATTTCAGCGGGCGCTTGTTAGCGCCGGTAATGACCCGACCGCGGCGGCCGTTGTCGAACAAGGCATCAACGGATTCCTGCAGCATGCGTTTTTCGTTACGGACGATGATGTCCGGTGCGCGCAGTTCGATCAGGCGCCGCAGACGGTTATTACGGTTTATGACGCGGCGATACAGATCGTTCAGATCCGAAGTCGCGAAGCGGCCGCCATCGAGGGGCACCAAGGGGCGCAGTTCTGGCGGAATCACCGGCACCACATCCAGCACCATCCACTCCGGACGGGTACCGGAGGTCAGGAAGGCATCCACCAGCTTCAAACGCTTGACGAGCTTTTTGCGCTTGGCGTCGGAAATGACTCCCGCCATTTCTTCTTCCATCCTGGCTTTTTCTTCTTCCAGCTTGACGGCGGAGAGCAGTTCTTTCAGGGCCTCAGCGCCGATCCCGCAGCGGAAGGCGTCTTCGCCGTATTTGTCGACAGCATCAGAGTATTCCTCCTCGCTCAGCAGCTGCAGGGGTTTCAGCGCCGTCATGCCGGCTTCGAGAACAATATAGCTTTCGAAATAGAGCACCTTCTCCAAATCTTTCAGCGTCATGTCCATCATCATGCCGATGCGGCAGGGCAGTGATTTCAGGAACCAGATGTGGGCAACGGGCGATGCCAGTTGGATATGGCCCATCCGATCACGGCGGACTTTGGACAGAGTGACTTCGACGCCGCATTTTTCGCAGATAATACCTTTGTATTTCATGCGCTTGTACTTGCCGCACAGGCATTCGTAATCCTTCACGGGGCCAAAGATGCGGGCACAGAACAGCCCGTCTTTTTCCGGCTTGAAGGTGCGGTAGTTGATCGTCTCCGGCTTCTTGATAGTGACCGCAATTCCTTCACCAAGACGTTGAAGGACTCAGGGATACCGATCTCGAACACGTCGTCGCCGCGAACAATGGATTCGTAAGCCTTGGTACGGCCTGCCACGTCATCCGATTTCACGGTCAGCATTTCCTGAAGGGTATAGGCAGCGCCGTAGGCCTGAAGTGCCCAGACCTCCATTTCTCCGAAGCGCTGTCCGCCAAACTGGGCTTTACCGCCCAGAGGCTGCTGCGTGACAAGGGAATACGGACCGATCGAACGGGCGTGGATCTTGTCATCGACCAGGTGATGCAGTTTCAGTATGTAAATGTAGCCGACGGTGACTTGACGGTCAAATTTTTCGCCGGTACGGCCGTCAATCAGCGTCACCTGACCGGTTCGGTTCAGGCCAGCAGAGGTCAGCAGGCTGTTGATATCGGTCTCGACGGCGCCATCGAACACCGGTGTTGCCATCGGCACACCGGTACGGATGTTGGCGCACATTTCTATCAGATCCGCCTCTTTCAGGGTGGACACATCTTCCTTATAGGCTTTGTCACCGTAGACAACTTTGAGACGCTGATGCAGTTCCTTGTTTAGTTTCTCACGCTCGGCGGCGTTATGCGCCACCTGCATTTGATCTACGACTTCGCCAATACGCTTACCGAGCGTTGCCGAGGCCCAGCCGAGATGGGTTTCCAGGATCTGGCCCACGTTCATCCGGCTTGGCACGCCCAGCGGGTTGAGCACGACATCGACGGGTGTGCCGTCTTCCAGATACGGCATGTTTTCAACAGGCATGATCTTGGAGACTACGCCCTTGTTACCGTGGCGGCCGGCCATTTTATCGCCAGGCTGCAGCTTGCGCTTCACGGCCACGAACACTTTCACCATCTTCATGACACCAGGCAGCATTTCATCGCCGCGTTGGAGTTTTTCGACCTTGTTTTCAAAACGCTGGGTCAGGTCATCAATCGCACGGTCGAAGGTCTGGCCCATGCTCTCGATGGTTTCCATTGTTTTCTCATCGGTAACAACAACCTCACGCCACTCTGCCTTTTTGAGGGCTTCGAGGGCGTCAGCAGTGACTTTGTCGCCTTTCTTGAGTTCACCAACGGTTTTTGCCGCAGTCCTGCCCAGCAGCACCTCCTTCATGCGTCCGTAGTAGCCGCGTTCGTAAATGCGGCGTTCGTCGTCGCGGTCCTTCGCCAGACGTTCGATTTCTGAACGTTCAATCATCAGGGCGCGCTGGTCTTTATCAACCCCGCGACGGGAGAAGACGCGGACTTCCACGACCGTCCCGCTCACACCCGGAGGCAGGCGCAGGGAGCTGTCTTTGACGTCCGAAGCTTTTTCGCCGAAGATGGCGCGGAGCAATTTTTCTTCCGGCGTCATCGGGCTTTCGCCTTTGGGGGTGACCTTACCGACCAGGATATCGCCGGCCTTCACTTCAGCGCCGATATAAACGATACCGGCTTCGTCAAGGTGCTTCAGGCCTTCTTCGCCGACGTTCGGGATATCGCGGGTGATGTCCTCCTGGCCAAGCTTCGTGTCGCGGGCCATGACCTCGAACTCATCGATGTGAATCGAGGTAAAGACGTCATCGCGGACGATACGCTCGGAGATCAGGATCGAATCCTCGAAGTTATAGCCGTTCCAGGGCATGAAGGCGCAGAGAACATTGCGACCCAGTGCCAATTCGCCCAGTTCTGTCGAAGGACCGTCGGCAATGATGTCGCCGGCTTCGATCTTGTCACCGACTTTCACCAGCGGCCGCTGGGTGATACAGGTGCTTTGGTTGGAACGGGAGAACTTCTTCAGTTTGAAAATATCGACCGTCGATTTGCTGGAGTCTTTCTCCTCTGTGGCATGAATGACGATACGGTTAGCGTCAACCTGATCGACAATACCGCTCCGGCGTGCCGCGATGGCAGCGCCGCTATCGCGGGCGACGGCGGCTTCCATGCCGGTGCCGACGAGAGGAGCGTCAACGCGCAGCAGAGGCACGGCCTGACGCTGCATGTTGGATCCCATCAGGGCGCGGTTGGCGTCATCGTTCTCAAGGAACGGAATGAGCGCCGCAGCGACGGACACGATCTGCTTTGGTGATACGTCGATGAGGTCGATCTGTCCGCGTGGCGCGAGCATATAATCCCCCCCCCTGCGGCAGGAGACGAGGTCGCCGGTGAAGGCGCCTTTGGCATCAAGCTCGGCATTGGTCTGGGCGATGGTGTATTGCCCTTCTTCCATGGCGGACATGTAAACAACTTCATCTGTCACGCGACCGTTGGCGATCTTGCGGTAGGGCGTCTCAATGAAGCCATACTGGTTGATACGCGCGTAAACCGAGAGGCTGTTGATTAAACCGATGTTCGGACCTTCCGGTGTTTCAATCGGGCAGATACGGCCATAGTGGGTGGGGTGAACGTCGCGGACTTCAAAGCCGGCGCGTTCGCGGGTCAGGCCACCGGGTCCCAGCGCCGACATACGGCGCTTGTGGGTGATCTCGGACAGCGGGTTGGTCTGATCCATAAACTGCGACAGCTGGGATGAGCCGAAGAACTCGCGCACGGCCGCCGCCGCCGGTTTGGCGTTGATCAGGTCATGTGGCATGGCGGTGTCGATATCGACGGAGCCCATGCGTTCTTTAATGGCGCGTTCCATGCGCATCAGCCCAACACGGATCTGGTTCTCCATCAATTCGCCGACGGAGCGTACGCGGCGGTTGCCGAGGTGATCGATGTCATCCACCTCGCCGCGGCCGTCTTTCAGGCCGACGAGGATTTTCAGGATGGCAAGGATGTCCTCTTTGCGAAGGATGCGCACCTGATCATCGGTCTTGAAATCAAGGCGCGAGTTCATTTTGACGCGCCCGACTGGTGACAGGTCATAGCGTTCCTGGTTGAAGAACAGGCCACGGAACAGCGCATCCGCCGACTCCAGTGTTGGCGGTTCGCCGGGGCGCATGACGCGGTAGATATCGACCAGCGCATCTGCGCGGCTGCGGCACTTGTCGGCCGCCAGGGTGTTGCGCATATAGGGGCCAACATTGATGTTATCTATCGCCAGAACGCCGAGCGTTTTCAGGCCAAGCTTCTCGATTTTCTCGATGCCCTTGTTGTCAATTTCCTCACCGGCTTCGAAAGCGATTTCACCGGTTTTTTCATCAGCCACGCTGCGGGCCAGGCAGGCGCCGATCAGTTCTTCCTTGGTGATGATTTGTTCTTTGAGACCATCTTCTTCGAGCTTCTTGGCTTGGCGGGCGGTAATTTTGGTGCCGGCCGGAACCTTGACTTTGCCGGTTTTGGCATCGACCAGATCAAAGCGGATCTTGATGCCGCGATAGCGTTCCGGCACATAAGTGGTCTTCCAGCCGTCCTTGGTTTTTTCGTAGGTGATCGTTTCATAGAAATAGTTGAGAATGTCTTCGCTCGCTACGCCCTGAATCTTGGTCAGGTCGACAGATCGGTTGGCTTTCATCTGGCGTTCGCGGTATTTTGCGGACTCGTCGCTATCCAGTGCCAGCAATAGCGTGGTTACAGGCAGTTTGCGGCGGCGGTCGATGCGCACATAGACGAGATCTTTTGCGTCGAACTCGAAATCCAGCCAGGAACCACGATACGGGATCACCCGCGCGGCAAACAGGTATTTGCCGGAGGAATGGGTTTTGCCGCCATCATGGTCAAAGAAGACGCCGGGGCTGCGGTGCATCTGCGACACGATAACGCGCTCGGTGCCATTGACCACAAAGGTGCCGTTGCCGGTCATCAGCGGCATGTCGAGCATGTATACGTCCTGCTCCTTGATGTCGCGGATGGAACGGAGGCCGGTTGCTTCGTCAATATCAAAGGTGGACAGGCGCAGTGTGACGCGCAGCGGTGAGGCATAGGTCATGCCGCGTTGCTGGCATTCTTCCACGTCGTATTTCGGCTCTTCCAACTCATAGCGCACAAAATCAATCTCGGCGCGGCCGGAAAAATCCTTGATCGGGAATACGGAAGAAAAGACCTCCTGCAAGCCCTCATTGACACGTGCCGTGTGCGGCGTTTCGCGCTGGAGGAATTTTTCGTAGGAATTGCGCTGAACCTCGATCAGGTTTGGCATTTCGCATACTTCAGGAACTTTCCCGAAGCTTCTCCGGATGCGTTTCCGGCCTGTAAAACTTTTGCTGTCGCTGAGTGTTCTTAGTGCTTTTTTGGCGCTCATAGTTAATTCCTTGTACCCGTATTCATGACCCAGGGGATGTAGTCATCCCCACCTACGACGAAAAGCCTGATACCAATGCACCCGAATATCCGGCTTTCAAAAAATCTTTTATCCCAGTACCAGTCTCTCCTTGCAAAGTTCCCCCCTCGCGCTTGCGCGGGAGCAACAGATTAGTTCAATATGCGTTAATTCACTTTCACCTTAAAAGTGCAAGTATTAGAGGGATACATGCCGGGATGGCACTTGGCGACGATCTCGATCTCTCCCGCTTCTTCCGCCCTGAAGACCCTCTTTTCAGTCACCATGGCACAGCCCGCTCCGTCACTGTGGCATTGGGTGTTCAGCAGCGTGGCTTTACCCGAGACAACCTCGGCATCCCACCTGGCACCCACAAAACCGCCGCCAATGAGGTCGATCTCAAATGTTTCGCCTTTGTTGACGGTAACCGCATTGAAGTTCGTGGTTAGTTTTTTCATCCGCTTATTTTCCTCTTATCGTCAGGAACAGAAAAGGGCGATGGGAAAAATTTCTCCCATCGCCGCCTATTCGTCGTCGGTATCGATTACTTCAGTTCAACCTTGGCGCCGACAGCTTCCAGCTTCTTCTTCATTTCTTCAGCTTCAGCTTTTGGCACGCCAGCCTTCAGTGACTTTGGAGCGGCTTCAACCAGGTCTTTGGCTTCTTTCAGGCCCAGACCGGTGATGGTGCGCACTTCCTTAATGACTTCGATCTTCTTGTCGCCAGAAGCGGCCAGGATAACGTCGAAGTCGGTTTTTGCTTCACCGGCAGGTGCTGCAGCGCCACCGGCAGCGGCAACAGCCACTGGAGCGGCGGCGGAAACGCCCCACTTTTCTTCAAGCATTTTCGAAAGCTCAGCAGCTTCCAGAACAGTCAGTGTGGACAGCTGGTCCACGATTTTTGCTAAATCAGCCATTTTAGTTCTCCTTTGTTAATGTTTATTTTTATTAGCGTAAGCCTGAACAACACGAGCCAGTTGTGATGCTGGCGCCGCTGTCAATACGGCAAGACGGGTGGCGGGTGTTTGCAACATCCCCAACAGTTTTGCGCGCAGAGAATCAAGCGACGGCAGTTTCGACAATGCTTCTATGCTGGATTTATCGAGCAGTTTCTCTCCCAGGGCGCCGCCGATAATGACGAGCTTTTCGTTGTCCTTGGCAAAGTTATACGCGATTCTGGATGCTGCGACTGGGTCTTTCGACGTGGCCAGTCCAACGGGTCCTTTCAGCATAGGGCCGATGCTTTCAAAGCGTGTGCCTTTGAGGGCGCGTAATACGAGCCGGTTCTTGGACACCTTGTAGCTGACTCCTTCTGCACGCATCTTCACGCGGAGGTCGGTCACTTGAGCTACCGTCATTCCGGTATAACCGGTGACGACGATAGATTCCGTCTCCTTGAAAGCTTTGTGCAGCTTTTCGACAGCCGCTGCTTTTTGTGCACGATCCACGGACATCTCCGTTCTTTTTAGTTATGGCGAGCCTTCCTTTGGTAAGAAGAACCCGGCCGGGTTGCACTTAACCAACACACAATCGGTGTGCTGGTACTTAGTCCCGCCCCGAAGCTCAAGCCATAACGAAGTACCGCTATAAACTCTTGACCTCGTCTGTACAGGCATCTTGCGATATTACGCTCTTGCGAGCACCTGTAGTCTCGGACAGGGATTTCCTGCACACCGGCCTGAGCCAGAGTGCAAAAAACTTAGTTTAGGCAGCCTCTTTCGCGATGCTGGACAAATCCAGCTTCACGCCAGGGCCCATTGTGGAAGACAAGGATACTTTTTTCATGTAATTGCCCTTGGTCCCCGCTGGTTTTGCCTTGAGTACCGCCTCATAGAGAGCACGGATATTCTCAATAATCTTTTTCTCATCAAAACTCGCTTTGCCCACGCCGACGTGAACAATGCCTGACTTCTCGGCACGGAACTCGACCGAACCGCCCTTGGCGCCTTTGACAGCGGTGGCGACATCTATCGTTACGGTGCCGAGTTTCGGGTTTGGCATCAGGCCTTTGGGGCCCAGTACCTGGCCCAGCCTGCCGACGAGCGGCATCATGTCAGGGGTGGCGATACAACGGTCAAAATCAACCTCGCCTTTTTGAACTTTGACGGCCAGATCTTCATCACCGACAATATCTGCGCCCGATTTTTTCGCTTCTTCAGCTTTGGCGCCCTTGGCGAAAACGGCGACGCGGATTGTTTTGCCGGTGCCATTTGGCAAGGAGCACATGCCGCGAACATTCTGATCGGATTGCTTGCTATCAATGCCGAGATTCATCGCAACTTCGATGGTTTCGTCGAATTTTGCCGTGGCATTTTGTCTGATGAATTTGACGGCATCAGCGAGTTGCCAGACCTTGGCACGGTCTTGTGCCTTGCGGACGCTGCGCAATCTCTTCGCGTAGCGTTCTTTTACGCCCTTGGCCTTTTTGGATTTCTTCGCTTGCGGCGCGGTGGCGCGTTTTGCTTCTGTTACTTCTTTTTTCTCGGTCATGATCAGCCCTCCACTATTTGAATGCCCATGGAACGGGCGGTGCCAGCAATTGATTTCATCGCACTTTCAACATTGGCTGCATTCATGTCTTTCAATTTCGCGGTGGCGATCTCACGCAATTGCTTCTGTGTGACCTTGCCGACGAAGGTTTCTTTGTTAGCGGTACCGCTGCCTTTTTCGACCTTTGCCGCCTTGATCAGGTAATAGCTGGCAGGTGGTGTTTTCATCACGAAGGTGAACGAGCGATCTTGGTAGACTGTGATGATGCAGGGAATGGGCATTCCGGGCTCCATGCTCTGCGTCTGAGCGTTGAAACCTTTGCAGAATTCCATGATATTGACGCCGGCCTGACCCAGTGCCGGGCCGATCGGTGGAGACGGGTTCGCCTTACCAGCTGGAACAACCAGCTTGATATAGCCTTGTATCTTCTTTGCCATTTACTGACTCCTAAAAAAAGAGCTACGTGGTGCGGCGCCTCTATGGTCTTGCAGGGAAGCCTCCCACATCATAAAAATGCCCGCCACTTGTTGCGAGCGCGGCCAATATATCGTCAATTCAATGAAATGCAACAGAATAATCATGTTTTATTGAAAAAAATGAAGCAGGTATTTATTATTCATAACATTAAAATAAAAAGCTATATCGTGTCATGGCTGCATAGGGATAATTTTAGAAATTCAAATGAATAAATAATAGGGAAAATATTTGTCCTGTCTAGTTTCTCTAGGGTTTCATCAAGGCCGCGACATGTGCGGCAGCAGACGAAGCCAGCCCTTCCAGGTTATATCCGCCCTCCAGAACGGAAACGATGTGAGAGTGACTATATTCGTCTGCAATATGTCGTAGCTCTGTCGTGACCCATGCATAATCTGTTTCTATCAGGTTGATTTGAGCGAGGGGATCATTTTGGTGCGCATCAAATCCCGCAGAGATGATCATCAGTTCTGGTTTGAATTTGTCCAAAGCCGGCAGGATGACGCGGGTGAAGGCCCGTCTGAATGCCGCTGAGCCGTCTCCAATTTGCAATGGTACATTGACAATATTACCAAGACGGCCTGTGTCGACGGCGGCGCCAGTGCCCGGATAAAAGGGATATTGGTGCGTCGAGGCATAAAGAAACTCGGCATGGCCATCGACAATGTTCTCTGTGCCGTTGCCGTGGTGCACGTCAAAGTCGACAATTGCCACCCGCTTCAATCCGTGGGCTTTGACGGCGTGCCAGGCGCCGATCGCGGCATTGGAGAAAATACAAAATCCCATGGCTTTATCTTTTTCCGCGTGGTGTCCGGGCGGGCGTACGGCGCAAAAGGCTTTTTCTACCTTGCCTGTCAGAACATGATCAACGGCAGCAACTACAGCGCCTGCTGCGTGCAATGCTGCCTCGATCGAATGTGGAGATAAAATCGTGTCGCTGTCGAGCATCCGGTAGCCGGTTTTGGGTGCTGCACGGAGGATAGTGTGCACGTAATCCGGATCGTGGGCATACTCAAGCTGTGCGGTAGTGGCTTCAGGTGTAGACCTGTGCCAATCGATATTTTTGAATTCCGGCTTCTGCAGCGCCGTCACTACGGCGCTTAGCCGGGCGATCTGTTCCGGATGACCCGCGCCTGGATCATGCAGGGCACATGTCTTATCGGTGAAAACAGCAATCTCTTTCACAATGTGCCCCCGTATCAATTTTTCGTAAAAAACTAAGACTCTCACGACGGAATGTCAATTGTGAATAGTCTATAATCCAATAGAATGGCGGCTGTCATGGCTTATTCATACGACATCATCATTTTTGGCGGCGGGATCGCGGGGTTGTTTATTGCCAATCGTTTGCAGCGGGCAGGATACAATCTGATCCTGATTGAAAAGGACGTATTGGGCGGGGTTCAAACACTGGCGTCGCAGGGAATGATCCATGGCGGGCAGAAATATGTTTTGCAGGGCGGGATCAGCGGGCATGCAGCCACGATTGCCGAAATGCCAGCGCGGTGGGAGGCTTGTTTTGCGGGAGAGGGCGAGGTTGACCTCTCTGGCGTGACGTTTTTGAGCGAGCAGCAAATGATGTTCCCGGCTGGTTCTCTTTTATCGGCCCTGAGCGTTTTTGCCGCGGCGAAGGCGGTGCAGGGAAAAACACGCAAGCTGAAGCGTTGCAAATATCCCGATATCTTCCGGCGTGGCCCCGTCTATGAAATGCAAGAGAAGGTGTTGGAGACAAAATCGCTCGTTACTGCCCTGTCCGGTCACCTCGAGGGGCAGATTTACAAAGGAGAGGTGCAAGAACTTTTGCCGGATGGTCAGGTGGTTGTATCGGGTCTTCCGATGCGGGCGCAGATGATTATTTTTGCTTCGGGCACTGGCAACGAAACCGCTCTGAGCCTGCTCAGAATCAAGGAACAGCATACCCAGCGCCGCCCGTTGCGACAGATCATGGTGAAATCTTTACCTGATCCGCTCTATGGTCACGGTATTGAGAGCAAGCCTAAGCCGCGAGTGACTGTCACCAGTCATCCTCTGGGTTCGGGCGAGTATGTCTGGTATCTGGGTGGTAACGTGGCGGAAGAGGGGGCAAAGCTGTCCGAGGGTGATGCTTTGCGTTTTGCCAAACAGGAAATGCAAGAGATTTTTCCACATATTGATTGGGCACAGAAGGAATGGGCCAGTTGGTGTGGCGACCGAGCCGAACCATTTGATCCTGACGGCCATCTGCCGCAGGGGCCGTGTGTTCAGCAGAGGGGAAAGGTATTGCTTGCCTGGCCGACCAAGATGACGTTTGCGCCGGTATTAGCTGATCAGATCGTCGAGCGGTTGCGGCAAAGCAATATCATGTCCTCGGCTGCAACGGAACCGCCTGAGCTGCCTAAGCCAAAAATGGGCTTGTATCCGTGGGAGGAAGCCCGATGGCAACATCTTTAGATTACTTGCCTTTGCGGCGCTTTGCCGCCACTGGTAAAAGCGTCAGTGTTCTTGGTCTCGGGACCGTCAAGTTCGGGCGCAATCAGGGGGTCAAATACCCCGGCGGGGATGGTTTTGCGCTGCCGACGGATCGGGAAATTTCTTCCTTGCTCGATTTATGTCTGGAAAACGGAATCAACCTGCTCGACACGGCACCCGCCTATGGCGTCGCTGAGAAAAGGCTGGGGGCTTTGCTCGGCCATCGTCGCAAGGATTTTTTTCTTGTTACCAAAATCGGGGAAGAATTCGAGGGCGGGAAATCGGAATATATTTTCTCCGCTGCCCATACGCGCCTGAGTGTGGACCGCAGTCTCCAGCGATTGAACACTAATTATCTGGATTGTGTACTGGTGCATGCTAACAAGAATGATTTGGAGATTATCGAGCAGACTCCGGTTCTCGAAACTTTGGCGCAGATGAAGGCAGCAGGAAAAATTTTGAGCTTTGGCGTCTCGACTCACTCTGTCGCAGGAGGAAAGCGCGCTGTCGATCTCACCGACGCGGTAATGCTGGCTTATAACCAGAATTATCTGGCTGAAAAAGAGGTGATTGACCATGCACACCGGCAGGGAAAGGCCGTGCTGGTTAAAAAGGGGCTGGCTTCCGGTCATATCAATACGGTCGGCGGGTTGGAGCAGAATATCCGTTTTATTTTGGAGACCCCGGGCGTCACCAGCCTGGTTTTCGGCAGTTTTACCCCGGCCAATATCCTCGCCAACATCCGTGCTGCACGAAATGTGCAATAAGCCTTTGTCAAGCGGCGAAAAACATGGTTTCATAGAATCGAGCTGCTGGAAGGAACTATACCTATGGCATCGCTGAAACGGAATCGTAAAACAAAAATTGTCGCGACCCTCGGGCCGGCTTCGTCGACGCCGGAGATGGTACGCTCACTATTTGAGACCGGAGTGGATGTCTTTCGCCTTAATTTTAGCCACGGTGTGCACGGTGATCATGAGAAGCGGGTCAAGATCATTCGGGCGCTGGAAGAACAGGTAAAACGTCCCATTGGGGTATTCGCCGATCTGCAGGGACCAAAGCTACGGCTGGGCACTTTTGTCAAAGGTGCAGTCGATATCGACAAGGGGATGCGGATTATCCTCGATTCCAATCCAGCACCCGGTGATGCAACGCGTGTTTTTCTGCCGCATCCAGAAATCCTGGAGGCGTTACAGATAGGGTCAGATGTTTTGCTCGATGATGGCAAAGTGCATCTGCGTGCCATGAAGAAGGGCCGGGACTTTGTCGAGACGGAAGTGATTGCCGGTAAAAAACTGATGGATCGTAAGGGTGTTAACCTGCCCAATGTTCTGCTGAAGGTGTCATCTTTGACCGAGAAGGACCGCGTTGATCTGGAAGCCGCCATCAAGATGGGGGTGGAGTGGATTGCGTTGTCGTTTGTGCAGCGTCCGGAGGATGTGCTGGAGGCGCGCCAGATTATCGGCACACGTGCCAAAATCATCGTCAAGATCGAAAAGCCATCGGCAGTGGAAAGCCTGCAGGCGATTGTGGGGATCGCGGACGCGGTGATGCTGGCACGCGGCGATCTGGGCGTGGAAATTCCGGCGGAGAGGGTACCGAGCGTTCAGAAACATGTCGTACGGGTCTGCCGTCAGGCGGGCAAACCTGTGATTATCGCGACGCAGATGCTGGAATCGATGATTTCCTGTCCGCGCCCGACACGGGCGGAGGCGTCTGATGTGGCCACCGCGATTTATGACGGGGCGGATGCCGTGATGCTGTCGGCAGAAACCGCATCGGGGGAATATCCGCTGGAAGCTGTCTCGATCATGGACAAAATCGCCGCCGATGTGGAGAATGATTCACTGTACCGTAAAATCATGGATGCGGAACATCCTGCTCCTGAAAGCACGGTATCGGATTCGATTACGGCGGCGGCCTCAAAGGTGGCGGCGACTATTTCAGCGGCGGCCATTGTCAATTATACCACGTCCGGGTCAACGACCCTGCGCACTGCGCGGGAGAGGCCGTCGGTGACGGTTTTGTGCCTGACCGAAAGCATGGCGGTGGCGCGGCGGCTGCAATTGTCTTACGGTGTTCATCCCGTGCACACTGAAGATGTTGATAACTTCAGCGACATGGTCGACAAGGCATGTCGGCTGGCTTCGGAGCATGGTATTGCGGCGAAGGGCCGGCATCTTGTCATTACCGCAGGTGTGCCGTTTGGGACCCCTGGTTCCACCAATATTCTGCGCGTGGCGACTGTGGGGTGATAGCCATGATTTTCGATGACGATCAGGACCCGAAAACCAAAAAGCCGAAACCGTGCGTTCTGGATCATCTGTCGATTCTGGAATTGAATGAGTACATTCAGCAGTTACGGGAAGAAATACTGCGGGTTGAAGCCAACATTCAGAAAAAAGAGAAGCACAAAGCCGCTGTGGACGCGCTATTCAAGTCGTCCAGCTGATCAAGGCGCAGGAGTTACCTCGTTCATCTGCCAGTGTTGGATAGCAATGCCGTCGTTGCCGCCTTGTGCAACGCGGGCCATGTCCATGAAAACTGTATAGCGCTCGGCGGCACTGTTTCTGTTGTTGCCTTCCCGATCGGGGATGAGGATGCTGATGGTGACGGGTAGCTTGACAATCCAGTGATATGCGCCGCCGACAGCGTCATGGCTGACAATCTCAGGGGGCCTGTCGACAATAGCTCTGATAGAATACCCTTCTTCTGTCACTCTATTAATGAGTTTTGAACTTCTCAAGGCATCGGCGTATGCCTGCCAGGCTTGCGGCAGAAAATATTTTTTAAAGTCGTTTAGCCGTGTCTGGTAGTCTGCCGGACTGAAAGAGAGGATTTCGGCCGTCGCCTGTTGTGACCAGTTGGTGATTTCATCCGATGTCCGGTTGGGGTTTTGGATGTCGTTTTCTTCCCCTGCATAGGGTATTTTATAGGCCAGCCATGACGAGTCCGCCGGGGCGGGGTCTTGCGCCAGCGCCAGCGCCGAAGCGGTGAAGAGCAGGGCTGCAACAATCAAGAGAATTGCAAAATGTCGCCACCGTGTCATGCTGCTTTGGCTTTGCTATTTGCCATGGAACGCAGAACGTAATGCAGGATGCCACCGTTTTTGAAGTATTCGATTTCATCCAGCGTATCGATACGGCAGAGCGCGGTGATCTTTTCCGTGGTGCCATTGGTGCGGTGTATGGTCACGATGATGTCCATACGCGGTTTCAGCCCGCTGGCGATCCCGGCAATATCAAATGTTTCGTCGCCGGTCAGCCCCAGGGTTTGTCGTGTCATGCCGTCCTTGAATTGCAGCGGCAATACACCCATACCGACAAGGTTTGAACGGTGAATACGCTCGAAGCTTTCGGCAATCACAGCCTGCACGCCGAGCAGGTTGGTACCTTTGGCTGCCCAGTCGCGGCTGGAACCTGTTCCGTATTCTTTTCCGGCGACAATCACGAGAGGTGTTTTGGCGGCAATATATTTCATGGCTGCGTCGTAAATCGGCATGGTTTCATTGACGGGGATAAATTTTGTCAGACCGCCTTCTTTGCCGCCGAGCATTTCGTTTTTAATACGAATGTTAGCGAAGGTGCCACGCATCATCACTTCATGATTGCCGCGGCGCGCGCCATAGGAATTGAAATCGGCGGGACGCACCTGATGGCTGAGTAGGTACTCGCCGGCAGGGCCGTCTTTCTTGATCGAGCCGGCGGGTGAAATGTGGTCGGTGGTGATAGAGTCGCCAAACAGCGACAGCAGCCGCGCGCCTTTGATGTCGTGCAGGGCTTTCGGCTCCCGGGGCATATCGACAAAATAGGGAGGGTTCTGGACGTAGGTTGAGGTCATGTCCCATTTGTAGGTTGTGCCAGCGGATGTTTTGACCGCCTGCCACTCCGTAGGGCCCTCGAAGACATTGGCGTAACGTTTTTTGAACATGTCCTGCGTCACGGTTTTGGCAAGTGTCTCTTTGATTTCCTGATTGGATGGCCAGATGTCTTTGAGATAGACGGGCTTGCCGTTACTGCCAGT
>JACQAA010000110.1 GCA_016195185.1 Pseudomonadota bacterium | reverse complement strand
TGCTGCCGTATCTTTTTCATTGGGCGGGAGCAGAGCCATTTTCTCGAAACGGCTGCCCAAGGCAGGATCTTTTTCAATATGTTTCTTGTATTCATCATCCGTCGTGGTGCCCATGACCGAGATGCCTTTTCCTGTCAGGAACGGCTTCATCATGTTGCCGGAGTCGGTGCCGCCTTGGGCGGCGCCGGCTGTCAATTGCGAGTGCAGCTCGTCAATCGCCAGGATGATCTTGCGCCCATGGAGAATACCCTCGCGTTCTTGCAAACCGTCGATCAGAGGTTTCAACTTTGCCTCGAACTGGCCGCGGAATTGCGCGCCGGCGTTCATTGCCTGCAAATCCAGCACCAGTACGCGGGCATCTTTCAGACTTTCTGGCAGATTGGGATCATCGACAATACGCTGAGCAACAGCGGAGAACATTGCGGATTTTCCGACCCCGGCATCGCCTGTGAAGCACAGGCTCGATTGTTTGCGCCGGGTCAGAACTTTCAGGGCCTGATCCGTTTCCTGGTCGCGCCCGACCACAGGATCGAGTGTGCCATTAGCCGCATCTTCCGTCAAATCATGGCAGAACTGCTTGAGCAGGGAATCGATAGTTGAATCCGCGTTGTTGTAATGTTTGGCCTTGACTGGCGGGGTAACCCGGTTGAAGTCATCTGAAGGGCGGCGTCTCGGTGGTTGATCCATGCGATGTTCCTGTTGGCGTTTTGGCGGCTCCACAGTAGGTATGCTGCCTGGTACAGCATCAGCATTCGTATGTGCAATGAAGGCACCCATGAGGTGCTGAGGTGGGAACGGGAGTTGTTCGACCAGCCTGACCATCTCATATCCGGCGGACGAATCCGCGCGCATCTCGAATGTTTTTGGGAGACCTGCTTCGAACCCGTTCTCCTTCAGCTCCGCAATGGATTCCGGAGTTAAGGTGAAGCGAACGACGGAATCGCCGCGCTGATTTTCTGCAAACTGTGCGTCATAGTTGACGAGAAGCTGGAGCAGGCCCTCCTGGCGATCAGGTTTTCCTGTTTCGTCTGTCTTGAATTGAAAGGCAACGACCGAGACGCGTGCTTTATTGTCACTGATACGCGCGACCTCCTGTTCGCTCTTTTCATCGAACGCGAAGATAACTTCGTTCGGCTTGAAAACGGCATCACGCTGGTCCTGCGCGAAGACTTGAAACGGCATTCTGGGTTCGCCATGGACAAAGGGAATTGCATATTGTCTGGAATTTTTTGCATCGACCAGAAACCGATTACCGTTGAAGCCGCTGTTGTCCGACATGGTGGACTCCTTATGAGAAGATGGTTAGACGTGTTTTTATTTTTCTGTATTTACGTAAGGTACATCGCTGACAAATGTTTATCAAGTTAAAAATGTCTTAAAATGAGCTTTAAAGTTGTTAAATACCTATTTATTACATTTTTTTATAATTTTATTATAATAAACTAGCCGTTTTTGCTATTAAAATTAACATAAACTAATTTCAGTCCTCAGAATCACTCGGGTTTTTGGGGAAGAATCGGTCAGCACACCGGCACTGAGTCGAATCCGGTTATCGACGTCAAAAATATCAATAGTTACAGGAAGATACCAAAGATATGGGCCAGCTCCAAGCCTTTGCAACACTCAGTCAATTTTGCGCGCTTCATCCACCAGCATGATCGGAATTCCATCTCGGATTGGAAAGGCGTATCCAGCCTGGTGACTGATGAGTTCCTGTTTTTCTGCGTCATAGACAAGCGGCGCTTTGGTCAGCGGGCAGACCAAAATTTCCAGCAATTTTGGATCAACCTGTTTGGGGTTCATCATGAAAATAGCACCGCAGATAATTGTCGTCTGCCGTAAAGGGTGAGTGGGTGGGTGTGACCCAGCGCTTCAAAAATTTCCAGCAGCAACAACCGCGCCTTTTTTTCTTTCCAGTCACGCTCTTTCTTGATGAGGGAGAGCAGCGTGTCTATCCCTTTTTTGAGCGATCCTGTAGCCAGATATTGCAGGGATAGATCAAAACAGGTCTGCAGATTTTGAGGGGCCTTATGTAGCTTCTGTTCCAATACAAACGTGTCTTCCAAATCCTCCGTGCGCTCTCTCAGAGAGAGAATAAATTTCAGACCCTGTAACCTGCTGGTTGCCATCAGGTCCGGCGGTAATTGTGCCACCATTTCATGCACGCTGGCGATATCGCCTTGTGCCATCAGACACCAGCCGATGCCTCCCAGGGCATCGGTGTTCTGTGGGTCGACATCAAGAATTTTGCTATACTCATTCATGGCCTCAAGAATATTTTCCTGCTGGAAAAACTGGTCTGCCGCCATTAGGCATGTTTTTACCTGTGCAGCTATTTCATCAGATGCCGGAAGTGGGGCAGCTAATGATTGCAGTTGGTCAATAAAGGAGCGAAGTTCCGCTTCTGTTTTTGCTCCGGAAAAACCATCAACGGGTTTCCCCTGAAAGAAAGCATAAACCGTCGGTACGGATTGTATGCGCAGCGCCTGCGCCAATCCGGGGCTCTTGTCTATGTTGACCTTCACCATCTGGAAGGCGCCGTTAGCTTTAGTCACGGCTTTTTCCAGGATGGGCGTGAGTTGTTGGCAGGGAACGCACCAGGGCGCCCAAAAATCAACAATCACGGGCGTGCGCATGGATGCCGTCAGGACATCTTGTTCAAAATGCAACTCGTCCGTGTCCTTAATGGAGATGGCAGCAGGTGTTCTGGATGATAACCCCAAGCCCGTTTGCATAATTTGCAGATCCTTTTGTCACGCGCGGTAAGTTGTCTATACTGGGGGAGGATAGAGGGAGCTTCTCATGAAATCAATAGATCTGGGGCAGAAATGTCGGCCGCGTCAGGCAGGCAACGTGCTGTTTTTTATACTGATCGCCATTGCCCTGTTTGCCGCGCTCACATTCTCCTTCTCCAGAAGCAGCAGGATGGCTGGAAAAATGTCCTTTGAAGATTCTCAAATCTATGCTCAGCAAATTATCTCCTACGCCGATAAGGTCAATAACGCGCTACAGCGCGTCATGCTCGGCAATGGCTGCCTGGAGTCACAGATCAATTTTGACAATTCTACAGTTGCTGGTTACGCCAACGCGGCCAGTCCGGCCAATAAAAAATGTAATATTTTTGACAGCGCCGGCGGCGTCATTGCCTATGAAGCCCCGCCCTCCGCAGCATTGGATACCACGGCAGCGGCGGCGGCACCGGTGGAGACCGGCAATGACCTGCTCGGACAGTACTTTTTCACCGGCAAGGTGTGTGTGGATAAAGTTGGCACGGGCCCCTTGGCCACCTGTGCTTCCGACGGTCTGGATAACGAGGAGTTGTTGCTGATCCTGCCGTGGGTGAATTATGATGTGTGCGTCACCATCAACAAAATTTTGGGAAACAGCGCGGATATGCTGCAGGCTTCCGGCACCAGCTTTGATAACACCAAGTTTACCGGGACATTTGCCGATGGCTTTGCTCTGGGCAATGCCGCATATACCACTTATCAGACGGGTTGTTATCAAAGCGTTTCTGCTAATTCACCTGGCGCGGGGTACCACTTTTACCACACGCTGCTGGCGCGTTAGGGAGGTGGGTAGATAGCTTGCGGTTTGCCTGTGCGGCGGAGCCCTGTTCAGGGGAAATAGATGACGCCTTCTTCGCGCTTTTTGGGGGTCGGCTTTTCTGCGCCCGGCTTTCTGTTTTTGAATTTCTCTTCGGCTCGCTTTGCCCCCATGACTATAGATTGCCTGAGCAGGATGATGCTGATCCGGCGGTTGCGGGGCGAGTCCAGCTCGTTCTGCACCAGAGGCTCGCGGTCGGCTTTACCCATGACATTTTCTATTCTGGAGATGTCGAGCCCTGATGCCAGCATCACACGCCGGCTGGCATTGGAACGGTCTGCCGACAACTCCCAGTTGGTATAATTGGCATCTTTGCCAAATTGTTTTGAATCGGTATGGCCGCGAACGGATATCTTGTTAGGCAGATCCCTGACAACACCACTAATGATACTGAGGAGCTTGACAGCCTGTGGCAACGGTATGGCGCTGCCGAGCGGGAACATGGGCTTGCCTTCCTGATCGACAATCTGTATTCGCAGCCCTTCGGGTGTCATGTCAATCAGCAGGTTCTGGGCCAGCTCCTTCAGCTCGGGAACGGATTCGATGGATTGGCGGAGGTTTTCTTCAGCCTCTTTGAAAGATTTGTCATCTTTCTTGTCTAGTTCCGCATCAGCAGCCTTTTGTTTGCCGTCATCAGTGCTGTTTTCTCCGGTATCGACCTGTTCCGTGACGGTGCTGCTCATGGCGCCTTCTTGGGATATGGTCGTGCCACCCAGAACACCGCCGGTGCCGCTTTCGGAGTTGGAAACAGACTGCGGCTCAAAGTAATCAGCAATTTTTTTCTTTTGTACGGAGGTTGTGACGCTGAGAAGCCACAGCAGCAGAAAGAACGCCATCATGGCTGTCACGAAGTCGGCATAAGCCACCTTCCAGGAACCGCCATGGTGGCCCCCCTCAACTCTCTTGACTTTCTTAACGACGATAATGGGTTTATCGTCGCCTGTTTTTTTTCCTGCCGCCAAAGTTTTCTACGCTGTGGTTATGTTCTGTGTCGCCTCTTCCACTTCCAGGAAGGTGGGCTGTGTGCCATGTGTGAGAATTTTGCGCCCGAATTCAATGGCGACTTGCGGGGCTGCGCCCTGCAGGAAAGCCAGAAGACAGGTTTTGATGCACAAATAATACTTGAATTCGGTATCATTGCGGTCTTTGACGGCAGCGGCGATGGGGGCGACAAAACCATACGAGAGAAGCACGCCGAGGAAGGTGCCAACCAAAGCTCCTCCAATCAGGTGTCCAAGAATGGCCGGAGGTTCGGTGATCGAGCCCATGGTATGAATGACGCCCAGCACAGCGGCGACAATCCCCAGTGCTGGCAAGCCGTCCGCCATATTGCTGATGGCATGGTAGGTATGTCCGCGTTCCTCCCTTTCGGTATCGAGTTCCTGGTCCATCAGAGATTCGATTTCATGTGGCTTGTCAGCACCGAGCGAAATGAGGCGCAGATAATCCGTCAGAAATGTGACCGCATGGTGGTTGTCATGGAACGTGGGAAATCTGTTGAACATCTCGCTTTCCTGAGGATTCTCGATGTGCCGTTCCATGACCAGCCAGCCTTTTGACCGCGCAGTTTTGAAAACGGTGAGCAGCATGCTGAGAAGCTCAATATACTCGCCTTTGCCGTACTTGTCTTTTTTGTAAATGGATTTGATGTCCGAGAAAGTCTGTTTGACCACATGCTTTGAATTGGCCACCAGAAATGCCATGCAGGCCGCGCCCGCAATGATCATGAATTCAAATGGTTGCCAGAGAACGCTCAGGTGCCCGTTGTTCAGAACGTATCCGCCAAAGACGCAGACCAGAACCCCGATATTACCGATCACTTTAAGCATG
>JACQAA010000109.1 GCA_016195185.1 Pseudomonadota bacterium | reverse complement strand
GAGGCGGAGCTAAACCTTTCAGGACATTAAAGGCGCTTCTTTAATCTTTCTTTATCCAGCGTAATATCCCGGACGTAGAAATCCGATTCCTTGATGGAAATATCACGCTCTTCCGTCTGTTGCAGGTGACGGGCCGCAAGGCCGTCCTTAGCAATGCGTATTTTATAGCTTCCGGGCATCACCCCTTCAATCAGGTAATAACCGTCGTAGGCCGTGTGGGTCGAATTGACTATCTGCCCTTCCGTATTGATCAGGTCAACCTGCAGGGAAGCCGGATTGCTGCCGGCTGGTACATGAACAGCGCCGTCAATCTGGCTCATCTCGGCAAGCGGATAATGGATTTCGATGACTCTGCCAGAGCGCGGAACGACACGGTATTCGCTGCTGGCCATGAGGTACGGGTTTTCCTGCTTATCCTGATCCATGCCGATTCTGATGGGAACGTTGACCGGAAGCTGCGTTGCGATGGCGACGCCGTTCTTGTCAGTCTTCACGTTCTGGCTGCCGATTTTAATCATCGTATTGTATAAAATCTTCTCACCCGGATCATATTTCTGATTATAGTTATGGTCGAGATAGGGAATCACAACGACCGTTCCAGCCTCCGCAAGAGGTTGGCTGGAAGCAACAATTTTTCCTGTACTGGGTATCCTGCTGAGTGAAGTGTTGATAGAAATGCCGGCATAGTATTGGGCTTTGTCATTCGCTCTGCCCGTGACCGATAATTTGAAATGTCGCAAGTCAAATGTTGTTGTATTTTCAAGCTGGGTGCCAGTAGTGCCCGTAAGTTGCCGCGTCACCGTGGCGTTGTCGGTAACGCCTGGTTTCACGTTCATCAGGGCAGTCAGTTTCACGGAATTGAACTGTTTGAGCGGTCTGGCGTCATAGTCAACGATTGCGCCCAGTTCAATCCTGTCATAGTTTCCGCGTAAATTAAGATTCCCTTTAAGCTGGTCAAGCCCCCGGTCATCATGATCGTATTGCAGCGTATTGGTGGCGTTAATGGCCTCCAGAAAGGTCTTTGAGAGTCTGTGTACCACCAAGTCTTCTCTGCGTCCGGAGGTATATTGCTTCTTTGTCAGGAGTGCGTCGTTACTGAAAAAACCGAAGAGGGGTATATCAAACTGGCGGTTCAGGGAGAGATCTGTTTGCGATGTGACAGTATCCGTCGTCGCCGTATCCCCTTCCACAAAAAAATTCTCCGCAAGCTTTTGCTGAAGCTGAATGTCGGTATCAAGCAGGCGGGACGACAAGGACAGTTTGCTGCTGCGCCCGTGGTTTGTCGTGTCATAGGCGTTATCGAGCGCCGCCAGTACGCTCCGCAGCGAACTATGCAGGCCGGCCGTAGCATAATCGTGGCCTATTCCGTCAATCGTGGTATGAGCGCCGCCTCCCGTCGCCGTTATATTGCGGGTAAGGCCGTATTCCACCTCACCCGCCATGCGCGGCATGCCGGAATCGGTGCTGTGCGCATCAGAAATTCCGGCAAGGGTTTTTTGCTTCTGATCGGCAGAAAAGTTATAGGCGAACTTTCCTTTTTCAAGAAGCGTGCTGCTGGCGTTTATTGTCTTGACGAGATTCTCACGTTGGCCCTGCGGTCCATAAAACTCTAGCCGGAAAACATTGCTCCCGAATAGAACGGGGATATCCTTGAATATGTATCGACCGTCGTCGCCCACGACCTTGAAACTGATGAGAATATCATTCCTGTAAAGCTCGACATCCCATCCGGGCTTGCTGTCCCCTATAAAGCTTGTGACATCGAATTTATCTGGCCGATCAAGCGAACGGTTAGTCAGGGTGACCCCGCGTCCCTGGCCGGGTGAAAGGGCCCCCCCCAAACTGATGGAATTGATATCGCCCAGCATGAATGACGTCGCCCTGAGTGGGCCCAGCAAATTACCCTCATAGTCGGTTCGGCCGAAATTGAGCCGCAGGTCCGAGATAGGACGTGGGTCGCTGAGGTTTCCAGCGGCATACATGTGTGTTGTCAGATACCCCAGATCGCCAACGGCGAGAGCCGAATAATCAGACCGTCTTTGCTTGCTGGTGCTGAGATAGGACGGCGAAAACGTCAGGTCCACAGTCGGCCATTGTGCCGCCGCATAAGGCGTTTCAAGTTTCATTGTCTTTTTCTCGGGACCCTTTTGCCCCTTTTGCTGTTCCAAGACCTCGTGCATTTTCTTGCGTTGCTGCGCTTCCTGCGCCGGCAGGGCTTCGCGTGAATGGATATCGAGCACCAGGCGTTTCAGATCAGCGGAAAAATCAAGGGGGAGCCATTTTTGCAACAGTGTGCTATCAACAAACAGGTCTTGGTCTTTCGAGATCATGCTCCCCGGAGGAATGTCGTATTTCTTGCCCTTGACTTCCGCCGTTTTTTCGGTAATCGCAATCTTGTTGTTATCGTGAATAAACCATCCTTCGGCGGTTTGGTGGGCCGCATCCACTTTAATGGCAAAGTCCAGCAGAGAGGACAGTTGGCCCAAGGGTAAGTAAAGCTTATCGTGTTTCTCGAAACCTTCGACAAAATCCTGCATCTCTTCGTCATTGATGACAAGCTGGAGAACGAGTCCTTCTTCGCTTCCTGAATTGCTGGCAGCGGGCGCAGAAAGGGTTGGCTCTACGCACAGCAAAAAAGAAATGAATGTAAATAATACAGCGGTCAACAAAGCTGTTTTTTTTGGCCGCTCCTTCAAGACAGGATCTCGGCAGTCGGAGAGGATTGGTATAGATATGTTTACGGGCATTTTAGCTTTCTTAATAAAGAAAAATACCTAAGTAATTATAACTAGTTATATATTTTTATTAAAGCTTTAAATAAATAGTAGCCTGGCATATCTGGAAACTGTTGCGTCAGAATGCTGCTCAAATCGATAGATGTTTAAGCTATCGAAAATAGTCTTGGCCATATTGTACGTGGCCAGATTCTGTTGCCTTGGGCATTCTTGCAGGTGTTGTCTGTAAGTTTCATCTCGCCCCCTTTTTTTTGCGCGGTTGGAAATGAATTCTGGCGAATAGGAAAAAATGAAATCGTAACAAAAAGCTTATGAAACAGGTGTTTTGTGAATGTCTATGAATTGCAGTGAATGTCTGTGAGGGGCTAAATGGGGCGACCGATGGGGGTTGAACCCACGACATCTTGGACCACAACCAAGCGCTCT
>JACQAA010000108.1 GCA_016195185.1 Pseudomonadota bacterium | reverse complement strand
TATGGACAAACTTGTCCGCAGCTATATCCATCAATGACGATGCGCTATTTTGTATCAATTTTTCCAGCGTAAACATTTGGGGCATCACTTTCTCCATATAAAAGCGGGCTGTCTTGATTTTTGTTTCGTAGAAATCGCGACCGTCGGAGCCTTCGCTGAGACGCCGCTGCGCTACTTCGACCATCCTGACCCACATATGCCCCATAGCAACAAGACTAAGGAGCTTGAGATAATCCGTAGAGATACCCGCTGCTTCCTGCATGACGGGGCCTAGATTACGCTTTAATTTGCCCAGCAGGGCGTGGAATTGCAGCCGGCGGGTAGCCCAGAGCAGCTTGCCTGCGATGGCGCGTACGGGGCTGGTAAATTCAGAAGCTACTTTATTGCATTTTGCTCTTTTCAGATCGGCCATAACTTGCTTCAGGTAGGTAGACAAAAGATTCTGCTGCAGCACTTTACGGCCAATCAGATCCAGTGCCTGAATGCCGTTGGTGCCTTCATAAAGGCAGGTAATACGGGCATCGCGGCTAAACTGCTCTATCCCATGTTCTTTGATATAGCCGTGGCCGCCGAAAACCTGAATGGCGGAGTTGGTGTTATGGACCGCATTGTCGGTGAAATGCGCTTTTACCACTGGTGTTAGCAAATCGATCATTTTCTTGGCGCGTTGTTGCGTTTCCGCATCCGGGTGCTTCTGCGAGATATCAAGCTGCATGGCGACCCAGTAAGCCAGCATCCGCTCCCCTTCCACCACCGCTTTGATGCTCAGCAATTCGCGGCGCACGTCGGGATGGCTGATGATTGGTGCGGCGGGTTTTGTCAGGTTATCATCGCTGGCTTTTTGCTCAATGGGTTGTCCTTGCCGCCGGTCCAAGGCATAAGCAAGCCCGTTTTGGTAGGCCACCTCGCTCAGACCCAGTCCCTGCAAACCGACGTTGAGACGCGCCTCATTCATCATCACAAACATTGCGCGCATGCCCTTGTGCACCTCGCCGACCAGCCATCCTTTGGCTCCTTCAAAATTCATCTCGCAGGTGCTGTTACCATGAATTCCCATTTTCTCTTCAATGCGTCCACAGAAGACAGGGTTGCGTACATTGCTGTCGGGTATAAGTTTTGGCACGATGAACAGGCTAATACCTTTAATTCCCGACGGGGTAGATGGATCTTCAATTTTTGCCAGTACCAGGTGGCAGATATTGCTGGTTAGATCATGTTCTCCCGATGAGATAAAAATTTTGGTGCCGGTGATGACGTAGGAGCCGTCCGCCTGCTTGAGTGCCTTGGTTGTGATCAGGCCGAGATCTGTCCCGCATTGCGGCTCCGTTAGGCACATGGTTCCTGACCATTCACCGGAAACAAGCTTTGGCAAATAGGTATCTTTAAGCATATCGGTGCCGTATTCATGCAGCGCGTTATAAGCACCGTGTGACAATCCCGGATACATGGCAAAGGCCACATTGGCGGAGCAGAACATTTCACTCAACGCCGTATTCAACACCTGTGGCATACCCAGACCACCGTATTTTGGGTCGCAGGCAAAAGCAGTCAGGCCTGACTGACAAAATTGTTCGTAAGCGGCCTTAAAACCGGCTGGAGTTTTAACCGTCCTGGCGGAGCGGTCGTAAACGCAGCCCTCAGTGTCGCCGGCATGATTGAGGGGGGTCAGGACCTCTTCAGCCAGTTTGGAAACTTCGCTCAGGAACTGGTTGACTGTCGCAGTATCCAGTGCTTCAAAGCCCTTGATGCTTGCCAGCTGAGTGACGTTAAGCACTTCATTCAAAACAAAGCGCATGTCGTCAAGAGGGGCTTTATAGCTGGGCATCTTCCTGTAACTCCTTGTGTGTCTAGGAGTTTATATCAAAGGGGTGCCTGGCAGGAAACAGATACGCTATTATTTTTTCATAATTTTTGGAATTGTGGCCGATTGTTTGTGGTAGTATGCTGCAACGGGCGGTCTTTTGCGCCAAGACCGAATAGAAGTTTGCCCTGACCATCGAATGTTTTCTGTTTTTTTGCAAGTTCTTGACGGACGTTATCCCAGTAATCTCCCGCAAGGATAATCGAATGCAGCAGGATCTTGTTTCCGTGAAGCTTTTTTGAATGCATTAATGGTGTCGGGCATAAGTTTTTACCTTTCGCAATCTTCATATTATACATAATTATAAAGATTAAGCAATATTTATTCATGTAAATAACAAATTCTATTCAACTCATTGATTTAAAGTGATATTTAGTAGATTGATACACAAGGGGAAACAGACTCCGGTGCCTCAAATAAAACCTATAAAAAATAATGAGTTTCTCTATCTCGAAGATCTGCAGATCGGGCAGAGGTTTTGCGCCGGGCCCGTACTCGTTACTGCAGAAGACATCATCGCTTTTGCCAAACAGTTTGACCCCCAGGATTTTCACATTGATCCGATCAAGGCACGAGATACCGCCTTTGGCGAACTGGTCGCCAGCGGCTGGCATACCGGCAGCCTGACGATGCGCCTGATTGAAGAAGCCACCCCAAAAATGAAAGGTGGGATGATAGGACGCAGTATCGAAAAAATGGGCTGGCCGCGCCCTGTTCGCCCCGGTGACAGGCTTTCCGTTGAGGTCGAAATTCTGGAGTTCCGCGCCTTGGACAGCCGGCCTGAACGTGGCACCATGCGTACTAAAAACACGACCTTCAACCAGCACCGCGAGCCTGTGCTGGAGATGGAGGCTGTTGCCTTTGTACCACGCAGATTGAAATAGCAGCTTCTATGGCTGGAATTTTGGCCTTTGCTGTGAGGTCGGTTTTGGATTATCGGGCAGTGTTGCCACGTTTATCAGGTCGCGGACTTTTAACCCCTTGCCAATGTCCAGGCCGTTCATTTCTGCTGGTGAATAATTTCGATGGTTTATAAAAACATCCTTCAGAAGATGAAAATCGACATCCTTAAACTGCCTTAAAAGCTCGTTACGCTTCTTTGCATCATAAGCAATTGTATGATAAAGGCGCGCGGTTTGCATCAGCTCCTCTGTCGTGTTCACGCTGTCTGGTGCACGAGTTTCAAGGACGCCATGCCGACGAAGATTGGGCATCGTTAATTGCAGACTGAGGGCATTATCAAGAATTTCTGCAGTTAATAGTCCCTGTTCAAAGAGATTTTGCACCGTTGGCGCATAACCGAACACATCCAGACTGCTCCTGAATCCTTCGGGGGACTGATCAGGCACGAACGGCACTTTTAACGTCAATAGCCTGTCAACAATATGCACCATGACCTCTTTGTTAGAGTGTGATTGCAGGGCTTCAAAAACAGGTGTTGTTTGCTCAGGAAAAAATGGAGCATAAGTTCTGCCCAGAATCTCTTGCCTCTCCGAGTGTTGTTTAAAAATAGTGGCCGTATCGACCAGCATCAGCGCACGGTAAATTTCGTGGAAATCCTTTCCCATCGGATCAAAATTCACCTGCAGGCTGCAAACCGATTTCATGGTTTTGATCAGGTCCTCAGCGTTCTCGCCGATTTCATGACGGCAATAACGGTAATAGGCGGCAAAGCGTGAGCGTGGCATATCTTCCGCTGTTGCAAAGGAGGCTATATGCCCCTGCCCTTTAACGCGCAGACCAAAAAATTCTGCTGCCTGATCAAGAGCCAAACGCAATTTCTGATTTACCGTTTCCAATTCTTGTAGATTCAGGCAGGGCTTGCTGGACAGTTCTACCTGCCCGCCAGGTTCGAGGCATATGTCGCCCAGATCAGGAAGATGTAGGCCG
>JACQAA010000018.1 GCA_016195185.1 Pseudomonadota bacterium | reverse complement strand
TATCCTCGCGAAATCGTCAAACGCGCATTGGAACTGGGTGCAAGCGCCATGATCCTCGTTCACAATCACCCCAGTGGCGACCCAAGCCCCAGCGATTCTGATATCGCCATGACCGAAGAAATCATCAAAGCCGGCGCTGCACTTGAGATCCTTGTCCATGATCATTTGATTATTTCCCGAAGCGGGCATATCAGCTTTAAATCACTCGGGCTGCTAAGATTTACGGGATAAAGAAGGCATCGGCTGACCATGGGCTGCAACATCAAGTGGAAAGGTGCACACGCAGCGTAACTTGCTGGCAGATCCCGATCGCTTCCCATCTATCCCAAAGGTGGTTTTTGATCCTGACGCGAGTTGCCGCGTTTTTCTTGTCGCAAATAGCTGAGCTTCGCTGGTCCCGTCGGAGTGGTGGGGACGCGATGCGGAAGGGCGTTGTCTTTTTCCAGCGCCTCGAGCAGCTTTTTATCCCGTCCATAAATATCTTTATGATACTGGATTTTGCCGTCAGGCCCGACAGTGGTGGTGTGGTAAACGCTGTAAAAAGATAAACTATGCGACGCTTTCATTGACACGTCCGATCCGCCGTTTTTCAGCTCTTCAACACGCTCGGGCGTGATGGACAGAATGAAACAGACGATTTTGTCCGGTTCTTCCATGCGCATGCAGCCGGAGCTGAAGGTGCGCTGATCGTTCTCGAATAGTTCGGGCTGGTTTGTATAGTGGAGGTATTGCAGATACCTGTCTTCCATCATCACGCGGATCTGGCCCAAGGCGTTATCTGCACCCGGATCCTGTTGCATTTTGATATGAGCGAGTTCCTTGGTAGAGATGTTTTTCCAGTCGACTGTCCCGGGATCAATAAGTTCACCATCGTAGAAAATATGGATGTTTTTCTTCTGGAGAGAATAGGGGTCTTTGCGTAGCTCGGGCAATTTGAGGCGGCGCATGACACCCGCCGTGACATGCCAGGTCGGGTTGAATTTTACGCCGGTGATCGGGGTGGTAAATTCGCGGGTTTGCAGTTGTGGCTTGCCAACAATGATGTGAGTGCTTTGAGCAGTCTTGCCATTCTCCACAGCATTGAGTGTCTGGTCGGCAATATTGACTTCAATATAACGTGCGGGGCGGTCTTGATCCCAGCGCAACCTCTCCATGTTGAGCATCAGCTGAGCGATCTTGTTATCATTTGTTGCAGACGGTGGCCGCTGTGTGAGGCTGCGCAGTTCAGTCCGCAGTGCGGCATATAAAGGGTTCTTGGGCTCAATGCTTTTCAGCATGGCATCCATGCTGCCTGTGGCGGCATACTTGACGAGCACCTCGCTTTTTGTCAGCGGCTTTCGCCAGTACTCGGCAGAGCTGCGGACCGCCGATGGATTAATACGCGGCCCGGTCATATCCTGTGCATAGGCAACCATGGCTTGAGTCAGCATTTGCTCAGCACTGCTGCGATTGGCGGCGGGGACGTGGGAATTAATCAGGATGGCAATGTCGCTGGTTTTGTAGGCATCAGGATTGAGGCCGTGGGATGGGGCATCCTGCAGATAGCGCAGCAGGGTGTGTGCATCTTGCGTTGCGGAACCCTGGGCATCAAACCACTGAATATCTTGTGCCACAGAAACGTATTTGAAGGCGTTTTCATTAGCTGGTGCCTGGATGATTTCATTATACGTGGACTGGCCGGTCGTTTTAGAAGGTTGTCCTGCATGTTGTGCGAAGACCCCTGATAGAGGCGTCAGTGCGATCAATCCAGCGAATGCAAGAAACCGCTTCTTTTTCATGAAGTCCCCCTGGATCATCTTGATTAAGATCACCGGGAGCGTAAAATACGCACATGGTGAAGTCAAGGGACCGCGCTCTTGTTGAATCCTTGAAACGCCGCGTTTTGCATGGTGTTTCATTTCGGCTATATGTTCGCGCTCAGGAGACATGTCAATGGCGGATGCCTTGAATAAGACGCGGATGCGCGATACACGCATTCTGATGGTTGCCGCGCTTCTTGCCGGTGTTTTTGGTCAAACTTGCTTTATGCCGGGAACATTGGCGCATAAGGGGCTGGAATTGGCTGGATATGCCTTGGTCGTTGTTTGCGCGATCGGAAGAGTTTATGCCTCAACTTTTATCGGTGGCATCAAAAATAAAGAGCTGATGGTCACCGGACCCTATTCAATTTGCCGTAATCCTCTATATTTATTTTCACTGCTTGGGGCGGCGGGGATTGGCCTTGTGACGACGTCACTGATTATTTCTGCCGTCATGATTTTTGGGTTCTTGTTGATATACATAAGTCTTATCAAACGCGAGGAAGAGTTTTTGGCCAAAAAATTTGGCAAAGAGTTTCAGGATTATTCGGCTAGGGTGCCGCGTCTGTGGCCATCCTTCAAACATTATCACTGTCCGGCGGAGCTAACTTTTCAGCCGGCGTACCTGAGTAACGCTATTGCCGACGCGGTGTGGTGGTTTGCAGCGCTGCCCTTGTTTGAAATCGCTGATTACTTGAAACTAAAAGGCCTGATAGTTCCTGTCATAAATATTTTTTAACGAGCGGGGTGTTTGATGCGTAAGAATGTAAGCATGATTTTGGCATTGGTGTTTCTTCTGTCCGGATGCGCCACGCCGCCGCAGCCGGATCTGACCCTTGACCAGAGACTGGCGGGAAAAAACAAGTCAGAGCAACGCGCGATCTTGAAAGATCTATGTTTACAGGAAGTACAGCGGCGGCCTTTCGATCTGCTCACCGGCCACTTTTATAAGGAGAGGCCAGATGTTCCTCTCTTGGAACAAGTGTGCAACAAAATGGCGCAGGAAATGTCGCCCTGCGATATTGTCGTGCACTAGAGATTATCGGGTCGGGATCTATCTTTTATCTCTAAAAAATTCTTTCAGAATTTCTCCACATTCTTGCTCTTGAATGCCGCCATAGACCTCGGGTTGGTGGTGGCAGGCGGCATGGCTGAATATTTTCGGGCCGTGGTCCACGCCGCCACTTTTGGGGTCGTAAGCGCCGAAATACAGGCGACGGATGCGTGCGAAGGACAGCGCCGTGGCGCACATTGGGCAAGGCTCCAACGTGACATACAAATCACAGCCTGGTAGCCGCGGCGTTCCTTTGATTTTGCAGGCGCGCTGAAGGGCCAGTAGTTCGGCATGGGCAGTTGGATCATGGTTGCATTCTGTTTCATTTCCAGCCACGGCAATCACCTGTCTGGTGATACTATCGACAACGATTGCGCCAACGGGAACTTCCCCCCGTGCGCCGGCGGCTTTGGCTTCGGTGAGTGCTTGTTTCATGTGGTGATTTTGATCCATAAAAGCGGTATAACACAAACATGACACAGGACGGGATAGAAAAAGGCGAACGTATTGCCAAACGGCTGGCGCGGGCAGGGATTTGCTCCCGACGCGATGCGGAACGAATGATTGCCGCGGGGAGAGTGACCCTGAACGGAGAGGTTCTGGAAACGCCCGCTGTCAATGTATTTGATCACGATCAAGGAGCCAACGCGGCTCTGGCTTTATCACAAGCCGCGTGGTTTGGTCACCTCGCACAGTGATGAAAAAGGCCGGGCTACGACTTTTGATCACCTGCCGCCGGAGATGCCGCGGGTCATTTCGGTTGGGCGCCTAGATTTGAACAGCGAAGGTTTATTATTGTTGACCAATGATGGTGCCTTGTCACGCTATCTGGAACTGCCGACAACCGGCTGGGTCAGGAAATACCGTGTCCGTGCCTACGGTAAAATCAGTCAGGAAAGGCTGGATACGCTGAAGGGGGGCATTATCGTTGATGGAATCTCTTATGGCCCGATGTCCGTTGTGCTGGAGCCAGCGCAAGCTGCCAATGTCTGGATGACTATTTCCCTGCAGGAAGGAAAAAACCGTGAGATTCGCCGTGTGCTGGATTTTCTGGGGTTGACCGTCAACCGACTGATCCGTACCTCCTATGGCGTATTTGAACTAGGCGTTATACCTGCTGGTGCAGTCGAGGAAGTAGGCCAGGAACAATTCAGGCGGGTCTTTGGAGGGATGTTTGTCCAGGGCGGCCGTCCGCCCTCTCAGAACTGAACCTGCTTTTGGCTCACAAATTGATTGATGTGGGATGTGGAACTAAGGCCTTTATCGAAGCCTCTCTCCTTCATAAATTTTTGGAGTATGTTCCGTTCTACTGAGCTCCCTGGTTTCAAATTGCCAAACAGTTCTTGCGGTGATGCAAGATAAGAGAGCTGGATTCGGGCGCCCCCCTTCGCAATTTTTGGAGATGCGTAGCCGAACCCGCGAGATTCGTTCCAGGGAAATTCTATCCTGAGCATGTTAGAACCGATATGAAGATCTTGGGTAACCTCTTTCTCGAACTCGTTGTTACCACCAACCGTATTGTCATGGTATTGGAGATATATCTGATAAACTCCGGGGTGTGTCACTGAAATCGGTACAATAATTGCCAAGTGTCTGAATAATGACAGTTCCACTAATTCCCCGTTAATCCCGCGCTTGTCTGAATAAGGCTCCTGCAGGTCAAAACTGACATCGCCGATAGTTGCATATTGCTCGAAAGATTTTTCCCGTTCGAGGTCGGCGTTCAAGGTCTCTTCTGAGTGCCTGAAGGACCGTGGCAGAGAAATTGCGACATATATGCTTTGAAAAACAAGAGCAGAAACAAAAGTCACCATCACGAATTTTCTGGAACGATATATAAACCATGAAATCGCCGCGGTCCCCAGATCGCCAAGCAGTGCCAACAACACTATCATTGTA
>JACQAA010000113.1 GCA_016195185.1 Pseudomonadota bacterium | reverse complement strand
TATTTATCCGCCGCACTCAAGTCCACTCCATAAAATTCCAACTGCCATTTAATTTCAGCGAGCGACATCGGATAGTCGGTGCCGCCTTTAGCATACATGAATTCTTTGGGCTGCAGGCGTGCATAATTACGCTGCAGCTCCAGCGCAACACGCATCGGCATTCGTGCCTTCCAGCAGAGGGAAATGATCGGCTTGGCGGATCCGGAGCGTAACATTTTCTCAACAACAATGGGATGAATCTTGGACAAATAAGCCAGCGCCAACAGGACAAATTTATGGTCCTGCCAAGCCAGCGCATCCTGAACAACGCTGGGGGTCAACTTTCCGGTTTTCACGTATCGCTCAACTTTGCTTTCCGGAGCTTCATAGGGAGCACCATGCCGGTGAAATTCGATGCGTCGTCTGACCAGTTCAGTTATTTCCTGTCGCATGGCTGGTTCAAAATCAGACCTCTTTTCAAGCAGGTCAAGAATGGAGGCGCTCACGAAGCCGGCTAGTTTTTGCGCCAAGTCCAGAGACAACTCTTTTCTGACTGCCAGGGGTTCATGCCACTCGGGATATTCGCTGGCGCTCTCGATGATTTTTTGCAGGGTGACTTCAGAAAACATGGCTCCTTTGTTGTGAAGCAGCTCAGCGCTGGCAGATACGTTTTTTATATCAATGACAGCGTCTGATACCCGCGCACTGACAATAGGTCGTCTGGCGATTGCTGAAATGACCCAGGTTTCAGGATGATTGCCCAGAATACTCAGCAAGTCATCGTCTTCCAGCGCGATACAAAAACGTAAAATTGGTTCGGAGACTGTTCTCTCAACGTCCCTGGCCAATTGTCCGACAACTTTCGGTGGAGCTTTGGCATGATCTTTCAACGCACCAGATAGCGCCTGACGGATCTTTAACACTTCGTCCTTGGCCAAAACACCCAATGCCTGTACCGCATAGGCATAGAGCTGACCATGTTTCTCAGTCGATAAATCTGGCAATAACCCTACCAAACGCGCCGCCAATGCCATACGCACATCAACGCTCTTATCATTAGCCAACAAAGCACTTGCTTGCACAGGCGTCGACTTGTTCGTGGCCGCTGCAAGACGGATATTGGTGTTAGTATCCCTGGCCAGAAAATAAAGCACCTCGGGATGCGTGTCTTCGCCATTCGCCAAGAGCTGGCGTTGCTCCGTATTGCCGGTTTCCAGCAGCTTTTTCTGCCGCTCATAACGCCGCTTATCAACCCCAAAAATCTTCCTGAAAAAAGCGAACATGGCCGGTCCCCTCTCAACTCCCCTTGAGTTTAGAATGGGAAGCTTAACACACCTTTAAGCACAGCAGCACCGGAACTATACATATTCATTTTGCAGGCTCCGATATTCGCGAGACTGCATCTCTATCAAGCGACTCATTGTCCGCTCAAATGCCTGCGCATGCTCTTGTCCACGGTAGAGCTGACCCGGCGGCGCACTCGCGGAGATCACCAACTGTGCCCGATGGTCGTAGAGTGTATCGATCAAAGTGATGAATCGAGAAACAGCATCACGCTTTTGATCATCCAGCTGGGGGACATCTTTAACCAGAAAAACATGAAACCGTTTAACAAGTTCCAGATAGTCCAAGGCGCTCTTGGACTGTTCACACAGCTCCATGAAACTGAACTCTGATACGTCGCGTGCAGCACGCGGCACGTGGATAACCCGACCTTTGACCGCTATATCCTGAGGCTCCCCCACCCTGCTGTCGGCCATCATTCTAAAAATTTTGTCCATCTCCGTCTCTGCCAGCGCATTATGAGGGACAAAATAAGTCCGCTGTTCCGATAGCCTGGTTAATCGATAATCGACGTGACCAGGGAACATGAAAACATTCATCTCTCTATTCAACAGCTCAATGAACGGCATAAAACGATCACGCTGTAGACCATCCGCGTATAGGTCATTGGGGGCAACATTGGAGGTCATCACGATGCTGACTCCACGCTCGAACAATGCGGTAAACAACCTTCCCAAAATCATTGCATCGGCCACATCTTTGACCTGAAATTCGTCAAAGCAGAGTAGCTGTGTATTTTTTGTGATCTGTTCGGCACAGGAAAGTAAATTGCTGTCAATCCCGCCCCGAGCCTTTCTCTCGGCCCTTGCAGCATGGAGAAAATCGTGAACCTCCAGCATAAAAGCATGAAAATGCACGCGGCGTTTTTTTTTGATCTCAACCGTATCAAAAAACAAATCCATGACCATCGACTTGCCGCGTCCGACACCGCCGTAAAAATAATACCCCCTGCGCTTTTTCTTATTCGAAAAGACGCGGCAGATTATCTGCCAAATACCGCTGGCCCCCGCCCCTATAAATGATTTCTGCAGTTCTTCCAAAGCCTGTATCGCAAGCCGTTGATCCGGATCCGGACGAATAATTCCGCTATGCAGCTTCGCTTCGTATAGGGCGTATAAGTTGTTCACAATGTCTTATTTTTTGAGTTTCAGCTTCTTGGCAACAAAGGCGGTGGCTTCCTGCCAGGAGCTGTCCGTAATAGAGTGAGTTTGACCACCAAAGACTTTCTCGGACACAGGAATTCCGGCTTTCTTCAGCCGCTTGACTGACTGGTTATGGTGCAAATTAACCCTGATGCCCAGCCTGTTGAAGGCTTTGATAATGGGTGAAGTCCGTTGATGAAGTTTCTTTTCTGGCAGAAAGAAAACTTCATCCTTATCCCCCACCACCATCAAGGTATCCGGTTTCTTTTTAACACGGGTAAAAGGCAGCACGGCGCCGGAATGGCATACAACGGCGGCACACTCACCCTTACGGCTATACGCCACCTGCAGCGCGACAACCCCCCCCATCGAAAAGCCCATCAGCGCAAGATCCTTGTCCTGCAATTGTCTTTTTGCAAGCTGGTGGTTAATCAGCTTGTTCAGCTTGCCAATAACAGTCATGCGATTAAACGCCTGCCGTAATAGCAAGCCCACCTGACGGCCTGGGTGCTTATCTATGTCATACCAGGTATACAGATCATCTACTTCGGGCACCCTATACGTCGCCTTTTCCTGTTGCGATGCATGAGACGCAACAGGGCCACGAATGACCAAAACATCCGCATCGGGATTATCCTGCTGGGCCTTTTCTGCCCATTTGCGATAGCCATCAGGGTGGCTATTGTTGCCGTGAAAAATAATAATCAGCGATTTTGTATTGCCGGATAGGCTGGGAAACGAGTGAAAATAAAAACCATCTTCGTTCTGCATGCCCATTTTTACCCGTTAGAACTGGTCATTGGCTATTTGTGTAACGGCCGTATGTCCGCCCATCACTGGCGCCATTAGCCCATATATTTGGGGCAACAGCGCCTCGGTAAAAAACCTTGCTGTGATGAGTTTGGCATTATAGTAGTCGGCGTGGCCATCGGCAGTGAAGAGGGCACGGTGTGCAGCGTAGGCCATTTTGGTCATCATGTATCCACCGGCCACTGTCGAAAAAATGCGCAGATAGGGAACCGCACTGGCAGCCAGAGCTTCCGTGTTTGATTTGGCATTGGCCAGCACCCACTGGGTCGTTTCCTCCAGCGCGGCGACCGCTTTAACCATGCCATTCTGAATAACATCCAGATCATCGCTGGGCTTCTGGGACAGATCAACCAGAAATTCCCTCATCTCCTTCATAAAACGTGCAGCCTCAGCACCGTTATCACGGAGAATTTTGCGAAACACCAGATCATTGGACTGGATACCGTTGGTGCCCTCATAAATCTGGGTAATTCTGGAATCACGGTAGTATTGCGCTGCACCGGTTTCTTCAATGAATCCCATGCCGCCATGAACTTGCAAACCAGTGGATGCAGTTTCAACAGCGAGATCGGTTGACCAGGCCTTGACCAACGGCGTCAGCAGATCAACCCGGGCAGCCGCCAGCTGCACTTGTACCGGGTCGGGATTGCGACGCATCCAGTCGATCATTGACCCCGCGTAGTAGGCTTCAGTATTAGCCTTCATCGTCAACAGCATACGCCGGACATCCGGATGTTCAATAATCGCCACTCGCTTGCCGGATTTGTCGCCAAGCTTGGAGCATTGCAGGCGGGCCTTCGCGTAATCAAGCGCATGCTGATAAGCCACCTCGGACAACCCCACGCCTTGCACTCCGACAGCAATCCGCGCGTTATTCATCATTGTGAACATATTGCGCAGACCTTTGCCTTCTTCACTTGTATCGCCTACAAGATAGGCAACAGCTCCCCCATTCTCACCGTACATCATGACGCAGGTTGGCGAGGCATGAATACCCAGCTTATGCTCCAAAGACACTGCCTTGATGTCATTACGCTTGCCGGGTGAACCATCTTTATTCAGCAGGAACTTGGGCATGATAAACAGACCCAACCCGTCGTTGCCGGACGGCAAACCGTCAACCCGTGCTAATATGAGGTGAATGATATTCGGTGTAAAATCATGATCGCCGTAGGAGATAAATATTTTTTGTCCGCGTATCAGGTAGTGATCGCCATTCCTGGTGGCGGTGGTCCGGATGGCGGCAAGATCGGTGCCGGCCTGCGGCTCCGTCAGCTGCATCGTGGCCGCCCATTCCCCGGAAATCAGCTTGGGGAGATAGGTGTGTTTCTGCTCGGACGTGCCATGCTTTTCAATCGCCTCGATGGCGGCCTGCGAGAGCAATGGACAAAGACTTAATGCCAGATTAGCAGACTGCCACATTTCCCCGACGGCCACACCAAGCGCCCAGGGAAGGTTTTGACCACCAAACTCGGCGGGGCATACCAACGCATTCCAGCCACCCTCGGCATACTTCTTATAGGCCTCTTTGAACCCTTCGGGGGTTTTAACGCCGCCATCGATCATCTTTGCCATCTGCCGGTCGCCTGTCCTGTTGATGGGCGCCCAAACTTCTGAAGACAGCTTGGCCGCTTCTTCCAGAACGGCTTCAACAACATCACTTGTTGCATGCTCATAGCCGGGAAGATGGGAAATCTCATCCATTCCTGCAATATTTTTCAGGACAAAGCGTATATCTCGAAGAGGGGTGGCATACGTCACAACAACAACTCCTAGGAGACGATAGGGCGAGGTGTGCGGAGTATAGCTCGGATTACCGCTTATGACCACCCCTACAGACAAACTCTGCACAGTTAAGAGTGGTCATATGGTTATGTTAAAAATTGAGCCGCTATCTTCTCTTTAGCGCGGTTTTCCAAGGCTGCAGTCTGTGGAGTTTTGCGCTCCGCTGTTTCACTAATTCAGCAAGTGCAGAGGCTCGCTCTTTTTCCATCTCGGCCTGACGTTGTGCCTGCATCTCCGGCCATTTCTGGACCAATTCAAGCGTCTCGCACAAAACGTCGATATGATCCTGTGACGTGGCGGCATCAGACAGTTTTGCCATCGCATCTGGATATAGTTTCACAAATAAACAGGCGTCATCACCTTTATTTTTGGCAACAAATTGGGCTACAACCCCCAATTTCATGCAATGATCAACTATGCCTTTATCGGCTTGAGCCGAATTGCTTTGTTTCTTGGATCTCCAGTCTTCCAATTGCACGCGTAACTCCGGAATTTTCTTGGCCGTGAAAAACTTGACTTCATCGCTCAGTTCTTTATCTAACTTGTCAGCGATATAAGCACGCGCTGGCGCTGTCAGAAGATCAGCTTCTTCAAAAGCCGACACTGCCGCTCTTTTTGTATCAGCACCCTTCGAGATGACACGAAGTATTGTCT
>JACQAA010000099.1 GCA_016195185.1 Pseudomonadota bacterium | reverse complement strand
TGAAAAAAGCCGCAGAGCTGGGTATCAAAGTTTTGTCGGAAGAGGAGTGGATGAAAATCGTCTCTCCCTAGATTAGGGCATGTTACCCAACTGGAAGGTTGTGAATTCTATATTAATATAAAATTAACAAAGATTTGTTACCATAGTTTCATGTTGAGCAGAGTAAGGAGCGTCCGGCTATGAAACATCCCAGTAATTCGTATCGTGAGCATGTTGAATCCAAGTTAAAGGACATTCTCGGCGACTTTGTTGTCGCTGTCGTGCAGGAAATCAATTCCAAGCCGGGCTGTTCGTCTGCAACGCCAGAAAAGTCTTTTACAATTTCGACCAAATGTCTTCAGACATTGGTTGATCAGTATTGTATTGAGGATGTAGGTAACAAAAGTATGTTTCCTTATTTCAAGATTGATATTAAAGCGATGAAGGATGATTCAAAGCTCCGTGGATTTGAAGAAAAGCTATTTCCACTACTGGATGGCTTATTTGAGCGAGGCGGAAAAGTGGATCACCAGAAAATTATGTTTGCAGTGGATAAAGCGGATTTTAGAGAAGATTCAAAGCCAACCCAAGAGCGTCCGCGCAATAATCCTCGGCCTCGTTGAACGGCATAGTTTTTTCTGGGTTACGGTTTCAGTTCTCCTTTGTTGCCGGCCGGTCCGGGGTCTTGCATAAGATACATTTTTCCATCGAACACGATCTGTTCCGTTGTACTGTCTTTAGCCTGTTGTAGGTCGGCAAAGCTAACATTATCCACGCCGGAATAGGCTGTTTTTATTCTCACTGACAGACGATCCCGTTCGTGCTCGGGGATGGTATCCGGCAAGATCGCCGTATCTTTTCCGTTGGCACGTGTAATAATCGCCCTGTCTAGCACAGTGACATTTGCTGCGTCCTGCGCCTGTTGTGCCAAGGTATAAACATAGAAAACGCGTGTGTCTGTTACGATGGTGCCGTTCAGACCCTTCGCGGCTACGTCTTGAAAAGTGCCGCTTAAGACTTTGCCACCCATTTTGTTAAAGGCGCTGACCTGTTTGTAGCTTTCCTGGCTGGTTCTGGATAGAGCTTGTTTGAAACCCGCCGCTGAACTGGCTTCGAACAGCAATTTCTTCATTTTCACCGAAATATTACGGCGGCGGTAGTCGGGGTCAACACCGGCATCTGCGACATAAATTGTTTTCTCCGGATCAGCATAGCCAGAGCTCTTGCTGACAAGATCAAAGTGCGTCTTCAAGGGAACTCCGACTAGAAAGGCAACGGGCTTGTTCTCCTTTTGAGGATCGGTTACGACAAAAATGTATCCCCCCTCTTTGAAATAATCCTGAAAGCAGGCTTTCACTTCCTCCAGAGAGTAGCTTTCAAAGTAAGGTGGCTCTGTAAACACGTCGCGATACAGTTGTGCAAGGCCTTGGTCGAGATAGTCATTCAAGCGGTGCTGACTGTCTACTTTCTCTATGTTGAGACCTGTTTCAAGCTCAATTTGCTGATGTAGTTTCGTTTTCTGACCCATCGTGTTTCATCCTTGTTTCAACAATCTGCTGCAACGGTTCTGGCTCCGTGTCTGAGCTTTCTGTGGATTTTGAAGCCGTGGCGGTCGAGGAGGGCCGTCATGCCTTTCACCGAGGGGTAGACAAAATTCAGGGGAGGATCGACGAAAGCCCATCTGGAGAAGTTCCTGGGCAGGGTGAAGTGATTCCCATCTGGTTCCTGCAGGTAAAGCACGCCACCCGGGGCAAGAACTTTGGACAGGGCTGCCATGTAGGCATCCGGATCCGCCTGTTCGCAAAAACTTTCGATAGAAAAGATAACTTCAGCCTGTGCGAGCCTTGTGGCGTATTCTACCATGGAGACACATTCAAACAAGTCGGCATTGAACTTGTCCCTGGCGAAGGCAATAAAAAAATCATGTGAATCGATACCCAAGGCCTGGAATCCCAGTTCTTTAGCGGCTGTCACGGTATAGCCCTGCCTGCAGGAGACATCAAGAAAACGCCGACCTGAAACGGTGGGGGAAATTTTTTGGATCAATTTTTTGAGAGACCAGATTCGAGCTGTCGGATTAGCAAGGTGGACGATCTCTGGCTGGATATCACCAAAGAATTTGTCAAGATCGGCTTGTTTTATCCACGGCTTTACCATGACAGAGCCGCAGGTCTTGCAGGCGACCAGCTGATAGCCGTTTTTTTCTCCCATGCTGTATTCGTCGAGGGGGAGCAGGCAGATCCGGCACAGTTGCTCTTTTTCGGTCATGTTAACTCAGGCTTTTAGAGACAATCTCGTAGACATCGTTGGAGATGTCTTTCTCTGACAGGATGCGTTCTAATTCGCTTTCCATCAAGCGCTTTCTGGAGGGGTCGTATTTCCGCCACTGCCGGATCGGGGTCAACATGCGGGCTGCAACGGATGGATTAATGCTATTCAGTCGTACTACGGTTTCCGACAACAATTTGTATCCTGTGCCATCAGCACGGTGGAACCATTTCTGGTTGCCGGCACAGAAACTGCCGATCAGTGAGCGTAACCGATTGGGATTTTTATAGTTAAAGTCAGGATGTTGTAAAAGTTGAGAAACTGTCTCGGGCGCATCGGGCCGGTCGGCGATGGCTTGCAAGCTGAACCATTTATCGAGAACGAGCGGATCGTTTTTCCAGGTTTTGTAGAAATCTTCAAAGGCGAAGGCACTGGCATCTGTCTTGGTGTCAGTCAGAATACCTAGTGCTGCGACTTTGTCTGTCATGTTGCTTGAGCTTTTATATTGTGTGGCAGCCAGCTGAACAGAGAGGCTATTATCCGCCGCTTGAATATAGCGAAGTGCTATATTTTTAAGACGGCGCTTGCCAACAGCCTCGGGCGTGATCTGGTAAGTACCATGATCTGCATTTTCCTGATAGAGCTGTTGCAATTCGGTTAGATATTTTTTGCCGATGCCTTCCATGACAAATTTCCTGCTGGCGTGGATTCCATCCACGTCAATCACGTCCATAAGCTGTGCCAGATAGGCTTCAGAGGGAAGAGTGAGGGCCTTGGCCCGCAGCGCTTTATCGGCCCTGTCGGTGATGATCTTATGAAAGGCGGTCAGTAGAGCTTCCGGGAGCAGTTGGGGTTTACTCAGGATAATTCGCTGTAGATACGTTTGTCCCGCATCCCAGCGGTTAAACCCATCAGAGTCATGAGCCATCAGAAACAGAAGGTCGCTATCCGTCAGATCGGATGTCACTTTTGCGGGGGCTGAAAATCCACGCAGTATCGATGGTACTGGCTTTTCGGTGATGTTTTCAAATGTGAAGCGTTGCTGTTGCTCTTTCAAATGCAATATGCGCGTTTTTTCTGGCAATAGATCTCGCCCGTTTTTCCCTAGCAGCCCGACCAGTATTGGCATATGCATGGGTTTTTTGTTGGTGTGTCCGGGGGTGTCGGGAATTTTTTGTTCCAGTGCCAACGTGAAGGTTTTTTTTCCGGCGTCGTAACTGCCTTTAGCTGTTAGTTCTGGCGTGCCAGCCTGACTATACCAGAGTTTGAACTGGGTCAAGTCAATGCCAGAGGCGTCCTGCATACACTGGGCAAAATCGTCGCAGGTGACGGCCTGCCCGTCATGTCGCTTGAAGTATAAATCGGTACCTTTGCGGTATTTTTCTGGACCCAGCAGGGTATGCATCATGCGGATGACTTCTGCACCCTTTTCGTAGACGGTAGCGGTATAGAAATTGTTAATTTCTATATAGTTGTCAGGGCGTACCGGATGGGCAATGGGACCTCCATCCTCAGAGAACTGCGTGCTGCGCAAACCTTCGACATCATCGATGCGCTGTACGGCCGCAGAATTCATGTCCGCCGAGAAACATTGATCACGGAAAACCGTCAGCCCTTCCTTAAGGCTCAGCTGAAACCAGTCGCGGCAGGTGATACGGTTGCCGGTCCAATTATGAAAGTATTCATGCGCAACAACCCCTTCGATAGCCAGATAGTCGTTGTCCGTGGCGGTTTCCGGCTTGGCCAGCACCAGCTTGGAGTTAAAGATATTGAGGCTCTTGTTCTCCATGGCGCCGAAGTTGAAGTCGTTGACGGCGACGATGTTAAAAATGTTCAGGTCATATTCACGGCCATATTTTTCTTCGTCCCACTTCATCGCCTTTTTTAGCGATTGCATGGCGTGGTGGCATTTATCCTCATTGCCGGGATTGACGTAGATATAGAGATCTACTTTCTTGCCGCTCAGAGTGGTAAAGGTGTCATGGATGTGGCCCAGGTGCCCTGCAACCAACGCAAAGAGGTAACAGGGTTTGAGGAATGGGTCTTCCCAGACGACAAAGTGACGACCTCCGGTGAGGTCCCCCTTGTCAGTACAATTGCCGTTTGACAGTAGTACAGGGCAAGATTTTTTATCAGCCTCGATACGTGTCGTGAATTGAGCCATGATGTCTGAACGGTCGAGGTAATAGGTGATCTTGCGGAAGCCTTCCGGTTCGCATTGAGTACAGTAATTTCCGCCAGAACTATACAGCCCTTCCAGCGCGGTATTTTTTTCCGGGCATATCTCGGTCACGATATCGAGGGTGAAGGTATCGCCTACATCAAGGATGGTAAGACTATCCTCATCGGTCGTGTAGCGGTTGGATGACAGTTGGTCGCTATTCATCGCTACCGATTTCAGCGTCAGATGCTGACCGTCCAGCGTGATATTTTTGCTGCTTTTGTTGCGGCGCTCAAAGGTAGTCTTGGCCCGCACGGTAGTTTTGCCATCCCGGATGTCGAAATCGAGATGCACCGAACCGATTTTGAAATCCGGCTGGTGGTAATTCTTGAGATATTTCGTTTCCGGGGTGTCT
>JACQAA010000097.1 GCA_016195185.1 Pseudomonadota bacterium | reverse complement strand
GCTGCCGCCCAGATTGCGATCATCCAGGTTCAGGTCAAAACTGCCCTCGGTGTCCGAGACACCGGATTGTTCAAAGAAGAACCTGTTGTTAAAGCCGTTGAGGGCCGAGTTGAATTGCAACCGCTCAAGCACCGACGGGTTAGGTTCGATCGCGACGACTCTTCCCTGATCGCCGACCAGAGCTGCTGCCGTCAGCGCATAAACGCCGGCATTGGCACCGACATCCACAAAGGTATCGCCCGCCTTCAAAGTCTTTTTGAGCAGGCTGCGCTCATCGTGATCAAAGAATTGTGGCATAAACAGGAATTTTCTTTCCGAGACGTTATCCTTGGTATAGAGGCGGAATTTCAACCCATCGACGACGGCATCGACAATGGCAGGGCCGCGCAGCAGTACGGCCTTACGCAGCGCCAGCGCCGAGCGGCGCCCCAGCCAGCTCAGTGGCATTGATTGTGCCCAGCGCAGCAACTGGTTCTGATGCTTGCCGAGAGCATAGGTGCCGTAAGGGCTTTGCAGGTCGTTTACCACTGCAAGGACATCCAGAGAGGTTGGTACAGTTTTTCCTTGGGGACGGTGACAGATTTGGGCAGCAGCAGCCAGGAATGACCACGGCTTTTCATCAGTCCGGCCTTATGTTCCGCTTCTTCACCGGCCCCCCAGAAAAAGTCGCCGCGTACCGAGCCGGTGATGGCGCCACCGGTGTCCTGGGCGATCATCAGGAGTTGCAAGCAGCCGTCATTGTCGGGTTCTTCGGCTTCCAGCCACAGGGGCACGCCATAAGGGATCTTTTTGCGGTCCACGGCGATACTGCGGCGCGGTGTCAGCGGCACACCCTCAGCGCCGAGAGGCCCTTCCTGATCGGCCAGCTTGCTGAAGAAAATATAAGAGGTATTGAGGTTCATGACGTCAGACGCATCCTCCGGATGCTGTTCCAGCCACTCGCGTATGCTCTGCATGGAGACGTTGTCTTTTGTCAGCGCGCCGCGACGGATCAGCTCCTGGCCAATCGCCATGTAGGGCTGGCCGTTTTCGGCGGCATAGCCGACATGCAGGGTGCGGTGGTTATCCAGCACGATCTGCCCGGAGCCCTGAATATGCAGGAAAAAGGCGTCGACCGCGTTATCAACCCAGGCGATTTCACGACGCTGCTTCTTCAAGGCGCCTTTTTCAATCTCGGCGCGTTTGTAGTAGGGCACCAGTTTTTTATCCTGAACGCGGCCCATGATGGTCTCTCCCTTGAGCAAGGGTTTGAAGTCACCCAGACTCACCGAGATCAGGTCATGGGGTCGGCCATAGATAGGAATTCTGAACTTGCCGTGTTTCCCGCGCGAGCCGTGCAGGGTCGGTTCGTAATAACCGGTAAACAATCCTTCGCGTCCACGCGCACCCCTGACTTCATAGGGTATAAAATTATCCTGAAAGAATTGGCGGGCGTCATTATCCGTCGGCAGTAGATAGGTGGAGAGCTTGTTGCAAACCTCCTGCCATTGCCCGGCAGTGCCGGCAAAACCGTCGACGCCCATCTCGGCAGCCGGATCTTTTTTAAGAATCAGGGCACAGGATTTTTGCAGGGGGGCGATGGCTTCCGATTGATTGTCCGTGCTCCAGTTCTGGATACGGTCAAACGAAGATGGTTGCAGGTAGAGGGTGTCATCGGTTTTTTTGAACAGGGGCCAGGGGAGGGTGCCACACCCGGCCAGCGTCAGGCACAAGGTCACGACAGCGATGCATTTGAAGCAGTGCATGAAACCTTATGCGTTTTGACCCTGATTGTCGGCGGCGCGAGTTTCAATCAGAATCCAGTTGGGGTCAACGGAGCGGGTATCGCGGGTGAAGGTCCAGATGTCCTGTACGGCGGAAATACGGTCGGGATTGCCTTCGATGACTGCCCCCGTCTTGTCGCGCGTGACAGCCGTTTGTTCGACATCATAATCGACCGTGATATAGCACATGGTGCCGCCCAGATGTGCCTCGATAATGCGCGCGTTCTTGATGCGGTGAATGTCAGTTTGCGCGGTGTGGCCTGCCGCCTCGCGCGCTGTAATGCCGGCGTCAAAATCCGCATAGAGCTTGGGGCTGAGCAGGGGTTTCAGCTCATCGCGCTTGCCCTTGCTATAGGCGGTGACAACCATGGTAAAAGCGGCTTTTGCACCTTCAATGAAACTGGACACGTCAAAACTATGGTCTGCAGCGGAGATTTCATCAAGGCCGGTATCAATACGCCCGTCCTTGTTGGCGGTGCTGTCAATCAATTGCGCCGGTTTTTGCAAAGGGGCTGGTTTCACCGGGGGCTTGAGCGGCGCCGGTACTTCATCGACGGCAAAGGGATTCTGCCGCGGGCGCTCATCGCCATGGCGCGTGCCCAGCACGGCTCTCAGACGGCTGACCAAAAATGCCGCAACGAGGGCAAAAATGAGAATATCCAAATGCATACGACTCCTGGTTGCCTTTTATATAAAAAACCCTATGCTTCCTTCAAGGAGTTTACTACATAAATGTGAAGAAAACTGCAGGGAGTTAATATACTGAAATGATTATATTTTTCTTAGTACTGTTTTTACCCCTGCTGGAAATTGCCGGATTCATCATCATCGGTGGAAAAATTGGGGTGGGCTGGTCACTGCTGTGGGTCATCGTTGCCACCATGATGGGTTTTTATTTTTTGACCACCATGGGCACCCAGACCCTGCAGAAGGCCAAGCAATCTGTCGAGGCGGATGTCTATCCTTTTGAAGAAATGTTTGAGGGGCTGTGCATCCTGTTGGGAGCTTTGTTGCTGATCTTTCCCGGGTTCATCAGTGATTTTATGGCGTTGCCGCTATTGATTGCACCTGTACGGCGGTGGATTTTCCGGTTCCTCAAATACCAGCATGAAAGCCTGTTCAACGATCTGAGCAAAGGTACACGCGGCTTTACTTATTGGTATTACGAGGAGAGAAAATCACCGGGCGCTACGACAATCATTGAGGGTGATTTTAAACAACTCGATGATGACAAAAAATTGCCTGGGGAATAACGAGTTGCTGTTCGTTACTCTGGCATGATCGCGGGCATGGGCGGCGTGAGTATCTGCCATGCGGTAGCGGACACATCACTGGCTATTGAATGGGTCGCTTCTTCACTGTGGGCGACGGATTGCTGCAGCCAAGAATCCTGAGGGGTTTTGGCGTTGATGTCCTGCCCGATAAGAAGAACAGCGGCCCCTGCAGCGGTGGCAAAGGCCAGTCGTAATTTGATGGTCCATGTTGAGGGTCGTGTTGGCATCCTGTTCTTAAACTTTCTGTTCTCTGCACTGAGTGTGTTTTAAATGAGTATAGGCATCTTAATCGGTTTTATATATTATGTCAAAAAAATACAGAACCGGCTAATCCTAACAAGGTTCTTGACAGAATTATTGGGCTCGTGTGAGTTTCAGGGATACTTGGTGGCCTTGGAATCGGGGGTCAAACAGGAATTGAATAGTGGAGGATGAAAATGGGTCTGAGACGAGTAAAAAATGTGCTGTCCAGCTTTGTGAAGGGAAATTATCAGTTCGGGCGCACCTTCACCAGTCGCTTCTCGGATTCCAGATGGAGCGGCGTTGTTGATGCCCTGGCGGGTGTCGGCATTACTGCTATGTCGGTTCAGTGGCTGGTTGGCAATGTCGTGACAGCGGGAGTAGCTGCAATGTCTATTGCCTCGGCTCCGATCACAGCGCCCATCACCATTGCGACCAGTGCAGTTTTTGCCGTGCTGAGTGGCATGATGGTTGGATTTGGTGTTGGCTTTCTCGGCGCAGCGCTGGTGAAAAGCGGTCTGCCGCGGCCCTCTACAATGGTCCGTCAGGTTAAGGCGGCGGTTGTTGATGGTACGGCTGCAGG
>JACQAA010000092.1 GCA_016195185.1 Pseudomonadota bacterium | reverse complement strand
AGATGCCGCGCTTCGAGAGCTCTTCCGGCAGCTTCTTTACCACCCCGGGGCCGAACAGAATCGTCGTGGGGAAGCAAAAGGTAGCAAGGTCCATAAGGTCAAATCGCCTCAAAATACCGCGCCAGCTCCCAATCCGTCACCGCTTTGCGGAATTCACGCTCTTCCCATTCGCGGGTTGTTGCATAGTGGTCAACAAATTTCTCTCCAAACAGTTCATGTGCAGCCTTGGATACGCGCAAGCGTCCCGCGGCCTCCGTCAGCGTCTGCGGCAAGCCAAATTTTTCGGGAAACGTTTGGGTGTAAGCATTGCCAATAATATTTTTGGTAGGTTCGATCTTATGTTCGATACCCCAAAGGCCGGAACCGATGGAAGCTGCTAGCGCGATGTAAGGGTTGATATCAGCGGCGGCAATACGATATTCCACCCGCTGCGATTTTTCACTGCCTGGAATGACACGAAGTGCAGTAGTGCGGTTTTCCACCGCCCAGGTCGCAGAAGTCGGCGCCCAATAACCGGGAATCAAGCGCCGGTAGCTATTGACGGTGCAGGCAGCCATCGCCAGCAATTCAGGCATCAAGGCCTGCTGCCCGCCGATAAACCAGCGCATGGTGTCTGACATATTATAAGGGTTTCTGGCATTGTGAAACACTGGCTTACCGGTCTTTTTATCACGCAGAGACATATGCAAGTGTCCACCACAGCCAGGCCATTTATTTGACCATTTGGCCATGAAGGTAGCCATCCAGCCACGACGCTGTGCTGCGATCTTGCAGAAGGTTTTGAAGAGCGCAGCGCGGTCGGCAGATTCGAGCGCCTCATCATATTGGAGTGCGGCTTCCAGAACGCCGGGGCCAGTCTCGGTATGCAGGCCTTCAATCGGAAAGCGCATGTCGCGGCAAAGATTCAACAGCTCGTGATAAAATTCCGCATGGACGGAGTTTCGAAGCGCGGAATAGCCAAAATAGCCCGGCGTGATGGATTTTATGTCCTGGTAGTTTTTAGCGCGGACAGATTCAGGCGTTTCATCAAAAACAAAAAACTCGAATTCACAAGCGGCATAGGCTTTAAACCCCATATCGTCTGCTTTTTCCAGCACACGGCGCAAAGTCGCGCGCGGGCATATTTCCTCTGCCTTGTCGACAAATTCGCCGAGAAAAAATGGGGTATTGTCCTCAAACGGAATGGCGCGTGCGCTCTCCGGGATCAGGCGGACCAGGGCGTCAGGATAAGCGGTATGCCAGCCGGTGAATCTAGTTTTATCGTAAAGCTGGTCATTGGAATCCCATCCCAGCACCACATCGCAGAAACCAAAACCATTATCGAGGGCGCTGGTGAATTTTTCTGCACTCAGGTATTTACCACGCAGAATACCATCGATATCAAACACGCCAACCTTGACGTTTTCAATACCAGCCTTAGCAAGGCCATTCTTGATCTCAGGAATAGTTTTCTTGCCAAATATTTTGTCGACATCAACGAGCCGGGGCATGGCATCGGCAACAGGAAGCGCTTTTTGCGACTTTCTATCAGCAGACTTCGCCCTTCTTGCTGTTGGCTTCGCCATGGCATGACTCCTTGGATCTGTAGAAGCAACTTGTTACGACTTAAGTAGCATAACTGAATGGCCAGCTCCTTGGCCATTTCTAAAATAGAAACATGATTCTGGATAATTTTAAAGCCATTGCAGCCCAAGAAAGCAAAAGGGCAGGCCCAAGAAAGAACCTACCCTTTTTAAAAACCCCGACGAGGTAATACCGCTTAATCGCCTTCTTCGTCGCTCTTGGGAGCATCATGCTCATCATCATCTTGCCCAGGGGGCTGCTGATCATCACTCTGTGCAGGTTCAGCTGCGGGAGGAATTTCATCGCCAGCGCTCTGGCCAATACCTCTGTTGGCGGTGGCAGCGCTGCCTGCGTTGTAAGCACCATTTTCTTCAGCTGCCCGGGCCAGAGTAACGACAAAAAATATCAGCAGCAAAGCACATAGAACGGACAAATGTTTTGTATTCATGAGATTTCCTTTGATAAAATTTATATTGGCAGATGGAGCACGACATGAGCCAAGTCATCATAAGTTGACCACAACAAATGTCAACGACACTGGCGGTTGGGCACTATCATTGTATTAAGTAAAATAGTCCTATCGCTCGAAACGACCCATCAGCTCGGCTTGCTCAAGGATATGCCCACTCATCGCAGCCTTCAGATCTTCCTTGCTGGCACCGGCTTTGAGATCGAGGGGAATATCCAGCGCATAGAGCAGGAAGAAATAACGGTGCGGGCCATGCTCTGGTGGAGGACACGGGCCGCCATAACCTATTTTGCGAAAACTATTGCGCCCTTGCAGAGCACCATTGTCAAGCCGTTCTGAAACAGGAACATGCGCAGGAAAAGCATGTACTGTCGCCGGAATATTATAAACAACCCAATGCACCCATGTCCCCGCCGGTGCATCAGGATCATCCATGATCAACGCTAATGTCTTTGTCTTCTCCGGAATCCCCTCCCAGGCAAGATCCGGCGAAATATCCGCTCCCTCGCAAGTGTACTTTGCGGGGATCTTTGCATCACGCACGAAGGCTGTACTGCTTATTTTCATGATCAGCCCGTCATCGCTACGATAAGAAACAAAAGTAAAATATCTACTTCTGCTGTCCTTGGCGAAATATGCGGTCAGCCTTGTCCCCGGCACCCTCCGCAGCTTTGGCCGCCTTGTTCGCATCTTCTCTGGCTGCGCTGGCATCCTGCGCTGCCCGCGCAGCATCATTTTTTGCCGCAAGCGCCATCGCCCGCGTTTCAGCCAGCATCGCCCGATCATCCGGGCTCAGCTGGGCTGTGCATCCTGCCAACACAACGGCACAAACAGCACTGAATAAAACTTTTTTTGCAATCATATTCTCAAGCGTCCTTTTATAAGATTAATGCTACCGCAAGCCCTGGCTGGCGGCCAAGCCAAGAACAGCATACATCGATCAGAAAAACAATCCCTTGATTTTGATCACGCGCAGCAATGAGAGAGATTCTGGAACCAGTATCGTACTGCAGGGCTAGCCGTTCTCCAGCTCGGTATCCCAGTAGAGATAGTCGTTCCAGCTTTCATGTAAAAAATTGGGCGGATACGCCCGCCCATTCAATTGCAACTGCAAGTTCGTCGGTTCAAATGGCCTCCTGATCGGGAACATCCTGCACTCTGCGGGAAGATAATTACCTTTCAGTAAATTACAGCCCTGGCATGCCGTCAGGATATTCGACCATGTTGTCGTACCACCACGCGACTTCGGGATAAGATGATCGAAGGTCAGTTCATGTGTTTTATGCTTTTCACCGCAATACTGGCATGTCCATTTATCACGTAAAAACACGTTAAACCGCGTGAAGGCCGGCCGACACTTCGGCTGCACGTATTCTTTGAGCGCGATAACACTCGGCACCTTCATTTGAAAACTGGGAGAATGGATAAACCGATCGTATTCGGACACGATACTGACGCGGTCCAGAAACACAGCTTTGACCGCCTCCTGCCAAGACCACAATGAAAGAGGAAAGTAACTTAAGGGCCGATAGTCCGCATTCAGTACCAAAGTCGGACAACTATCAAGGTGAGCATACACTGGGGACAGCCCCCCTTTCTCCAAATCTAACCCACACCCGCATTGTACCATAGAATCAATCATTTCCAGCAAAAAAAGTGCAAAATTAAGGGGGATTGACCTTAAGCACCTGAAATAGCTACACTCTGCTTGATAGCGGCGGCGCCACCCCCTCGAGATACAAAACTATCCTTATTTTTCAAATGGTTGAAGGATATTCCGTGGCTCATTCACATCATCACGACCATCACTGCCATGAACACCCCCTCCCTGACTTTAGACGGGCGTTTTTTGCTGGAATTCTGCTCAATACAGGGTTCATCATCGTGGAAGCGATCTGGGGCCTGAAAGCCCATTCGCTCGCCCTTCTAGCCGACGCCGGGCACAACGCCAGCGATGTTCTCGCTCTTGCCATGGCCTGGATTGCCGCCAGCCTGACAAAACGCAAGCCCTCCAGCCGCTTTACCTATGGCATGCGCAGCTCATCAATTATCGCCTCGCTTGCGAATGCCGTTGTATTGCTGGTTGTGGTGGGGGGAATCGGCTGGGAATCGATTTTACGACTGACCCAACCCGAGATGGCCAACAGCACAACCATTATGGCGGTAGCGGCGCTCGGCATTTTAATCAACGGCGGCACCGCCCTGCTGTTCATATCCGGCCGCAAGAGTGACCTCAATATCCGCGCAGCCTTTCAACATATGGCGGCGGATATGCTGATTTCCCTGTGCGTCGTCGTCTCCGGTGCCCTGATGTTGGCGACGCATTGGCTATGGCTTGACCCCCTGATGAGCCTGATTATTTCGGTGCTGATTATTTTCAGCACATGGGAGTTGCTGGAAGAATCAATGGTTCTGGCGCTGCAGGCGGTACCCAGGCATGTTGATCCAGAAGCGGTAAAAGAATTTCTCAAGCGCCTCCCCGGCGTACGTGAAGTGCATGACCTGCATATCTGGGCGATGAGCACGACAGATATCGCCTCTTCCGTGCACCTGGTCATGGCTGGAGGCCACCCCGGTGATGCCTTCATCCGCAATATTGCCCATGAAATGGAGCACGACTTTAACATCAGCCACACGACAATCCAGATTGAGGTCGGCGATATGAGTGACGAATGTCCCCTCGCCCCGGATCATATCATCTAAATTCCCAGCAGTCGCTCCAGGTGATGCTGCTCAATCCCAAAAAACTTCTTGGTCGCTTTAATCTTGTCCAGAAGGGGCTTGTTGCCACCGGGCGCTCTTGAATTTTTGGTGCCCACAATCAATACATTCTTCGGCGTATGGGAGTCAGAAACAAATTCAAAAACCTTCGTAGTATAACCACAATACTCCAGGATCAGTGCACGGAGGCCATCCGTGACCATCTCTGCCTGCCGCTCAAGAAAAATGCCATACTTGGTCAAAAAGTCCAGTTCGTTCGCCACTCTACTCTGCTCCATCTCTCGCCTGATTTGCTTGTGACAGCAAGGCGCCACCACAATTAAATCCGCCTTCGCCGCGATACCTTTGTAAATCGCGTCATCGGTCGCAGTATCGCAGGCATGTAATGCGATCAAAATATTGGTATCTGAACTGTCATACTTTTTAATTTCTCCCTGTACAAAATTGAGTGAGGAGAACCCGGAGTCCCGCGCAAACCGGTTACACAAGTCAACTAATTCGGCACGGCACTCAACGCCCGTCACCTGCGTCCCCGAATGCAAGACATTGGTCAGGTAGTCATACAGGGCAAAGGTCAGATAGCCTTTGCCCGACCCCATATCCACCACTTTTTTCAGACTTTGCGGCGGAATATGCTTGATGAGCGAGTCCAGAATTTCGACGTAGCGGTTAATCTGCCGGTATTTATCCTGCGCACTCTCAAAGACGTGGCCAGATTCGTCAGT